>SCUF01000003.1 GCA_004298325.1 Betaproteobacteria bacterium | reverse complement strand
GCTCGCGGATCCAGGCGTCCGAGGTGTCGAGGCGCTGCGCGAATTCCTCGTTGCGCACCACGCGCGGCGGCAGATAGCTGCCGGTGCCGATGATGCGGGCGTAGTTCATGCCGCGGCGCTCCGGGCGCGCGCCGGCGCGGCCTGCATCTCGGCCATGCGGCGCGTGATGCGCTCGAGCACGTCGTTGCGCACTTCGTCCTCGGCACGCCGCAGCGCCCGGCCGAAGGCGTAGACGTCCGCCGAGCCGTGGCTCTTGACGACGATGCCGCGCAGGCCGAGCAGGCTGGCGCCGTTGTAGCGGCCGGGATCCATGCGCACGCGCAGCGCGCGCAGCACCGGCCGCGCCAGCAGCGCCGAGAACTTGCGCCACGCGCTGCGCGAGAATTCCTGCTGCAGGTAACCGACGATCATCTTGGCGACACCTTCCGAGGCCTTCAGCACCGAATTGCCGACGAAGCCGTCGCAGATCACCACGTCGGCAGTGCCCTTGTAGATGTCGTCGCCCTCGACGTTGCCGCAGAAGTTGAGTCCGCTCGCGCGCAACAGGTCGGCCGCCAGCTTCACCGTATCGTTGCCCTTGATGTCTTCGACGCCGATGTTCAGCAGCCCCACCGTGGGGCGCTCCTTGTGCTCGAGCGCCGCCACCAGCATCGCGCCCATGATGCCGAACTGCATCAGCTGCTGCGGGGTGCAGTCGACATTGGCGCCGAGGTCGAGCACGTAGGTACCGCCGCCGCCCGCGTTGGGCAGCACGCCCGCGATCGCCGGCCGGTCGATCCCGGGCAGGGTCTTCAGCACGAAGCGCGAGATCGCCATCAGCGCACCCGTATTGCCGGCGCTGACGCACGCGTGCGCCTCGCCGCGGTGGACCAGATTGACGGCGACGCGCATCGAGGAGTCCTTCTTGCCGCGCAGCGCCTGCGCGGGCGGCTCGTCCATCCCGACCACTTCGGCTGCGCGCTGCACGCGCAGGCGCGGACCCTGGGCACTGCCGTGCGCGCCGAGTTCCGCCTCGATGGCCTCGGCCTTGCCGACCAGCACGCAGCGCGCATCGCCGCGCTCACGCAGGAATTCGAGCACGGCCGGCACGGTCACGTGAGGGCCGTGATCGCCCCCCATGCAGTCGACGGCTAGGGTGATTTCCATGGACAGGCGCGGCCGCGCTGGACGCGCGCCGCGACGCGGACGCGAGGCTATTCGCCCTTGGACCGCACCACCTTCTTGCCGCGGTAGAACCCGGTCGGGCTGATGTGATGTCGCAGGTGCACTTCGCCCGTGGTCGGCTCGATGGCCGTCGGCGGATTGGCGAGGTGATCGTGCGAGCGATGCATGCCGCGCTTGGACGGGGTCTTGCGATTCTGCGGGACTGCCATGTTCTGCTCCTGTCAAAAAATTCAATCGCCGGCGGACCACCCGGTCCGCCCGG
This sequence comes from Betaproteobacteria bacterium, assembly GCA_004298325.1. Classification (GTDB taxonomy): domain Bacteria; phylum Pseudomonadota; class Gammaproteobacteria; order Burkholderiales; family SG8-39; genus 2-02-FULL-66-14. The sequence goes on along the minus strand of SCUF01000003.1, from coordinate 5,066 downwards.
CGTCAGTGCTTTCCCCCCAGCAGGGCGCGAAGCCCCGCGAACGGGCGCTGCGGCGCGTCGGGCGCATGCCCGTCGCGCGTCGTGCACTGCTCATGCCGCGGCGCGTACGGCACTGCCAGCAGCACTTCATCCTCGACCAGGTCGAGGACCGACATGTCCCTGCTCGCCACGATGCGCTCGGGCCCTTCGGCCTCGATCGGCACGGCGGCGAGCTCGGCGTCCTCCGCGAACAGCAGCAGCTGCGTTGCCGAACGCAGTTCGAACTGCAGCGGCCCGAGGCAGCGCTGGCAGATGAGCTGCAACCGTCCCGTCACGCTCAGTCGCAGCGCCGGACGCCCGAGTTCCTGCGGCAATCCCTGCAGCTCGTAATGAATCGTGCCTTCCGGCGCGTACAACGCCCCGAGCAGCCGCCGAAAATCCTTCGCCGCACAATCGCCACTCTGTCTCGAGCCGGACCGCGCAAACTCGAAGCCGTCGATCACCGGCAGCTGCGGCATGGGGCGCGGATGATATCATCGGTGAAAAAGCTCGTCAAAACAAAGTGATGGCACAGCGCCGCGAATTGGTACTGGCATCGAGCTCGCAATATCGCCGCGAGCTGCTGGCACGCCTGCGCCTGCGCTTCGAGTGCGTCGCCCCTGAGGTGAACGAAGATCCGGAACCCGGCGAGGCGCCCGCCGCCACGGCGTTGCGGCTGGCCGTGATCAAGGCGAGGGCCGTGGCGCAGCGCTTCGGGGACGCGGTCATCATCGGTTCGGATCAGGTCGCCTCCTGCGACGGCACGCGCCTGGGCAAGCCGGGATCGCGCGCCAACGCCATTCGCCAGCTCGAGTACCTGAGCGCCAGGACGGCGGATTTCGATACGGCGGTGAGCGTGCTCGATGCGGCCAGCGGCGCGCTGCGCTCACGCGTCGTCTCCTGCCAGGTGACGTTTCGCACCCTCGGCCGCCGCGAGATCGAGGCCTATCTCGATCGCGAGCAGCCCTACGACTGCGCCGGAAGCGCCAAGTCCGAAGGCCTCGGCATCGCGCTGCTGGCGCGCATCCGGAGCGACGATCCGACCGCGCTGATCGGCCTGCCGCTGATCGCGCTCACCGAGCTGCTGGCCGAGTCCGGCATCGCGGTGATCGGCTGATGGCGGCGCTCTACCTGGTTCCGGCGCCGCTCGGCGGGGCGGCGCCGGACGCGCTGCCCGCCGCCGCGATCGCCACGGTGCGCACGCTGCGCGACTTCGTCGCCGAGAACCCGAAAAGCGCGCGCGCCTTCCTGGCCGCGCTCGGCATGCCCTGCGCGCTGCGCGAGCTCGGCATCGCGCGTCTCGACGAGCATACCGGCGCGGGCGAGGTCCCGGCACTGCTCGGGCCGCTGCGCGCGGGCCGATCGCTCGGCCTCGTCGCCGAAGCCGGCTGCCCGGGCGTGGCCGATCCCGGCGCCGAGCTCGTCAGCCTGGCGCACCGCGAGGGTTTCCGCGTGGTGCCGCTGATCGGGCCCTCGGCGATCCTGCTGGCCCTGATGGCTTCCGGGTTCTGCGGCCAGCGCTTTGCCTTCTGCGGCTACCTGCCGCGCGAGCGCGAGCCGCGCCGGCGCCGCATCCGCGAACTGGAACAGCGCTCGCGCGCCGAACGCCAGACGCAGATTTTCATCGAAACGCCCTATCGCAACCGTGCGCTGCTCGCAGCGCTGCTCGAAGTCTGCAGTGCGCAGACCCGGCTCTGCGTGGCGAGCGACCTGACCGCGGCGGGCGAGTCGATCGTTGCGCGCACGATCGCCGAATGGCGCCGCCGTCCGCTCGACGCGGCGGAAAATCCGGCGGTGTTCCTGCTGCAGGCCTAGCGCAGCCCTGCGGGCATGCGCGCCGCGAACTCCGTCAGGCCCGCGGCCACGCCGACGCCGAAGCGGCGCGCGAACTTCTCGGCGATGTTTTCCTTCTGCGTGTAATCGACGATGTCCTCGGCCTTGATCACCTCGCGCGCGACATGATCGAGGCTGCCGATGGCGTCGGCCAGCCCCAGTTCGATGCTGCGCTGGCCGCTCCAGATCAGGCCGGAAAAGATCTCCGGCGCTTCCTTGAGGCGCTTGCCGCGGCCTTCGCGCACCGCGGCGATGAACTGCTGGTGGATCTCGTTCATCAGCGTCTGCGCGTATTCCTTGTGCCGCTCGTCGAGCGGCAGGAAGGGATCGAGCATGCCCTTGTTGTCGCCGGCGGTCAGCAGCCGCCGCTCGATGCCGAGTTTCTCCATCAGGCCGGTGACGCCGAAACCGTCCATGCGCACGCCGATGGAGCCGACGATACTGGCGGGGCTGACGTAGATGCGGTCGGCGCCGACCGCGGCGTAGTAGCCGCCGGAGGCGCACAGGTCCTCGACCACCGCGTAGAGGGGGACTTGCGGGTACTTGCGGCGCAGCCGGCGCATCTCGTCGTAGATGGTCTGCGCCTGCACCGGGCTGCCGCCCGGGGAGTTGATGCGCAGCACCACCCCCTGGGTATTCTTGTCCTTGAACGCGGCGTTCAGCGCGGCGACGATCTTTTCCGAGCTCGCGTCGGCCGCGGGCGCGATGAGGCCGTTGATCTCCACCACCGCGGTGTGCCGGCCCCGGGTCTCGGTGTGCGCCTTCCAGTCGACCGCGAGCAGGATGATCACCGTGAGGTAGGCGAAAGTCAGCAGCTTGAAGAAGATGCCCCAGGCGCGCGCGCGGCGCTGCTCCCGGAGCGCCGCGGTGGCCAGCTTCTCGATCACCTCGCGTTCCCAGTGTTCGCCGTTCTCAGCCATCGTGCTTGAGTCCCAGGTAGTAGATCCCGCCGCCGCGTTCCACGACGCGCAGCCGCACCAGCGGCGTGCCGCTGCAGGGCCCGCCCAGGCAGCGGCCGTTCTCCGGCGCGTACGTCGCGCCGTGCGTCGAGCATATCAAACTGCGCCCCCCGGAGTCGAAGACTTCGCCCTCGCGCCAGTCCAGCTCCATCGGCCTGTGGCCGCAGCGGTTGAGGTAGCCGAACACCGCGCCGTCGAAGCGGATGACGAACGCCGGCGCGGTCGCGCCGCGATACTCGACCTCGAAGCGCAGCGCCCCGCCGCCGTCGAGCAGCGCGCCGGCGGCGCAGATCAGGCGTTCGTTTCCAGCCACCGGGCGAGCGCCTCGACGCTGGCAATGCACTCGAGCGGCGCCAGGCCGCGCAGCTCGGCCGCCGAATGTGCGCCGTAGGTCACCCCCAGCGCGTCGACCCCGGCGCTGCGCGCCATCAGCAGGTCGTGCGAGGTGTCGCCGATCATCAGCGCGGCGGGCGCCTGCGCTCCCAGCTCCCGCAGCAGCTCGAGCAGCATGGCAGGGTGCGGCTTGGGGTGCGTTTCGTCGCCACAGCGCGAGGCCACGAAATACCCGCCAAGGCCGCTGGCGCCCAGCGCACGGTCGAGTCCGCGCCGGCTCTTGCCGGTGGCGAGCGCAAGCCGGTGGCCGCGCCGCGCGAGGCGCTCGAGCAGCGCGCGCACGCCGGGGAACAGCTGCAGCGTGTCCTCGCGCGCGAGGAACTGCTGGCGATAGCGTTCCGCGAAATCCGCATACTGCCCGCGCGGCAGCAGCGGCACGGCATGGCGCAGCGAATCGTGCAGGCCCAGGCCGATGACGTGGCGGGCGCGCGCCTCGTCCGGCACCGGCAGCGCCATCTCGCGCGCCGCCGCCTGGATGCACTCGACGATGGTCGCCGCCGAATCGATCAGCGTGCCGTCCCAATCGAACACGATCAGCGGATACCTGCGCTCAGCGGGCATGCTCGGGCCAGTGCCGGGCAACGAAACGGCGCAGCGCCTCGGGCCACGGCGCCTCCAGCCGCAGGCGCGAGCCCGTCACCGGGTGGCGGAAGCTGAGCCGCTGCGCATGCAGCATGAGCCGCGCGACGCCTTCGCGGGCGAGCGCGCGATTGGCTTCGAAATCGCCGTACTTGTCGTCGCCCAGTACCGGGTGCCCGGCGTGCGCCAGGTGCACGCGGATCTGGTGCGTGCGGCCGGTGAGCAAGGTGAGTTCGAGCAGGCTGCAGCGCTCGCTCACGGCAAGCGGCCGCACCCGCGTCACCGCACGTCGGCCGTCCTCGCTGACGCTGACGCGGCGCTCGCCCGAGGCCGTGACGTACTTGTGCAGCGCTGCATTCAATTCGCGCTCGCCGCCGCGCCAGCGCCCCAGCACCGCCGCGACGTAGCGCTTCTCGATTTCGCCCTCGCGCAGCATGCGATGCAGCTCGATCAGGGCGCTGCGCTTCTTCGCCACCAGCAGCAGGCCCGAGGTGTCGCGATCGAGACGGTGCGCCAGCTCGAGGACCTTCGCCTGCGGGCGCGCGGCGCGCAGCGCTTCGATGGCGCCGTGGCTGATCCCGCTGCCGCCATGCACGGCGACGCCGGAGGGCTTGTCGAGCGCGAGCAGGGCCGCGTCCTCGTGCACCACCGGCAGCTCGAGCGGCCGCGCCGGCGGCGCGCGGCGTGCCGGCGCCGGCAGGCGCAACGGCGGCACGCGCACGCGATCGCCCGCGCGCAGCCGGTAGTGCGGTTTCACGCGGCCGCTGTTGACGCGCACCTCGCCGCTGCGCAGCACGCGATAGACGTGGCTTTTCGGCACGCCCTTGAGCCGGCGCAGCAGGAAATTGTCGATGCGCTGCGCCTCGCCGTCTTCGCCGACTTCCAGCAAAGTGGCGCGCGCATTGCCTAAGCCGTTCATTATGCGTATGATCTCAGGTTCTGTTTCGAGTTGCGAGGCGCAGGAACCACAAGACGCGGCGGGCCATCTGCCACGCGCCGGAACCTGTCACCCGCCTCCTGCCCGGCCGCAGCCGGGCCTGAAGCAGTGGTTAATCTCGCTCACCGCAAGTAGCGATCTTACTGTAGCCATCCGCGCGTAGAAGACTCGCAGGCCTCTTTATGACGAAGCATTCGCCGGGAGAGCACTGACCGAACGCAGACCGGGTCTCCTGCGCGCGCAGGAGAACATGAAGTGAAACGCATGCTTTTCAATGCGACGCAGCAGGAAGAACTGCGCGTCGCCATCGTCGACGGCCAGAAACTCGTCGACCTCGACATCGAATC
>SCUF01000212.1 GCA_004298325.1 Betaproteobacteria bacterium | reverse complement strand
GAGCGTGCGCGGGCCGGGCGGCGGCTACAACCTGGCGCAGCCCGCGCAGGGCGTCACGGTCGCCGACATCATCGTCGCGGTGGACGAGCCGCTCGACGCCACGCAGTGCGGCGGCAAGGAGAACTGCCTCCCCGACAACAAGCGCTGCATGACGCACGATCTGTGGGCGCGGCTGAACGAGAAGATGTACGACTATCTGGCCTCGGTCACGCTGGCCGACCTGGTCGCGCACCAGCACGGCAAGCAGGTCGCGGTGCTGCAGGATTGGCGCTCGCCCGAGCAGCCGCCGGTGAAACCGGTCATTGCGGTCGCCGCATGAAGCTGCCGATCTACCTCGATTATTCCGCGACCACGCCGGTCGATCCGCGCGTGGCGGAGAAGATGATCCCGTACCTGACCGAGCATTTCGGCAATCCGGCGAGCCGCTCGCACCTGTTCGGCTGGAAGGCGGAAGAGGCCGTGGAAACCGCGCGCGGCAATGTCGCTGCGCTGGTGAATTGCGACGCCAAGGACCTGGTCTGGACCTCGGGCGCGACGGAATCGATCAACCTCGCGCTGAAGGGCGCGGCGGAGTTCTACAAGACCCGCGGCAGGCATCTGATCACGGTCAAGACCGAGCACAAGGCGACCCTCGATACCTGCCGCGAACTGGAGCGGCGCGGCTTCGAGGTCACTTACCTCGACGTCGGCAGCGACGGCCTGCTCGACCTCAACCGGCTGGAGGCGGCGTTGCGCGCCGACACCCTCCTGGTCTCGGTGATGTTCGTGAACAACGAGATCGGCGTGGTGCAGGACATCGCGGCCATCGGCGCGCTGTGCAAGGCGAAGGGCGCGCTGCTGCACGTCGATGCCGCGCAGGCGACCGGCAAGTGCCCGATCGACCTGCAGAGCCTCAAGGTCGACCTGATGTCGTTCTCCGCGCACAAGACCTATGGTCCGAAGGGCGTCGGCGCGCTGTACGTGCGGCGCAAGCCGCGCGTGCGGCTGGAAGCGCAGATGCACGGCGGCGGCCACGAGCGGGGTTTTCGCTCGGGCACGCTGGCCACGCACCAGATCGTCGGCATGGGCGAGGCCTTCCGCATCGCGCGGCTGGAGATGGCCGTCGAGAACGAGCGCATCAGGGCCCTCCGCGACCGGCTGCTGCGCGGCGTGCAGGAAATCGAGGCGGTCTTCGTCAACGGCCACCTCGAGCAGCGCGTGCCGCACAACCTCAACGTGAGCTTCAACTTCGTCGAGGGCGAGTCGCTGCTCATGGCGGTCAAGGACATCGCGGTGTCCTCCGGCTCGGCCTGCACCTCGGCCTCGCTCGAGCCCTCGTACGTGCTGCGCGCGCTGGGGCGCTCGGACGAGCTGGCGCATTCGTCGATCCGCTTCACCCTCGGGCGCTTCACCAGCGGGGACGAGGTGGACTACACGGTGGACCACCTGAAGGCCAAGGTGTCGAAGCTGCGCGAGATGTCCCCGCTGTGGGAAATGCACAAGGAAGGCATCGACCTGAACTCCGTCCAGTGGGCGGCGCATTGAGCAAGGCATGAAGGAGCAAGCACATGGCATACAGCGATAAAGTCATCGATCACTACG
>SCUF01000211.1 GCA_004298325.1 Betaproteobacteria bacterium | reverse complement strand
CCACCACGCGGTCGAACGGCAGCTGTGCCGCTGGCTGCTCCTGAGCCTGGACCGGCTGTCCTCGAACGAGTTGACGATGACCCAGGAGCTGATCGCCAACATGCTGGGGGTGCGCCGCGAGGGCGTGACCGAGGCGGCCGGCAAGCTGCAGACCGAAGGCCTGCTCCATTACAGCCGCGGCCGGATCACGGTGCTCGACCGGCCGAAGCTGGAAGCGCGGGTCTGCGAGTGCTACGCGGTAGTGAAACGCGAATACGACCGCCTGCTGCCGCGGCTCACCGCATGACGGAATGCAGGAACTTCGCGCCGCTCGGGCGGCTCGCCGTGCGCTGGCGCACAGCGCATTGGACGGCAAAGGCGATAGGTTGCGAGCAGTTTCAGCTTGCGCGCACATAGGAGGCCGCCATGAACCTGACCCTGAGTCTGGCACCACTGGTATCGCTGATTGCCGGAATCCTCATCCTGATCATGCCCCGGCTGCTGAACTACATTGTCGCGCTGTATCTGATCCTGATCGGATTGCTGGGGCTGTTCGGCGACATCCGCTTCAGGTAAGCGCGACCGGCTCGCGCCGCGGCCGGGAGAAAAAATCGGGCCCGGAGCGCTACAGGCCGCTCCGGGCCCAGGTACTTCAAGTGCCCGCTCGGGGAGGAGATCGACCCATCGGGGGTGATGAGCCGGGGCACCTGCATGGATCATCGATCCGCAACGGCCGACCGCTCTGTGCGGTAGCACACATAAGGGACAGGGCAGCATTCGATCGGTGCGCTGGCGCACAGAGGGTTCTGCAGCAGCGGCGCCGCGCCGCAGCGCGCACCGGCACGCCGGTTCGCGTTCGGCCGCCTGGCGCTCATCCTTGCCGCGTCTGACCGATAGTAAGATAGGCCATTGCGACGAAAGGAAGCGTGATGCGCCAACTCCCCAGTGCCGGTTTCGCCCTGTGCGTGGTCTGCATTTTTACGGCTGGTTGCGCGAGCCTCTCCGGCCGGGCCGAGCGTTCGGCGGAAGCCGACAAGGTTGCGCTCTACGAGGGCGTCCCCGCGGGCTACCGGACGTACCGTATCGTGAAGCGCGTGTGGACGGAATCGTGGAGCAGCGCCTTCACGGTACCGACCTACGGATCGATCGAAGAGGGCGCAAGCGACCTCCAGGGCCAGGCCGTCACGTTGGGCGGGGACGCAGTCATGAACTTCGGCTGCTACCGCTTCGACCCCGGCATCATGACCCCATCGCGTACGGGCCTGGTCTGCAACGGGAACGTGATCAAGTACCAGCAGTGAGCGCTGGCGGGGCCGCCTGACAGGTGGTCCGTTTCATGGTGTCGGTTCCTCGGAGGCCGCGGCGTCCGGTAGGTACGCAAACGAACAGTCTGAGCGGTGCCGTGCGCCTATAGTTGCGGTGCGTGATCCACAGCTTGAATGCACGCCGCAACCGGCTCGGCCGGCGCTAACCGGAAACGTGAGATCGTCATGAGACACCTGAAACCGATTGCGGCAGCGATGGCGCTGCTGGCGTTGAACGCTTGCGTGGCGTTCGTGGTCCCCATCCCCGTGTCCAGCACGACGACCACGCAGGATACGAGCGACGACGAGCGCCGCCGACCGTCGCTGAACGACGGCGCCACGCACCCCTAGAGAATCGAGCGCGCCGAGCGCTGCGAGAGATCGATCCCGATCAGCACGTCGTCAGCGAAGCGCGCGGCCCGGCGCCGCCGCAGATCGGGTTCCGTGCGGTCCCGCACATAGCGGTATCGCGGCTTGGCCCGGACGAAACGGCCGGGTAATCGCGCTACAATCGCGCGAGCGTGACCTGACACGCATGCGGCCACCGGTGGGGGTGCGCCGCTTCGGGGGAGGGGAGGATGAGACTTTTTCGGAGAGGGTGTGTGCCCGCGTGTGCCTTGGCGCTGGCATTGGGCGGCTGCGGCAGCATCGAGCTCCGGCCCGAATCGTCGCTGCCGGAACCGCCGCCCTGGAATTCGCTCGAGATGATGTGGCTGAAGACCGAGATCGTGCGTGCGGATTCTCCCGGCCGCGAACCGGATCCGGGGAGCGCGCTCGCGGCGCTCGGGTAGCTGCAGCAGATCCGCCGCTGCTCCGCGGGCCACCGTATCAGCGCGTGGCGCCAATATATTTGGGCTGGCCGTCGGCCTGAGTCCCGACGACGGTGAATCCCACCTACCCGCGTCCACGCCGCTCTCAAGCGCCTTCTGTACGATAGCGCACAGATTTTCACGGGCGACATCGGGCAATCTGGCACAGGCACAGGTACTGGAGGACAGATAAATGCGCTACGCACTCGTGGTCCTGTGGTTGCTGTTCTGGTCGGCGACGCCGGCCATTGCCCAGTTGAGCATCGGGATCGGGCTCCCCAGCGTCAGCATCGGGATCAACCTGCCCGTTTACCCGGAATTCGTCCGCGTGCCGGGCTACCCGGTGTACTACGCGCCGCGCCTGAATTCGAACTATTTCTACTACGATGGCATGTACTGGGTGTACCGCCAGGATAACTGGTATGCGAGCTCCTGGTACAATGGACCCTGGGGTCTCGTCGCGCCCGAGTATGTGCCGCTGTTCGTGCTGCGAATCCCCGTGCGCTACTACCGGGATCCTCCCGCGTACTTTCGGGGCTGGCGAGCGGATGCGCCGCCACGGTGGGGCGAGCACTGGGGCAATCAGTGGGAGCAGCGTCGAAGCGGATGGGACCGGTGGAGTCGCCGCGCTGCGCCGGCGCCCGCACCGCTGCCGCGCTATCAGCGGCAGTATTCAGGGGATCGCTATCCCAGCGTCGAACAGCAGCCGTCGCTGCACAGCCGCAATTTCCGTTATCAGCCGCGTGACACCGTGGTGCGGCAGCACTATCAGGAGCGGGCCATGCAACGAGCGCCAGCGCCTGCCAAGCGAGGACCGCAACGCCCGGCGGAACGCGATCGCAGACCGTAGCGGGCGCGCTCAGCGCGGCATTTCGCGGCGTGCGTCGAACGCCGTGCGCCAGCGCGGCGCCGCCTGCTTCAGGCTGCCGTACTCGAGCGCGTATTGCCGGGTGAACTCCGCGCCCAGGAAAAAGATCTGTGCCGAGTAATACACCCATAGCAGCAGTGC
>SCUF01000210.1 GCA_004298325.1 Betaproteobacteria bacterium | reverse complement strand
TCGAGTGCATGCGCTTGCCCTGCCCGGCCGCGAGTACGATGACTTCCAGGGACATGACGTATCGTGTTGATTTTAGCTTAATATCTTCCGCGCCATGACCCTGCTGAGCGAATCCCGGGCAGGCGCGTTTGCGCGTCTCGCGCTAGCCAACGTGGGGCGCGAATATCCGCGCAGGCTGGACCACCTGATGTTTGCCGCACCGGCCGAACTGACGCCGCGGCGTGTGCATCCGGTGTTCTACGGCAGCTACGACTGGCACTCGGCGGTGCACATGCACTGGTTGCTCGCGCGATTGCTGCGCCTGCACCCGGCGTTGCCGGAGGCTCGCCCGATCAAGGCGCTGTTGGACGCACACCTGGCACCGGACGCGATCGCAGTCGAACTCGCCTACTTTCAATCACCCGCGGGTCGCAGCTTCGAGCGCCCCTATGGCTGGAGCTGGCTGCTGGAGCTGCAGGCCGAGCTTCTGCGCCTGGCGAACGGCCCCTGGGCGCAGGCGGTAACGCCGCTCGCCAGCTTGATCGCGCAGCGCTATCGCACCCAGGTATGCGCGGCGCCATACCCGGTTCGCAGCGGCAGCCACGGCAACACCGCCTTCGCGTCGCTGCTCGCGCTGGACTATGCGCGCCACGCCGGGGACTGTGCGCTCGCCGCGGCCATCGAGCAGTCGGCGCGCCGCTGGTACGCGTCCGACCGCGACGCCCCGATTGCGTACGAGCCTTCGCTCGACGACTTTCTCTCGCCTGCGCTGATCGAAGCGACCCTGATGCGCGAGATCCTGCCGACGAGCGGATTTCGCGCCTGGCTGGACGCGTTCCTGCCCACGCTGCCGGGTCCGCTCGCGGTGCCGCCGGTCGTGGCCGATCGCGGCGACGCCAAGCAGGCGCATCTCGACGGTCTGTCACTGTCGCGCGCCTGGTGCTTGACGCGGCTTGCGGCCACGTGGCCCGAGCGCGACGCCCGCCGCACGGACTGCGAGGCCGCCGCGCAGGCGCATTTCGCGGCCGCGCTGCCGCAGGTCGTGGGCGGTGATTACGTCGGCGAGCACTGGTTGGCTTCATTTGCCGCGCTGGCGATGGGAGAATCGCCCTGATGCCATCGACCCCGGAGGTTCCGTGAAAAGACTGCTATGGATCGCCGCCATCGCCACGCTGGCCGGCTGCGGCGTGGAAACCGCAAGCACTGCCGCCACCGCCGCCAGCATCAAGGCGAAAGAGATCGAAGAGGCCAGGAAGACCCAGGAGCGGGCGCAGCAGAAGATCGATCAGGCGACGCAATTGATGCAGCAGCGCGCGCAGCAGCCCGCCAACGACGCCACGCGCTGAGCGTGGCGCGCGCGCAGTGCCTCAGCCGCGCAGCCCGATCACGTTGTAGGCGCTGACCGCGCGCTGCAAGCCCTTGAGCGCGAGCTCGCCCACGCCTTGCGCCTCCACGCGCTCCTCCACCTTGCCGTAGAGTCGCTGCGAAATCAGGATCTGGCCGGTCTTCGCTTCGCTGCACAGCCGCGCCGACAGGTTGGTCACCGGGCCGATGGCGCCGTAGTCGCGCCGGCCGTCGAATCCGATCGCCCCGAGCGTGGCGTAGCCGTTGGCGATGCCGACGCCGAAACCGAGGTCGTAGCCGCGCTTTTTCCAGCCCGCGCCGAGCGCGCCGACCGCCTGCCGCATTTCGAGCGCCATGCGGATCGCCGCCAGCTCGTGTTCGCCCACCGGGATCGGATCGTTGAACAGGATCATGACGCCGTCGCCCGCGAAATGCTCGATGGTGCCCTCGTGCGCCATGACGATGCGGCCGAGCTCGCCGTGATAGGCGCGCAGCACGTCCATCGTCTCCTCCGGCTCGGCCGTCTCGCTGAAGGTGGTGAAGCCGCGCAGGTCGGTGAACACCACCGTGATCTCGCGGCGATGGGTCCGCAGCGGATCGTCGACCTCGCCCGAGAGGATCAGATCGCCGATGCGCGGCGAAACGAAGCGCTTCAGGCGCGCGAAGCGCTCGAGCGACGCGACCTGCTCCGCGACCCGCTGCTCGAGGCTCGAGTTGAGCTCCTCGAGCTGGTCGTAGAGCGACTTGATGCGCAAGAGCGACTTCACGCGCGCCAGCAGCTCCGCCTGGTTGATCGGCTTGGAGAGGAAGTCGTCGGCACCCGCCTCCAGCCCCTTGATGCGCTCCTGCGCCGGATCGAGCGAGGTCACCATCACCACCGGCAGCACGCCGTTGGACGCGTCAGCGCGGATTGCGCGGCATACTTCGTAGCCGTTCAGGCCCGGCATCATGACATCGAGCAGCACGAGGTCCGGACGCTGCTCGGCGAGGCGCTTCAGGCCCTCTTCGCCGTTCGGCGCGGTCGCGACGTCGTAGCCCTTCACCGTCAGCAGGTCGGCGAGCAGCTTGACGTTCGCCGGCGTGTCGTCGATCACCAGGACTCTGGCGGCGCGCGCCATCAGCTGCCCGCCACCGGGTCGTTGCCCAGCGCCTTTGCGATCGCGGCGACGAACTCTTTGAGGTTCACCGGCTTGGCGACGAAACCGTCGAAGCCCGCGTCCATGATCTCACGCCGGTCCTGCGGCATGACCGAGGCGGTGAAGGCGAGCACGGGGATGGCGCGCGTCGCGTCGCTTTCGCGCAGCTTCTTCAGCGCCTGGATGCCGTTCATGCCCGGCAGCTGGATGTCCATCAGCACGAGGTCCGGATTTTCCCTGGGCGTCATTTCGAGCGCCGTCTCCGCCGTCTCCGCCTCGATCGTGCGGTAACCCTTCACCTGCAGGATGTCGCGCGCGAGCCGGCGGTTCTTCTCGTTGTCCTCGACGATCAGGATCAGTTCATTGGCCATGGCGATTGGGGAGGGTGAAAGTGAAGGTCGCACCCTTGCCGAGGCTGCTGGCGACGCGGATCTGGCCGCCGTGCAGCTCGACAAAGCGCTTGGTGAGCGCCAGGCCAAGGCCCGTGCCCTCGGCCTTGCGCGTGTAGTCGCGCCCGACCTGCTTGAATTCCTCGAACACCGCGTCGTGGTCCTCGGGCGCGATGCCGACTCCGGTATCGGTCACGGCGACCTCGATGCCGGCGCCGTTCGGCTTCGCCGACACGCTGATCTTGCCGCCCTCGGGCGTGAACTTCACCGCATTGGACAGCAGGTTCAGCATGATCTGCTTGAACTTGCGCTCGTCGGCGCGCACCGGTCCGAGCGCCAGATCGATCTCGAGGCTGAGCGCAATGCCGTGGCGTTGCGCGCGCTCCTTGACCAGCGTCATCGCGTTCTGCAACGCGGCCGGCAGGTCGAAGTCGGCAAGATCCAGCTCCATGCGCCCGGCCTCGATCTTGGAAAGATCGAGGATGTCGTTGATCAGCCCGAGCAGGTGCTTGCCCGAGGCGTGGATGTCGTTCACGTACTCGAGCTGCTTTTCGTTCAGCTCGCCGAAATAGCGTTCGGAGAGCACCTCCGAGAAGCCGATCACTGCGTTCAACGGCGTGCGCAGCTCGTGGCTCATGTTGGCGAGGAACTCGGACTTGTGGCGGTTGGCGATCTCGAGCTGCTGGCTCTTTTCCTGGATTTCGCGGAACAGGCGCGCGTTCTGGATCGCGATCACCGCCTGGTCGGCGAACGCCCGGATCAGGGCCACCTGCTTGTCATCGAAGGGCACCGCGTCGCGCCGCGCCGCGATGATCGCCCCGATCACCCGGTCTTCCCGCATCATCGGCGCAGCGATCAGGGAATCGAAGCCGAAATCGCGCGCGAAGGCCACCGTCGCCGGCGGTGTCGCCGGGTTGCCGAGGACCGGCGCGAGCTGCAGCACCTTGCCCGAAAGCATGACGTGCCCGCCCACCGTGCTTTCGTCCAGCGGCCTGGGGTAGTTGTCGCCGAGCCGCTCGAACCCGGCCTCGCCCGATAGCGCGCCCATCCGGATCGCCCCGTCGCGCAGCAGCTGGACGACCGCGAAGCGCGCGCCGAAAAGCCTCAGGATGTTGCGCGTGATGGCGTCGAACACCGGCTGCGTGTCGGCGATCGACCCGCTGATGGAAGACAGGATCTCGCCGCTCGCGCCCTGGAATTCGAGCGCCTGCTTCAGCTCCGCGGTGCGCTCCTCCACCTTGCGCTCGAGGCTCGCGTAGGATTCCTTCAGGTCCGCGGCCATCTTGTTGAACTGCTCGGCCAGGTCCTGCAACTCGTCGCCGGTGCGCACGTCGATCCTCTGGTCGAGCCGACCCGAGCCGATTGCGGCCGCACCGTCTTGCAGCGCCCGGATCGGATCGGTCATGCGCCGCGCGAATACCAGGCCCGCGAGGACCGACAGCAGCAGCCCGGCCACCAGCAGCACGCCGCTGCGCGCGAGCGAGGCGTACAGCGGCTTGTAGGCCTCGGCCGCAGGCTGCTCGACGAACACGTACCAGTCGAGCGCCTCGATGTGCGCGAACGCGGTCAGCACCGGACGGCCGTTGCGGTCGCGCGCTTCGGCGGTGGCGGGGGGGTCCTGCGGCGCATCGCGTGCGCCTGCCAGGCGCCCCTGCAATGCCGCCCTGACCTGCGGCAGTCCGGAGAAATCGGTCTTTTGCAGCACCAGGCTGATGTCGGGATGCGCCAGCAGGCTGCCTTCCCGGTCGACGACATAGGCGAGCCCGGTTTCGCCCACCTTGATGCGCTGGATGACTTCCCAGATGAACTTGAGGTTGACCTCCACCGCGGTGACGCCGGCGCCCTCGCGCCCGGCGCGCATCGCGATCGCCATGTAGGGTTCGGTCTCCTTGCGGAAGTACACCGGCCCGAAGTACGTGGTGCCGCCGCGCGCCGCGAGGAAGCGCGGATCCTTGGACAGGTCCTCGAGGCACTCGCCCTCGCGGTTGATCTTCAGGCGCGAGGTTTCCATCTGCAGGCAGCCGTTGGCGTGGATGTAGATCGATTCGGTAATCGCCTGCACCTGCTTTTCCAGCTTGGCGTAGTCGTTGCGCCGCAGCACCTTCGGATCGGCATCCTCGACGATCTGCGGCAGCGCGGTCCAACCGATCTGGTGCTCGATCTCGGTGACGAACTGCTCGATGCGATTGGCGGCCGAAGCGGCCTTCTCGCGCGCCAGCGCGATGAGCGAATGGCGCGTCTCCAGATAGGAGAAATAGACGCCGATCGCGCCGCTCAGCACCAGCGCGGTCGCCACCAGCGCGATGATGAGCGCGAGATACTTGCGGTAGATGCGGCGCCGCGCGGCCATGGCTTTCCCCCGGCGGCGAGGGTCTACCGGCGTCGGCGTCCTGTCAACTCCGGCGCGCGACGGCACCCGGTCCCCCGCCGCGCCGTCCTCGCGCTGCGGTGCGCTCAGCGGCTCGCGATCTGCTCGCGCACGCGTTTCAGTTCCGCCCGCGCGCCCGGCGATCCGGAAGTGACCGCCGCCAGCTTTTCGTAATGCACGCGCGCCCGGACCTTGTCGCCGGAACCCTCGGCGGCGAGCGCGCGCGGCCGGTGCGGCGTGTTGGCATGGTCGCGGTACAACTCGGCGAGCGCGTCGATGTAGTCGCGTTCGCGCGGCGTGCCGGCCCCCGTGGCGCGGGCCTTCTCGATGGCGTCACGGCCGTCCTTGAGTTTCAGGCTCACCGGCCAGCCAAAGGGATTGTCGGAATAGACCATCGCCAGGCCCCAATGCGCCATGCCGCAGCGCGGATCGAGCTGCGCGATTTCCTCGAACGCGCGCTTGCCTCTGCCCCAGTCGAAGGAGTGGTAGAGCGCCATGGCGCGGTGAAACCTGTCCTGCGCCGCGCTGGAGCACGATACCTGGAACCTGACGTTGCCCAGCTCCCGGTCGCTGACCTTGGTTTGCGCGAACCCCTCGCTCGCCAGCAGCGCTGCGAACGCCGCCATGGCGAGACCTGATTGCAAGAGCTTCATTGCCGCCTCCTCTTGAGCGCGTGATCTCCCCCAACGAAGGGCGTCATTCGATGATCCTCGTCGCACGCACCAGGAGCGTCTGTGGCACCTTGATGCCGAGCGCTTTCGCCGCCTTGAGATTGATCACCAGGTCGTACTGGGTCGGCCGTTCGACCGGCAGGGCGGCGGGTTTCGTACCCTTCAGAATCCGCGCCACGTAGTCCGCCGCGCGCCGCGACGCCCACAGATTGTCCGGTCCGTAGGAAAGCACCGCGCCGTGCGCGGCCGCCTCGTGCGGTTCGACCAGCGCGGGCAGGCGCTGCGCGCTGATGAAGCTCGCGATGCGCACGGCATCGATCGCGAAAGTCCCCGAAACGGGCGACATGAGCGCCTGCGGCTTGCCCGCGCTGACCCGCTGCAGCGCCGCCTCGAGGGTGGCGCTGCCCTCGAAGGGCACCAGATCGAGATGGATCTTCAGGTCCTTCGCCGAATCACGGATCTGGTCGAGCTCCAGCCGGCACACATCGGCGTAGTCCTTGTCGTACAGGAGCGCCATCCGCTCGGCCGCAGGCACCAGTTCCTTGAGGTACTGGAGGCGCTTGGCACCGAGCACGTTGGTATCCATCGCGATGCCGGTCACATTGCCGCCGGGACGGTTGTAGCTCTCGACCAGCTTGACGATCACCGGATCGTTGACGTTGCTGAACACGATCGGGATCGTTCGCGTCGCCGCCTTCGCCGCCAGCGCCTCCGGCGTTGCCGGCGCGTAGATCACGGCCACGCCTTCTTCCGCCAGATCGCCCGCAAGCCGCCGCAGCTTGTGCGGATCGCTGTCGGCATAACGCTGCAGGAAGCGCACCGCGCGAGGCTCGGCGTAGCCAAGTTCCTGCAGCCGCTTCTGAAACGCTTCGACGTAGGGACGCGCGGTCAGCTCGCCGGAAATCGCCAGAATGCCGATAGTCACCGGCGCGGACGGCCCTTGCGCCAATGCGGAAAAGGTCAGCGTGAACAGCGCGGCGATCCGAATCAGCAACCGGACCGGATTCATGTTGCCCCGGCTAGTGAGTGAGACTCATTTCACAGTTTACACGCTGAAGACATCACGGCGACCGAGTTTTCAGCGCGGCAGTACGGAGGTCCCGGTGAGGAATTCGTCCACCGCGCGGGCGCACTGCCGCCCCTCGCGGATCGCCCACACCACCAGCGACTGGCCGCGGCGCAGGTCGCCCGCGGCGAACACTTTCGGCGCGCTGGTGGCGTAGCTGCGCTCGCCCTCGGTGTCTGCCTTGGCGTTGCCGCGGGCGTCTTTTTCGACGCCAAACGCCTCCAGCATCGATGGCCACGGCGAGACAAAACCCATCGCGAGCAGCACCAGGTCGGCTGGCAGCGTGAACTCCGAGCCCGCAATCTCGGCCATCCTGCCGTCCTTCCACTCCAGCCGAACGAGCCTGAGGGCTTTCACCTTGCCGGCCTCGCCGATGAATTCCCGGGTCGCGACCGACCAGTCACGCTCGCAGCCCTCCTCGTGCGATGACGAGGTCCGCAGGCGCGTCGGCCAGTACGGCCACACCGGGTTGCGCAGGGCATCGGGCGGCATCGGCAGGAGTTCGAGTTGCGTCACGGACAGCGCGCCGTGGCGGTTCGAGGTGCCGACGCAATCCGAACCGGTGTCGCCGCCGCCGATCACGACGACGCGCTTGCCGCCCGCCGCAAGCGCCCGCACCTGAGGATCGCCGGCGACGCGCCGGTTCTGCAGCGGCAGGAAATCCATGGCGAAGTGCACGCCATCGAGCTCGCGACCCGGCAGCGGCAGGTCGCGCGGCTGTTCGGCGCCGCCCGCCAGCACCACCGCGTCGTATTCCGCGAGCAGCTGCTGCGGAGCGACCGCCTGCGCCGGCGCATTGCCCGCGCCGACCGGCGCTGCGCCCACGACATGATTGACGCGGAACTCGACGCCCTCGGCGCGCAGCTGCTCGAGGCGCCGGTCGATGAGCGATTTTTCCAGCTTGAAATCGGGAATGCCGTAGCGCAGCAGCCCGCCGACGCGATCGTTCTTCTCGAACACCACGACCGCGTGCCCTGCGCGCGCCAGCTGCTGCGCGCAGGCCAATCCGGCCGGGCCGGAGCCGACCACGGCGATGCGCCTGCCCGTGCTGACGGCCGCCGGCAGCGGTTGCACCCAACCCGCCTCCCAGGCCTTGTCGATGATGGCGTGCTCGATCGACTTGATACCGACCGGGTCGTTGTTGATGCGCAGCGTGCAGGCCTCCTCGCACGGCGCCGGGCACACGCGCCCGGTGAACTCCGGGAAGTTATTGGTCGAATGCAGCACCTCGATCGCGCGTTCCCAGTCCTGCCGGTAAACGAGGTCGTTCCAGTCGGGGATGATGTTGTTGACCGGACAACCCGCCATGCAGTACGGGGTGCCGCAGTCCATGCAGCGGGCGCCCTGCACCCCGGCCTCGGCGTCGCTCAGGTGGACGATGAACTCGCGGTAATGCTTCTTGCGCTGCTCCGGCGCCTCGGCGGCCTCGTGCAGGCGCTGATACTCGAGAAATCCCGTGACCTTGCCCATTCAGGCGGCCGCCTTGCGCTGCGCCGCCGCGAGCTCGCCCAGCGCGCGCCGGTACTCCTTCGGAAAGACCTTCACGAAATGCAGCCTGCGCTCGGCCCAGTGCTCCAGGATCGCGTGTGCCCGGCTGCTCCCGGTGTGTCGCGCGTGGCGCTCGATGAGCCCTTTCAGGATCGGCTCGTCGCATTGGCCCAGGTGCCACAGGTCGCGCGGCAACCTCGCCTGCTGTTCGCTTTCCATCAGCACCGGCTCGAAATCGACCATCGCCGTATTGCAGCGCCTGGCGAAATCGCCGTCGACGTCGTAGACGTAGGCGATGCCGCCCGACATGCCCGCCGCGAAGTTCCTCCCCGTGAGCCCGAGCACGGCAACGGTGCCGCCCGTCATGTACTCGCAGCCGTGGTCGCCGACGCCCTCGACGACCGCCTGCGCGCCCGAGTTGCGCACCGCGAAGCGCTCGCCCGCGACACCGCGGAAATAGGCCTCGCCTGCGATGGCACCGTACAGCACGACGTTGCCGGTGATGATGTTCTCGCCCGGTTCGCCCCTGAACTTCGGCGACGGCTGCACCGAGATGCGGCCGCCCGACAGGCCTTTGCCGCAATAGTCGTTGGTTTCGCCGATCAGGTCGAGGGTGACGCCGCGCGCCAGGAAAGCGCCGAAGCTCTGGCCCGCGGCGCCCGCCAGCCGCACGTGGATCGTGTCGTCCGGCAGGCCGTCGTGGCCGTAGCGCCGGGCGATTTCCCACGACAGCATGGTACCGACGGTGCGGTTGACGTTGCGGATCGGCGTCTCGATGCGCACTTTTTCGCCGCGCTCGAGCGCCGGGCGCGCGAGCTCGATGAGACGATTGTCGAGCGCCTTGTCCAGCGCGTGATGCTGCTGCTCGCAATGATGGCGCGCGACGTCGGCCGGCACCTGGGGAAGCGCGAAAATGCGGCTGAAATCCAGTCCCTTCGCCTTCCAGTGATCGATGCCCCGCTTGGTGTCGAGCAGGTCGGCACGCCCGATCAGGTCGCTGAAGCGGCGCACGCCGAGCTGCGCCATGAGCTCGCGCACTTCCGCGGCGACGAAGAAGAAATAGTTGACCACGTGCTCGGGCTTGCCGGCGAAGCGCTTGCGCAGCACCGGGTCCTGCGTCGCCACGCCCACCGGACAGGTATTGAGGTGGCATTTGCGCATCATGATGCAGCCCTGCACCACGAGCGGTGCCGTGGCGAAGCCGAACTCGTCCGCGCCCAGAATCGCGCCGATCACGACGTCCCGGCCGGTCTTGATCTGGCCGTCGACCTGCACCGCGATGCGGCCGCGCAGCCGATTCAGCGTCAGGGTCTGCTGCGTTTCGGCAAGCCCCAGCTCCCACGGCGTGCCGGCGTGCTTGATGGACGACCACGGCGAGGCGCCGGTGCCGCCATCGTGCCCGGAAATCGTGACGTGGTCGGCCTTCGCCTTCGAGACGCCCGCCGCGACGGTGCCGACGCCGACCTCCGACACCAGCTTCACCGAGATCGACGCCGCCGGATTGGCGTTCTTCAGGTCGTGAATCAGCTGCGCCAGGTCCTCGATCGAATAGATATCGTGGTGCGGCGGCGGCGAGATGAGTTCCACGCCTGGCGTCGCGTAGCGCAGCTCCGCGATGTACTCGGACACCTTGCGTCCCGGCAGCTGCCCGCCCTCGCCGGGCTTGGCCCCTTGCGCCATCTTGATCTGGATCTGCTCCGCGCTCGCGAGGTATTCGGCCGTGACGCCGAAGCGCCCCGAAGCCACCTGCTTGATCTTCGATTTCAGGACATCGCCTTCCCTGAGCGCGATGTCCGCTTCCACGCGTCCCGCGCCCAGGCGCGAGCGCAGCGTCTCGCCCGCCTTGACCGGCGCGTAGCGCCGCCGGTCTTCCCCGCCCTCGCCGGTGTTCGATTTCCCGCCGATGCGATTCATCGCCACCGCGAGCGTGGCATGCGCTTCGGTCGAGATCGAGCCGAGCGACATGGCGCCGCTCGAAAAGCGCTTCACGATCTCGCTCGCGGGCTCGACCTCCTCGAGCGGGACCGGGCTCACGCGCTCGGCACGGAACTCGAACAGCCCGCGGAACGTCATGTGACGGCGGGACTGATCGTTGATGATCTGCGCGTACTCCTTGTAGGTGGCGTAGGACTGCTGGCGCGTGGCGCTCTGCAGCTTGGCGATGGCGTCGGGCGTCCACATGTGCTCTTCGCCGCGCACGCGCCAGGCGTACTCGCCGCCCGCGTCGAGCGCGTGCGCGAGCACCGGATCGTTGCCGAAGGCCGCGCGGTGCAGGCGGATCGCCTCGTCAGCGATCTCGAACAGGCCGATCCCCTCCACCGAGGAGGTCGTGCCGGAAAAGTACTTGTCCACCAGCGAGCGCTTCAGCCCCACCGCCTCGAAGATCTGCGCGCCGGTATAGGACATGTAGGTCGAGATGCCCATCTTCGACATCACCTTGCGCAGCCCCTTGCCGATCGCCTTGACGTAGTTCCTGACCGCCTTGCTCCGGGTCGCGGCATCCACCGCGCGCATGGCGAGCACCGATTCGAGCGCCACCGAGGGGTGCACCGCCTCCGCGCCGTAGGCGCCGAGCAGCGCGAAATGATGCACTTCGCGCGCCGAGCCGGTCTCGACCACCAGGCCCGCGCTGGTGCGCAGGCCCTTGCCGACCAGGTGCTGGTGAATTGCCGACAGCGCGAGCAGCGCCGGAATCGCGACGCGCTCGGCGCCCAGATTCCGATCGGACACGATCAGGATCGAATAGCCGCCGCGCACCGCGTCTTCGGCCTGTGCGGCGAGCGAGGCGAGCCGTGCTTCGATCGCCTCCTTGCCCCAGGCCACCGGATAAGTGATGTCGAGTTCGAGCGCCCGGAACTTGCCGCCCGAGTAGCGCTCGATGTGCCGGATCTTCTCCATCTCGAAGAAATCGAGCACCGGCTGGCTCACTTCGAGCCGCAGCGGCGGGTTCATCTCGTCGATGCCAAGCAGGTTCGGCTTCGGGCCGATGAACGACACCAGCGACATCACCAGCTCCTCCCGCGTCGAATCGATCGGCGGATTGGTGACCTGCGCGAAGAGCTGCTTGAAGTAGTGGTACAGGGTGCGGTTCTTGTCCGAGAGCACCGCGAGCGGCGAGTCGTTGCCCATCGAGCCGACCGGCTCCTCGCCGTTGTCGGCCATCGGCGCCATGATGAATTTCAGGTCCTCCTGCGTGTAGCCGAAGGCCTGCTGGCGGTCGAGCAGCGCGACCGGCGAACGCAGCGGCGGCGTCTTCTCGCTCTCCACCTCGTCGAGCTTGACGCGGATGCGCTCGATCCATTCGGCGTAGGGCTTGGCGCCGGCGAGCGATTCCTTCAGCTCGCGGTCATCGACGATACGGCCCTTCTCCAGGTCGACGAGGAACATCCGGCCCGGCTGCAGGCGCCACTTCTTGACGATCCGCTCCTCCGCAATCGGCAGACAGCCGCACTCGGAGCCCATGATCACCAGGTCGTCGTCGGTGACGATATAGCGCGAAGGCCGCAGGCCATTGCGATCGAGCGTGGCGCCGATCTGCCGCCCATCGGTGAAAGCGATCGACGCCGGACCGTCCCAGGGCTCCATCATCGCGGCGTGGTATTCGTAGAACGCGCGCCGCGACGCATCCATGAGCGCATGGTTCTCCCACGCCTCCGGAATCATCATCATCATGGCATGCGCCACCGAGTAGCCGCCCATCACGAGGAGCTCGAGCGCGTTGTCGAAGGACGCCGAATCCGATTGGCCGTCGTAGATCAGCGGCCAGATCTTGTTCAGGTCGTCGCCGAGCACCGGGCTCGAAATCGCGCCCTGTCGGGCGCGGATCCAGTTGACGTTGCCGCGCAGCGTGTTGATTTCGCCGTTATGGCAGATCAGGCGGAACGGATGCGCCAGGTCCCAGGACGGAAAGGTATTGGTGGAAAAGCGCTGGTGCACCATCGCCAGCGCGGACTCGAGCCGCGGATCTTTCAGGTCGAGGTAGTACTCGCCGACCTGATAGGCCAGGAGCATCCCCTTGTAGACGAGCGTGCGCGCCGACATCGACGGGACGTAGAACTCCTTGCCGTGCGCCAGGCGCAGCGCCTGGATCGCATGTCCGGCGCTCTTGCGGATGATGTAGAGCTTGCGCTCGAGGCCGTCGGTCACGGTGACGCTCTTGCCACGGCCGATGAACACCATGCGGATCACCGGCTCCACCTTCCGCGCCGGCTCGGCCAGGTCAGAGTTGTCCACCGGAACATCGCGCCAGCCGAGCAGAACCTGGCCTTCGTCCTTGATCGCGCGCTCGAGTTCGTACTCGCAGGCGAATCGCGAGGCGGGCTCGCGCGGCAGAAACACCATGCCGACGCCATACTGACCGGCAGGTGGCAACGCCACCCCTTTCGCCGCCATTTCCGCGCGCAGAAACCGGTCGGGCATCTGGATCAGCAGGCCCGCGCCGTCAGAGAGCTTCGGATCCCAGCCCACGGCGCCGCGGTGGGTAAGGTTCTTCAGCACAGTGAGACCTTGCTCGATAATTGCGTGGGACTTCCTGCCCTTGATGTGCGCGACGAAGCCGACGCCGCAGGCGTCATGCTCATGCTGCGGGCGATACAACCCCTGTGCAGCCGGCGATGAACAAGATTCCACGAGCAAGCCCTTGATCCGGTTATGAATTCGCCACATTGTGCCGCTATGCACAAAAACTGCGGACGAACTTGGAAATATACCTACCGAATCCTGACGAAACAAGGGGTTTGCCAGACGCGACCGCGTCTGCAATGCAGCAGAAATGATTACGTCGAGGTGCAGGCGGTGATAGCGGCGATCACCTGATCGTCGCCGGGGTCGGCAACCACCTGCGCCTTCCCGGTCGCCGTCAGCAGGACGAAACGCAGGCGGCCACGCTCGGTTTTCTTGTCGCTGCGCATCAGCTCCAGCAGGCGCTCCGGCGCAATTCGCGGATTCGCCACGGGCAATCCGGCGCGCCTCAGGATCGCCGTCAGGCGCGTCGCCTCGCCAGGTTCCAGCAGGCCGAGGCGCACCGAGAGCGCAGCGGCGATCGCCATCCCCGCGGCGACGGCCTCGCCGTGCAGCCAGGCGCCGTAACCTTGCGCGGCCTCGATCGCGTGCCCGAACGTGTGGCCGAAATTGAGCAGCGCACGCGACCCGGATTCACGTTCGTCCTGCGCCACGATGGCCGCCTTGAGCTCGCATGAGCGGCGCACCGCGTGCATGAGCGCCGCCGCGTCACGCCGCAGCAGGCGCTCGAGGTTGGCCTCGAGCCACAGGGCAAATTCGGCATCCAGCGCAAAGCCGTGCTTGATCACTTCGGCAAGCCCGGCCCCCAGTTCGCGCTCGGGCAGGGTGCTCAGCACTGCGGTGTCGGAAATCACGGCGAGCGGCTGGTGAAAGGCGCCGATCATATTCTTGCCGCGCGGGTGGTTGATCCCGGTCTTGCCGCCGACCGACGAGTCCACCTGGGCGAGCAGCGTCGTCGGCACCTGCAGGAAAGGCACCCCGCGCTGGTAGATCGCCGCCGCGAACCCGGCGAGGTCCCCGATCACCCCGCCACCGAGCGCCACCACGATGGCATCGCGCCCGAAACGCTCTTCCAGCAACCGGTCGACGATGCGAGCCAGGCTGGTCCAGTCCTTGGTCTGCTCGCCGTCAGGCAGAACGATGGTCGTGACCTGCGCACCCGCTGCGGCGAGCGTGCGCCCCAGCCGCTCCAGGTAAAGCGGCGCGACCACCTCGTTCGTGATCACCGCAGCGCGCCGGCCCGCAACATGGGGTGCGTACAACCGCCCGTCCTCCAGCACGCCGGCGCCGACGTAGATCGGATAGGCGCGGCTGCCGAGTCCTACGCGGACCGTTTCCATCCCTCTTCCAGGCGTCGCAACAGATCGCTGGCCAGCACCGACGCGCTCTGGCGCCCGGTATCGACGACGCAATCGGCAACCTCGCGATAAAGCGGGTCGCGCTGCGCGTACAGCTGCTCAAGCCTGAGGCGGGGATCGGGTGTTGCGAGCAGCGGCCGCTTGCGGTCATGGCGGATGCGGGGATAGAGATCGGCGGGCAGCGCATGGAGATACACGACGGTGCCGCGGGCCGCGAGCCGCCGCCGGTTCGCCGGGTCGAGCACGGCGCCGCCCCCGGTCGCGAGCACCACGGCGTCGAGGGCGCTCAGCTCATCGATCACCTGGGATTCGCGGGCCCGGAACCCGGCTTCGCCCTCGATATCGAAGATCACCGCGATCTCCACGCCGCAGCGGTGCTCGACTTCGTGGTCGGAGTCGTAGAACGGGCGCCGCAGGCGCCGCGCCAGCAGCCGGCCGACAGTCGTCTTGCCGGCACCCATCAGGCCGACCAGGAACAGGTTGCTGGTTCGCTTCATGCGGCTATTCTAAGCAGCTGCGGCAAACACAAACGGCCGGGATTTCCCGGCCGTTCGGCAGGCGGAAACGCCGGCGCGGATCAGCGCACCGTCAGGCGCTCGTTCACGATGCGCGGCGTGATGAACACCAGCAGCTCGGTCTTCGCCGTCGCGGTCTGGCGATTGCGGAACAGGAAGCCGACGTAGGGCAGATCGCCCAGGAACGGCACCTGGGTGACGTCGGATCGCTCCGACTCCTCGTAGATTCCACCGATCACCACCGTGCCGCCGTTCTCGACCAGCACTTCGGTCTTGACGTGCTTGGTGTTGATCTGCACGCCCTGCGCCGTGACCGCCCCCGGCTGGTCCTTGTTCACATCCAGCGTCATGATGACGTTGCCGTCCGGCGTGATCTGCGGCTTCACCTTGAGCGCCAGGTTGGCCTTGCGGAAGGCCACGCTGGTGGCCCCCGAAGAGGTCGCCTGCTGGTAGGGAATTTCCGTACCCTGCTCGATCAAGGCTTCCACCTGATCCGCGGTCAGCACCCGGGGGCTGGAAATGATCTTGCCTTTGCCGTCCGCCTCGAGGGCCGAAAGCTCGACGTTGAGGAACCGCGTCATCGAATTCGAGAACAGCGTGAAGGCAAACTGCCCGACGTTGAAGCCGTTCAGTCCCGCCGCCGGCAGGATCACATTGTACGAATCCGGAAAATAACCGCCGCCGGTATCGGGGGTCTGGCCGGTGTGCAAGCCGATCCCAGACGTATTGCCGCCGACGAGGAAGCGCCCGCTCTGGGTGAGGGGAATGCGCGAGGCCTCTCCGGTCGCCAGCACGCGATGGTCGTGCCAGCCGAGGCGCACGCCGAGGTTCCGGCTGAAGCCGTCGTTGGCCTCGACGATGCGCGCCTCGATCATCACCTGGCGCACGGCGACGTCGATCCTGGCGATGAGCTTGCGCACCTCCTCCAGCCGCGTCGGCGTGTCCTGGACGAAGAGCGTGTTGGTGCGCGAATCGACCACGGCGCTGCCGCGCTTGGAGAGCATGCGCTGCGTCGGGTCGGAAAGCAGCTTCTGCACGTCCGCGGCCTTCTGGTAATTCATCTGGAACGCCTCGGTGCGCGTCGGCTCGAGGTCCTTGATCTGCTGGCCGGCCTCGAGCGCGAGCTTCTCGCGCGTCGCGAGCTCGTCACGCGGCGCGATCCAGATCACGTTGCCGGTCTTGCGCATGTCCAGGCCACGCGCCTGCAGGATGATGTCGAGCGCCTGGTCCCAGGGCACGTCCTTGAGGCGCAGCGTGATGCTGCCCGCCACCGTGTCGCTGGTGACGATGTTGAAGTCGGTGAAATCGGCGATGACATTGAGCACCGCGCGCACTTCCACGTTCTGGAAATTGAGCGACAGCTTCTCGCCCGTGAAAACGCCGCGCCGCGCCGCCTGCCCGGTTTCCTGGCTCAAGGGTTTCACCTCGATCACGAACTGGGTGTCGGACTGATACGCGTTGTGCTCCCACTGGCCGCGCGGTTCGATCACCATGCGCACGTTTTCACCCTGCTGGAAGGTGTTGATCACCTGGACCGGCGTGGCGAAATCCACGACGTCGAGCCGGCGCCGCAGGTTGTCGGGCAGCGAGGTCTTGATGAATTCGACGATGAGGTTCTGTCCCTGCTGCCGGATGTCGATCCCGGTCGAGCTGTCCGCCAGATCGACGATCACGCGCCCCTCGCCGGCGCGTCCGCGCCGGAAATCGATGTCGCGCACCGTGTGCTTGCTGTCGGCGCGCCCTTCCGCGAAGTGCGCCACCTGGCCCGCTGGCGCGCCGGCCGTGGCGGCCGCGGGCAGCAGCGTGACGAGCAGGGTGCTGCCCTCCAGCTTCGTTTCGTGCGCGACGCTGCGGCCCAGATTCAGCACCAGGCGCGTGCGGTCGGCGCCCTGCACCACGTTCATGCTGCGCAGTTCGCCCTGCCCGATTTCCTGCGAGGTGCGGCCCAGGGCGTTCACCGTGCCGGCGAAATCGAACGCGATGCGTGCCGGGCTGGCGATCGCAAAATTGGGCGGTACGCTCTTCATCGGCTCCTTGGTCGTGATGCGCACGACCACCGCGCCGCCCTGCTGCGCGACGTCGAAGCCGACGATGCTGTTGGCCTGAGCCGCAGCGACGCCGATGCCGACCCAGCAGAAGCAAAGCGCGTGGAACGCCTTCACGAGACCCTTGAGCATGCTCATTTCCTCACCTCCTGCAATTGCAGCGAACTGGTTCGCTCCACCCAGTCACCCCCGCTGTCCTGAACCAGCTCCTTGAGCGCGATCTGGTTGTCGTCGATCGACGTAATCACGCCGAAGTTCTGGCCCATGTAATTGCCTTTCCTCACCCGGTACAGGTTGCTGCCGGCCTTGACGAGCGCAAAGTATTCCTTCTTCTGCGTCAGGGTTCCGACCATCGCAATCGACTCCAGCGGAAACGCTTCCAGCGGCTCCTTGGGCCGGTCGAAATTGGGCTTAGGCCCGCCGCTGGAGGGCGCCGATCCGGCCTGCGCCACGTTGATGCGCTCGGGCCGGAACGGGTCGACTACGCCTTCGCCCTTGTACGGCACCGGTTCGTAGGGTTTCACCTGCGGCAGCGGATCCACCTTGCCGCGCAGGTCCTTGGTGAGCTGCTTCAGCTCCTGCTTGAGTTCGCTCTGCTCTTCGCCGCAGGCGGCGAGCAGCGCGACCAGCGCCAGCACTAGGGCCCGTTTCATTTCTTGGCCGCCTTCTTCGCCGCCTGCTGCGAGCGGCGCCGGGCCGCCACCTCGTCCTCGTCCAGGTAGCGGAAGGTGCGGGCCACCGAATCCATGACGAGATTGCCGTCCTTGTGCGCCTGCACGGCCACGTCCTTCAGGATCACGATGCGCGAGAGCTGGCCGACATCGCTCGCGAAGGCGCCCATGTCGTGGTAGGTCCCGGTCACTTTCAGCTGGATCGGCAGCTCGTTGAACGACTCGCCCGCGATCTCGCCGGCGGCCGGGCGGAACAGCTCGAACTGCAGGCCGCGACCGAGCCCGGCCTGGTTGATGTCGACGAGCAGCGCGTCCATCTGCGATTTGTTCGGCAGCTGCTTGAGCAGCGCGCCGAACTGGGTATCGATTTCCCTGAGCTGCTGCTTGTGCAGGTCGAGGTTGATCGCCTGCTTCTTCTTGTTGAGGTATTCATCCTTGAGCTTGACCTCCTGCACGCGGCCCGCGTCGAGTTCCTCCATCTGGCCCTGCCAGTCGGCGAAGTAGCCGGCCACGGGAATCGCGATCAGGATGAGCAGCAGCGCGGCAATCTTCGGCACCAGCGGCCAGGTGCCGGGATCCTTCAGGTTCAGGGTGCGGAATTCTTCGGCGTACTTTGCGAAATCCAGTTCCATCGCTCACCCCTTCTTCGCCGCCGGCGCAGCCTTGGACGCACCCTTGGCCGCGTCCGTGGGCTGGGTGCGCTTGAGCGCGAAATTGAGGTTGAATTCGGACACCCGCTTCTTGTCGACGCTGGCCGCCTTGATTTCCACCAGCACCGGCCGTTCGAGCCAGGGCGAGGACTCGATATTGCGCATCAGCGTGGAGACGCGCGCGTTCGATTGCGCGTAACCCACCACGTTGATGCCGAGGCCGCGCTGCTTGAGAGCCCGCAGGTAGACGCCTTCGGGCGTCTGGCGCACCAGCTCATCGAGCAGATGGACGGTCTGCGCGCGGTCCGCCTGCAGCGTCTCGATCGCCTGCTTGCGCGCGAGCAAGGCCGCGATCTCGTCCTTCAGCTTCTTGATTTCGTCGATTTCCTTGTCGAGCTTCGCGATCTCGCCCTTCAGGAACCGGTTGCGCTCGTCCTGCGCCGCAATGCGGCCGGCATTCACGATGTGCACGCCGCCCACGATCAGCAGGCCGACCACGGCGGCACCCGCCGCCAGCAGGGCGAAATGTTGGCGCGCCCGCTTGCGCCGCTCCTCGCGGTGCGGCAATAGGTTTACACGGACGCTCATACCGGATCAAACCTCCGCATGGCGAGCCCGCAGGCGACGATCAGGGACGGTGCGTCTTGCATCAGCCGCTTGATCTGGACGCGCGCCGAGGTCTGCATGGCGCCAAACGGGTTGGCGACCACCGTCGGCACCTGGGTCCGCGTATGGACCACCTCGTCGAGCCCGGCGATCACGGCCGAGCCGCCCGCGAGCAGGATATGGTCCACCTGATGATACGAGGTCGACGTGAAGAAGAACTGCAGCGCGCGCTGCACTTCCATGGAGACATTCTCCATGAACGGGCGCTGCACCTCGGCCTGGAAATCGTCTGGCAGGCCGCCGGCACGCTTCGCGTTCTCCGCCTCCTCCGGGCTCATGCCGTAGCGGCTCATGATCTCCTGAGTGAGCTGGTTGCCGCCGAAGGCCTGCTCGCGCGTATACACCGACTGCTCGTTGCGCAGCACGTTCACATTGGTGACGTTGGCGCCGACGTCCACGACCGCGATGTTCTGGTCCTTGCCGCCGTGCGGCAGCTGCTTCACCACCAGGCCGAGCGCCGCCATCTGGGCATAGGACTCGACATCCATCACGATCGCCTTCAGGCCGGCGGATTCCGCCACCGCGACGCGGTCCTCGACCTTTTCCTTGCGCGTCGCCGCGATCAGGACTTCCTGCTCCTCGGGATTGCTCGCGGACGGCCCGATGATCTGAAAGTCGAGGTTGACCTCGTCGAGCGCAAACGGAATGTACTGGTTGGCCTCGGTCTCGACCTGGACCTCGAGCTCCTCCTCACGCAGCGCCGCCGGTACGATGATCTTCTTCGTGATGACCGCTCCGGAGGGCACGGCCATGGCCACGTGCTTGGTCCGGGTGGCGAGCTTCTTGTGGCCCCGCTTGACTGCATCAGCCACTGCTTCGAGGTTGCTGATGTTGCCGTCGACCACCGCGTCGCGCGGCAGCGACTCGATGATGTAGCGCTCGACCCGGTAGATGCCCTTGCCGGCGTCGACGATCTCCAGCATTTTCACCGACGACGAGCTGATGTCGAGCCCGAAAAGCGATGGCGCCTTCGGCTTGAAGATGTCGAGGTTCATCCTCTTATTCTCGCCCTTTTCCCTTAGGTATCGCCAGCTTACGCACGATACGTAGAAATCGCGTTAAATGCTAGCAACAACTCCCGCGAGTGTCTAGCGAATTGTTGGTTGCGGGGTGGACTATAATGCCTCGGTTCTCCCGCCCAGTGCAACCCCTTCCCTGCCGACTGCCGCTGTAAAGGTGCGACGCCCTTGATGTGGCAGCGTTTCCTGGTGTTTCCCCTTGCCTTGTTGGGGGGGCTGCTGGCGATCCTCGCATTCCTGGGGGGGCTGGTCTTGCTGCTCGCCTACCCGAGCTTGCCTTCGCTCGAAGTCCTGACCGACTACCAGCCGAAGATCCCGCTTCGAGTCTATACCGCTGAAGGGGCCCTGATCGGCGAATTCGGCGAAGAACGCCGTTCGGTCATTACGATGCGCGAGGTCCCCGCCTTGCTCAAGGACGCCATTCTGGCCGCTGAGGACGAGCGCTTCTACCAGCACACCGGGATCGACTACGTCGGCGTGATGCGCGCCGCCTATGCCAATCTCATGCTGGGCGGGCGGCGGCAGGGCGCAAGCACGATCACCATGCAGGTCGCGCGCAATTTCTTCCTGTCGTCGGAAAAGACCCTGACGCGCAAGGCCTACGAGGCACTGCTGGCATTCAAGATCGAAAGCAGCCTCAGCAAGGACCAGATCCTGGAGCTCTACGTCAATCAGATCTACCTGGGCCAGCGCGCTTACGGATTTGCAGCCGCCGCACAGGTCTATTTTGGCAAGTCCGTAGACAAGCTGACCCTCGGCGAAGCGGCGATGCTCGCAGCCCTGCCGAAAGCGCCTTCGGCCTACAACCCTGTTGTAAATCCGCAACGGGCGCGTCAGCGCCAGCATTATGTCTTGCGCCGCATGAAGGAACTCGGGCAGATCAGCGAGGCGCAGTTTGCCGAGGCCTCAGCCGCCCCGCTGCGCGTAAAGCGCGAAATCAATGAATATGCCGCGCACGCCGAGTACGCCGCAGAAATGGTGCGGCAGGCCGTGTACGAGCAGTACCCCGACGAGGTCTACACGCGGGGTTTTCGCGTTTACACCACGATTCGCAAGGCCGATCAGGATGCCGCCTACACGGCGGTGCGGCGCGGCGTCCTCGATTACGATCGGCGGCATGGCTACCGGGGCCCGGAAAGTTTCGCCGAGCTGCCCGACCGGAGCGACGAGGATGACTACGACGAAGCGCTTGCCGAGCATCCCGATGTCGACGATCTGCGCGCCGCGCTGGTTCTCGTCGCCAGCCCGCGGGAGATCACCGCGGTGCTGAAAAACGGTGCGACGGTGACGCTGCGGGGCGAGGGTCTGAAGTTCGCTGCCCGGGCTTTCGAGGAAAGGACTGCGCCCCAGAAGCGGATTCGGCGGGGCGCGATCATCCGCGTGCAGCGCGATGACAAAGGCGGCTGGCAGATCGTCCAGCTCCCGGAGGTGGAGGCGGCGTTCATATCGATCGACCCCCTCGACGGCGCAGTGCGCGCGCTGGTCGGCGGGTTCGATTTCAATCGCAACAAGTTCAACCACGTCACACAGGCGTGGCGCCAGCCGGGTTCCTCCTTCAAACCGTTCATTTACTCCGCCTCGCTGGAGAAGGGCTACACGCCGGCCACGGTGGTCCACGACGAGCCGGTCGTGGTGGAGGCCGCGGTCACCGGCAGCCAGCGCTGGGAGCCCAAGAACTATGACGGCAAGTTCGAGGGTCCGATGCGCCTGCGCACCGCGCTCGCCAAGTCGAAGAACATGGTGTCGGTGCGGCTGTTGCAGGACATCGGGCCGAAATACGCCCAGGACTATGTCACCCGTTTCGGCTTCGACCGCGACAAGCACCCGCCTTACCTCACGATGGCGCTCGGCGCGGGCGGCGTGACGCCGCTGCAGATGGCGCGCGCCTACGCCGTGTTCGCCAATGGCGGCTACCTGGTGCAACCGTATTACATCCAGAAGATCGTCGATGACCGCGGCAATCCGCTCGGCGTGGCCAATCCGGCCCGCTCCGGCGACGAGGCCTTGCGCGCGATCGACGCACGCAACGCCTTCATCATGGACTCGATGATGCAGGACGTGACCCGCTACGGCACCGCGGCGCGCGCCGCCAAGCTGGGGCGGCGCGATCTGGCCGGCAAGACGGGAACCACGAACGACTTCGTCGATGCCTGGTTCTGCGGTTATCAGCCCGGCCTGGTCGGAATCGCCTGGATCGGATTCGACCAGCCCAGAACCCTGGGACGCAATCAGACCGGCGGCGCGATCGCGCTGCCGATCTGGATCGAGTACATGGGCCGTGTGCTCAAGGGCGTGCCGCACGCCGAGCGCGTTGCGCCCTCAGGCGTGATCTCGGTGCGCATCGACGCCGACGCGGCAGCTCCCGAGGGCGTGCGCTCGGGCTCGGACTGGTTCTACCGGGAGTTTCTGCCGCCGGTACCATCCGGAACCGCGCCAGAGGCCGCGCTGCCGTCGTTCCCGGGCAGCGCAGCCGCGCCCGTGGAAGAACGCGGTCCCATTCGCCCCGTGCCCTCAGGGTACTAGGGGTGCAGCACCATGGGCGTTCCGCTCTGCGCCGAGGCGAGCCTCGAGAGCGCGGCGAATAGCTCGGTGCCATCGCGCGTGTCGCGCCACAGCGCGCCGTCGTGGCGGAAATGAAAGCCGCCGGAACTGGCCGCCACCCAGATTTCCCGCGCGGCCGCATGGCGGTTGATCACGATCTTGGCGCCGTTTTCGAATTCGATTTCGAGTACGCCGCTGCCCTTGGTTTCGAGCGCGGCATCGGGCGCGCTGGCTTCAAATGCGTTCTCCAGCGCAACCAGCGCGCTGTCGGCCAGGGCTTCGAATTCGGAGTCCGTCATGGGGGGTGATCCTGCTAACATGAATATTTTATCCGTCCCCATGCGCCCTGCCTTGCTCCTCGTCCTGCTCGCTGGATTGAGCCTCGGCTGCGGCCAACGAGGCGACCTGTATCTGCGCGACAACCCGCCGCCCGGCGTCAAGCCGTCGAAGTCCTGGGCGCAGAAGCCGCTGCCGTACCCGCAGCCCGTCGGCGAGCAGCCCGGCGCCGAAAAGAAACCCTAGGCCGCGCGCATGGGCTTTGCATACCGCGACGGCGCCCTGTACGCCGAGTCGGTCCCGCTGGATGAGATCGCGCGGCGCTTCGGCACGCCGTGCTACGTCTACTCGCGCGCCGCGATCGAGCGCAACTACCGGGCCTTTGCCGAGGCGCTCGCGGGCCGCAACGCGTTGCTCGCGTACTCGGTCAAGGCGAATTCCAACCTCGCGGTGCTCGCGCTGCTGGCGCGGCTCGGCGCCGGCTTCGACATTGTCTCCGCGGGCGAACTGGAACGGGTGCGCGCAGCGGGCGGCGATCCACGCAAGGTCCTGTTCTCCGGCGTCGGCAAGAGCGCGGCCGAGATCCGCCTCGCGCTCGAGGCCGGCGCGCTGTGCCTCAATCTCGAATCGGCGGCCGAGATGGAACGCGTCGATGCCATCGCCGGGCAGCTCGGCCGGCGCGCCCCGATCGCCTTCCGCGTCAATCCCGAGGTCGACCCGCAGACCCATCCTTACATTGCCACCGGTCTGAGGCAGAGCAAGTTCGGCGTCGCGTTCGCCGATGCGGAGCGGCTCTATCGCGAGGCCGCCGGGCGCCCGAACCTGGAGGTCATCGGCATCGGCTGCCACGTCGGTTCGCAGATCGTCGAGCCCGCGCCGCTGGCGGAAGCCGCCGCGCGCATCGTGGCCCTGGCCGAGCGCCTCGCGCAGGCGGGCCTGCCGCTCAAGCACATCGACATCGGGGGCGGGATCGGCATCCGCTACCGGAACGAGGCGCCGCCGCCGGTCGCCGACTTCCTCGCCGGGGTGCTGGATGCACTGCGCGGGCGCAGCGAAACCCTGATCGTCGACCCCGGGCGCGCCATCGTCGGCAGCGCCGGCCTGCTGCTGACGCGCGTCGAATATGCCAAGCCCGGCGCGGCGAAGAATTTTCTGGTCGTCGACGCCGCCATGAACGACCTGCTGCGGCCGGCGCTCTACGACGCCTGGCACGAGGTGTTGCCGGTGCGCCGCGCCGAACCCGGCAGCGGCGAGCGTGTCTACGACATCGTCGGCCCGGTTTGCGAAAGCGCCGATTTCCTCGCGCGCGAGCGGCAGCTCGCGGCAGGATCCGGCGACCTGCTGGCATTGATGTGCGCCGGTGCCTATGCGATGGTGATGAGCTCGAACTACAACAGCCGGCCGCGCGCCGCCGAAGTCCTGGTCGACGGGCGCGATGCGCACCTGGTGCGCCGGCGCGAGACCACCGCGCAACTGTACGCGCTGGAGTCGATTCCGAAGTGAAACCTGCCAGAACGTTCAGCGCCGCGATGATGCTGGCGGCGGGGTCGCTGCTGGCTGGATGCGGCGGCGACAGCGAATCCGCGAAACGCCCCTCCGGGCCGCCGCCGGTGCTCGTCACCACCGCGCGGGTGCAACCGGCAACGCTCGCGATCCACGAGGATGTGGTCGGGGCGCTGGAATACGTGTTTGACCCGAAGATCGGCGCCGAAGTCGCCGGACGGGTCACTCGCGTGCTCGGCTACACCGGCAAGAAGGTCAGCAAGGGCGATCTGCTCGCCGAGATCGACGCCGTCGACTTCGAGATCCAGGTGCGCGCCGAGGCCGCCGAGGTCGCCCGGCTGCAGAATCTGCTGGCGCAGCAGGAACGCGTCCTTGAGCGTCAGCGGCGCCTGGTATCGCAGGGCTTCATCTCGCAAAACGCCGTCGACGACGCCACAGCGCAAAGGAACGCGCTGCGCGAACAGATGGCCGCGGCGCGCGCCCGCGCCGAGGGCGGCAGGCGCAATGTCGGCAAGACGCGTGTACTGGCACCTATCGACGGCGAAGTCGAGGCGCAGATCGTCGCCGTGGGCGACTACGTGAAAGTCGGCGATCCGCTGTTCCACCTCGTGGGCGTGCAGCGCCTGCGCGCGCGGCTGCCGCTGCCCGAGAGCGCTGCGCTGCGCCTGCAGCCGGGCCTCAAGGTGCTGCTCACCTCGCCCGCCGCGCCGGAGCGGCCGCCGCTCGAAGCGAAGATCAGCGAAATCAAGCCAACCGTCGGCGCAGCCAATCGCGCGCTCGAGGCCATCGTCAACTTCGAAGCCGACGGCAGCCTGTTCCGCGGCGGCGGCAGCGTCAATGCGCGCATCGTCGTTGCCACGCGTGAAGGCGCGCTGATGGTGCCCGAGGAAAGCGTGGTGCTGCGGCCGGCGGGCGCGGTGGTCTACGCGGTGCGCGAGGGACGCGCCCAGCAGCGCGTCGTCGAAACCGGCCTGCGGCAGGACGGCCGCCAGGAGATCACGAAGGGCATTGCCGCCGGCGACGTCGTGGTGGTCGACGGCGCGCCGTTTCTGACCGATGGCGCGGCGATTGCGCTGCCCAAGTCCGCGCCGCCCGGCGCGCCCAAGGGGCCGGCGGAAAAAGGCCCGGCGCGATGAATCTGCCCGAGCTTTCGATCCGCCGCCACGTCTTCGCGTTCATGCTGAACGCGGTGCTGATCCTGTTCGGCTGGATCGCCTACCAGCGAATCGGCGTCGACAAGCTGCCGTACATCGAATATCCGGTGATCTCGATCACCACCACGCAGCGCGGCGCCAACCCGGACGTGATCGACGCCGCGATCACCAACCTCATCGAGACCGCGGTCAACAGCGTGCCCGGAATCGAGCACATCCAGTCGACCTCCTCGCCGGGCACCTCGTCGGTCGCGATCACCTTCGACCTGCACCGCGCCATCGATACCGCGTTCCAGGAGGTGCAGGCCAAGGTGAGCCAGGTGACGCGCCGGCTGCCGAAGGACGCCGACCCGCCGGTCGTCGCCAAGGTCGAAACCAACAGCTCGCCGATCTACTGGATGGCGCTGCAGGGCGATCGCACGCAGCAGCAGCTCAATCAGTACGCGATCAACGTCATCAAGAAGCGCCTCGAGACCATCGACGGCGTGGGCGAAGTGCGCATCGGCGGCCGGCGCGACCGCACCATCCGCGTCAACCTGCTGCCCGCGCGCATGGCGGCGCACGGCATCGCCGCGCAGGACATTGCCGATGCCTTCGGCAAGGAACACCTGCAGTTCTCGGGCGGCTTCCTCACCGGGCGCGCAACCGAGCACCTGGTCAAGCTCGACCTCGAGTTCCACCGGCTCGACGAGCTCGCCGCGATGATCATCGGCTACCGCGAGGGCGCCGCGGTGCGGCTGCGCGACGTCGCCGAGATCGAGGACGGGCTGACCGACTTCCGCCAGCTCGCGCGCTTCAACGGCAGGCCGACGGTCGGCGTCGGCATCGTCAAGGTGCCGAACACCAACACCGTCGAGATCATCGAGCGGGTGCAGCAGCGCATCGCGAACGAGATCCGCCCGCAGCTGCCGCCGGGGCTCGAGATCCACGAAGTGCAGAACGACGCCACCTTCATCAGCGAGATGGTGGATTCGCTGAAGAGCCACCTGCTGGAGGGAACGCTGCTGGCGGCGCTGGTGGTGTGGCTGTTCCTGAAGAGCCTGCGCTCGACGGTGATCATCGCCACCTCGATCCCGGTATCGCTGTTCGGCGCCATCGCGGTGATGTACTTCTTCGGCTATACCTTTAACTCGGTGACGCTGCTCGCGCTGCTGCTGTTGATCGGCGTGGTGGTCGACGACGCGATCGTGGTGCTGGAAAACATCTACCGCCACCGCGAGGAGGACCGGGATGCGACCGCGCTCTCGGCCGCGGTCAGCGGCAGCCGCGAGGTCACCTTCGCGGTGATCGCGGCGAGCTTCTCGCTGGTGGCGATCTTCGCCCCGGTGGTGTTCGTCTCGGGCATCCTCGGCCAGTTCCTGCACTCGTTCGCAGTCGTGGTGACGTTCGGCGTGCTGGTGTCGCTGTTCGTGTCGCTCACGCTGACGCCGATGCTGTGCTCGCGCTTTCTCGAGGTGCGCAGCCGGCACGGCCGCGCGTACTGGGCGCTGGAGCGCTTCTTCCGC
>SCUF01000209.1 GCA_004298325.1 Betaproteobacteria bacterium | reverse complement strand
GTTGGGCGCCGCCTGGCCGAGGCCGCAGATCGAGGCGTCCATCATCGCCTGCGACAGCTCCTGCAGCAGCGGCCGGTTCCAGCTCGGCGCCTGCATCAGCGCGAGCGCTTTCGCCGTGCCCGCGCGGCAGGGCGTGCACTGGCCGCAGGACTCGTCGCGGAAGAACTGCATCAGGTTGCGCGCCGCGGCGGCGGCGCGGTCGTGCTGCGACAGCACCATGATCGCCGCCGAGCCGATGAAGCAGCCGTGCGGCTGCAGGGTGTCGAAATCGAGTGCCAGATCGCCCATCGAGGCCGGCAGGATGCCGCCCGAGGCACCGCCCGGCAGATAGGCGTAGAAGGCGTGCCCGTCCTGCATGCCGCCGCAGTATTCGTCGATCAGCTCGCGCACCGAGATGCCGGCAGGCGCGACATGCACGCCGGGCTTCTTCACGCGCCCGGAGACGGAGAACGCGCGCAGGCCCTTGCGCCCGCGCCGGCCGTGGGAGGCGAACCACGCCGCGCCCTTCTCCACGATCTCGCGCACCCAGTAGACGCTCTCCAGGTTGTGCTCGAGCGTGGGGTAGCCGAAGAGGCCGACCTGCGCGACGTAGGGCGGGCGCAGGCGCGGCATGCCGCGCTTACCCTCGATCGACTCGATCATCGCGGATTCTTCGCCGCAGATGTAGGCACCCGCGCCGCGGCGCAGGCTGATCGGCGGCAGAGCGCAGGGCGGATTGCGCTGCAGCTGCGCGAGCTCGCGCTCGAGCATGGCGCGGCAGCCGGCGTATTCGTCGCGCAGGTAGATGTAGATCTCGCCCACGCCGGCGCACCACGCCGCGATCAGCATGCCTTCCAGGAAGCGGTGCGGGTCGCGCTCGAGGAAATGGCGGTCCTTGAAAGTGCCCGGCTCGCCCTCGTCGATGTTGAGCGCCATCAGGCGGGGTTCGCGTTCGGCCGCCACGATGCGCCACTTGCGGCCTACCGGAAATCCTGCGCCGCCCAGGCCGCGCAGGCCCGAGTCTTCCATGATCTTCGTGATCTCGTCGCGCGAGCGCTTGCGCGCGAGGCAGTCGGCAATCAGCCGGTAACCGCCATTGCTGCGGTAGCGCGCATAGCTAAGCGGTTTCGGTGCCGGGCACTGAGTAGCGCGCTGCTGCACTGCGCTGCGTACGCTCTCGACGCTCGCGTTCGCGATCGGGTTCTGGTGCACCACCGCGACGGGTGCCGCATCGCAGCGGCCTACGCAGGGCGCGTGCACAACGCGCACCTCCTTGCCGAGGATCGCCGGCAGCCGCTTCAGGAGGTCCTGCGCCCCGGCCATTTCGCACGCGAGCGAATCGCACACCCGCACGGTGAGCGGCGGCGGCGCGGCTTCGCCCTCCTTCACGACGTCGAAATGGTGGTAGAAGGTCGCCACTTCGAAGACCTCGGTGAGCGAGAGCCGCATTTCCGCCGCGAGCGCGGCCAGGTGCGCCGCCGGCATGTGGCCGTAGCGGTCCTGCAGCTTGTGCAGATGCTCGATCAGCAGGTCTCGCCGGCGCGGCGCCTTGCCCAGCAGCGCCTGGACCTCCGCGAGCGCCTTCGGGTCTACGCTGCGGCCCTTGAGTGTCGATCGTATTTTCATGTGCGGGGATTATCCGGCCCCGCCATCTTAA
>SCUF01000208.1 GCA_004298325.1 Betaproteobacteria bacterium | reverse complement strand
CTTCGGGCTCACGGCGGGCCGCCCTGCGCCGCTGCTCGATTCCGGGTCATTTTCGCACATGGTCGCACCGCAACTCAGCCTGGTGGTGCCCGTCTACAACGTCGCGCCTTTCCTGCCGCGCTGCCTGGAAAGCCTGGCGACGGAGCCGGCCGGCACGACCGAGGTGATCCTGGTGGATGATGGTTCCACCGACGCATGCCCCGAAACGCTCGCCGCGTGGGCCGCGACCAGGCCCCATGCGCGGCTCATGCGCCAGCCGAACGCCGGCCTGTCGGCCGCACGCAATACGGGCCTGGACCAGGCGCGCGGCCGCTACCTCGCCTTCATCGATTCCGACGACTACTACGACGCGGGCTATTACGGCCGGCTGGCGGCACTGTGCGAGGCGCAGGACCTCGAGCTGGCCATCGGCAACGCCAGCTACCACTTCGAGGACGCTCGCGCCGATCGCCCGATCTATGCCGACACGCCGCCGGCCGGCGTGATGCGCGGCGCCGATTTTCTGCGCCATCGCCTGCGCAACCGTTCCTTGCTGCACATGGTCTGGATGCATGTCTACCGGCGTGACTGGCTCGAGCGGCATCGCCTGCGCTTCGTGCCGGGGCTGATCCACGAGGACGTGCCGTGGACGACGCGCGTCCTGCTGCTGGCGCAGCGCATGGCCTACGACCCGACGCCCGGCTACCACTACCGCCAGCGCGTGCGCCGCTTCGCCGCCGCAGACAACGACCGCCGTCTGCAGGCGATCATCGACAGCGCGGTGCACAACGCGCGCGCGCTCGATGCGCTCGCGAACGGCGTGCGCGGCGACGCGGAACTGCGGCACCTGCTGCGCTGGCAGCTGGTCGACGGCGGCCTGTCGATCTTCCACAAGCTGCGCCAGCTCTCGGCCGCGCCGGCGCGCCGCGAACGGCTTCGTCATCTGCGCCGCGATGGCGTCATGGCGCTGCTCTGGCGCAACGCCACGGAATTCGCGCAGCGCCGGCGCATCGCGCGCAATTACCTCAAGTCGCTGCTCGGCGCAGCCTGAGCGCGCGCCGCCGATGGCCACCCCCTGCTACCAGGTCAACTTGCAGCGCGGCTTCGGCGGCGGCGAGGTCTACACCGCGTTTTTCGCGCGCGCGCTACAGGCGCTCGGCATTCGCAGCGTGCTCTTCGCGCATCCCGAGGCGGCGCATTGGCGCGCGCGGCTGCCCGAGGCTGCGCAGGTCATCCCGGTCAGCGCGACGCAGCTGGCGCAGCGTCTTGCGGCGCTGCGCGGCGCCTGGGTGGTCTTTCACACGCCGCTGCCGGGCGACGCCGTCGCCGCGCTGCACCGGGCGGGCGCCAGCGCGACGGCGTTCGCGCACATGCCGGTCTATGATCGCAACCCTGCCGTGCTCGAGCCCTATGATCTGGTCATCCCGGTATCGCAGCACGTCGCGGACAGTCTGCGCGCCCGCGGCCTGAGCCGGGTGCATGCCGAACCGCTGTATGGCATCGCCGACCTGCGCGGCCGGCGCGGCGATCGCGCAACGCCGCTGCTGCGCAACAGCGTCTACGATTGGGACCGGCGCAAGCTGCGCGACCGCCTGCTGTCGCACGCGCACCCGATGCTGAGGCGCCTGCGGCCGCAGCTGACTTTCACTCCCAGGCCGGGCATCGCGCTCGGCATCGTTTCGCGCCTCACGCCGATCAAGCAGTTCGCACTGCTGTTTCGCCATCTCGCGCCGGTGCTGGCGCGCTTTCCGGCATTCCATCTCGAAGTCTTCGGCAGCGGCGGCTATGCCTCGGTGCGCGACCTGCGCGCCGCGCTGGCGCCGATTCGCGCGCGCGCTCGCTTCTGGGGCGAGCAGCGCGAGGTGGGGGCCGCCTATGCCCGCATCGACTATCTGCTGACGGGCCTGCCGGAAAAGGAAGCGCTCGGCCTCAATGTGCTGGAGGCGCAGGCCTGCGGCGTTCCGGTGCTGGCCGTGGAGGCGCCGCCCTTCACCGAGATCGTGGCCGCTGGAGTCAGCGGACTGTTCTACCCCGATCCGCGCCGCGATGCCGGCGCCGGCTTTGCGGCGCTGCTCGCGCGGCTCGCCGAGCGGCCCTTCAGGCCCGAGCCTGCCGCGGCCGCCGCCCACCTGCAGAGGTTCTCCGAAGCCGCCTTCACGGCGCGCGTCGAGCGCCTGGTCGCCGAGGTGCGCCGGCGCGGTCTTTGGACTGCCGAGGCCGGGTGATGCGCCTGCTGATCGGTGCTCGCAAGCCCTTCGCGCCGCTCGAGGAAGCGCTCGCCGAAGCCGGCTGCGAATTGCTGCGCTGGATGCCGGGCGCGCCGCCGCCGCAGTCGGTGCAGGCCGACGCCGCCCTGCTCGACCTGTGCGACCTGGCGCGCCATCTCGTGGCGGGCTGGCGCCTGCGGCGGATGCTGCGGCGCGCGGGCACGCCGGTCTTCGCGCTCGATCGCGACGCCCCCTGGCACAAGGGCGTGCGCAGGCGCCGCCTGCGCATGTTGCGCATGCTGCAGCTGGTGGACGTCTACGCCTCGCATTCGCTGCAGGACGCGACGCGCTTTGCCGCGGAGGCGGTGTACCTGCCGAATGCGGCCTGGACCCGGCACTACCACCTTGGCGCTCGGACGCTGCAGGAGCTGCGCGAGCCATCGCGCTACCGCTACGACGTGTCATTCATCGGCAACGTGAACGTGCAGCGTTACCGCGAGCACGCCGGGCGCGTGGCGTTTCTCGACGCCCTGCGCGCGCGGCTGTCCGCCGCCGGCGTCGCGCTCCACGTTTTCGACGGCGAAGCGCTCGCCCCGGCCACGCAGGTCGAGCTCATCCAGGCGAGCCGCATCAACCTCAACTACGGCGCGGCCGCCGATCACGGCAGCGTGCGCAGCTGGGGACTGCCGGAGCGCTGCTACGGGATCCCGGCCTGCGGCGGCTTTCTCCTCAGCGACCGGCGGCGCCACGCGCGCGACGACTTCATGCCGGAAAAGGAATGGATCGCCTTCGGCACGCTGGATGAATGCGTCGCCAGGATCGCCCATTTCCTCGCCCGTTTCGAGGCGTCTCGCGACGTCGCCGAGGCCGCTCACCGGCGCGTGCTGCGCGACCACACCTACCGGCAGCGCGCGCAGCAGTTGCTGGCCCACATCGAGCGCTGGCGCCGCAGCCGGGACAAGGCATGAGCGCGGCCGCCACCACCGGACCGCGGATCCTCGTCATCCGGCGCGAGAACATCGGCGATCTGGTCTGCACCACGCCGCTCATGCGCGCGCTGCGCGCGCAGCTGCCCGGGGCCTGGATCGGGGCCCTCGTGACCCGTTACAACGCGCCGGTGCTCGCGGGAAATCCGGACCTCGACCAGGTGTTCTCGTACCAGAAAGCGAAACACCGCACGCCCGAGGAGAGCCTGACGGGCATTTACTGGCGGCGGCTGAAGACCATCGCGGAACTTCGGGCGCTGCGCTGCGACTGGGCGCTGTTGCCCGGAGGCCCGCATGCCAGCGCGCTGCACTTTGCAAGATGGATCGCTCCCGCGCGCACGCTGGTGCGTGGTCCCGAGGCGGCCGCCGCGGGGCCCCACGAAGTCGAGCAGGCTTGCAGCCTGCTCGCGCCCATGGGCTTGCGGATGGAAACGCCGCCGGCGCGCCTCGCCGCAGCGCCGGCCGAATGCGAAGCGCTGGCCGCGCAGGTGCGCGCGCACCTGGGATGGCGCCCGGAACGGATCGTGGCGCTCCACGTCAGCGCGCGCAAACCGTCCCAGCGCTGGGC
Source organism: Betaproteobacteria bacterium (assembly GCA_004298325.1). GTDB lineage: Bacteria > Pseudomonadota > Gammaproteobacteria > Burkholderiales > SG8-39 > 2-02-FULL-66-14. The sequence goes on along the minus strand of SCUF01000208.1, from coordinate 23,487 downwards.
CGGCGCCCGGTTCGCCGAACTGATCCGGCGGCTGCCCGCGCCCCCGGGCAGCGCCTTCATGCTGCTCTGGGCGCCGGGCTCGGAACGCAATCCGCACCACCCGGGCGACGACGAAAAAGCGGCGCAGATCGAAGCCGCGCTGCGCGGACGGCCGCTCGTGCCGATCGCCACGCGGCGGCTCGAAGAGCTGATTGCCGCACTGGCGCTGTGCGACCGTGTGATCTGCGCCGACGGCGGCGCAATGCACCTCGCGGCCGCGCTCGGCAAGCCGATGGTGTGCCTGTTCGGCGACTCCGACGCCGCGCGCTGGGGACCCTGGCGCACGACGCATGAGCTGCTGCAGCCCCCCTCGCGCAGCGTCGCCGACATCATGGTAGAAGACGTGATGCAAGCCTACGGGCGCCTGTGCGCGCGAATCCCCTCCGGGAACTGAACCGGTGAGCCCGCTCGAGGACGCCGTCCCGCTCGGCCAGGTACGCCGCGCGCTGGTGATCAAGCTGCGCCACCATGGCGACGTGTTGCTCGCCAGCCCCGTGATCGCGGTGCTCAGGAACCACGCGCCCGGGATCGAGATCGACGCCCTGGTGTACGCCGATACCGCGCCGATGCTCGCGCTGCACCCGGCGCTCGACGAGTTGCACCTGATCGAGCGCGGCTGGAAGGACCTTGGCGCGCTCGCGCGCCTGGCGCGCGAATGGGCGCTTTACCGCCGGCTTGCAGCGCGCCGCTACGACCTCCTGATCCACCTCACCGAAAGCTGGCGCGGCGCCTGGCTGGCGCGCGGCCTGCGCCCGCGCTGGGCGGTGGCGCTGGAACACCGCGGCGGCGGCAGGCGCTGGCGCAAGTGCTTCACGCACCTGGTGTCGGCGCCGCGCGGCGGCGGCCGCCATACCGTGGAAAGAAATCTCGACGCCCTGCGACGCATCGGCGTGCAGCCCGCCGAGGGCGAGCGGCAGCTGGTGCTCGAACCGGGCGAGCCCGCGCGGCAGGCGATCCGGACGCTGCTTTCGGCGCAGGGCCTGCAGGCGCAACGCTTCGTCCACATCCACCCCAGCTCGCGCTGGCAGTTCAAGTGCTGGACCACTGCGGGCTGGGCCGAGATCATCAAACGCCTGCAGGCGGCGGGCTGGCCGGTGGTGCTGACCGCGGCGCCGGATCCGGGCGAGCAGGCGATGACAGCCGCCATCCAGCAGCGGCTCGAGCGCCCGGCGATCGACCTGAGCGGACGCCTCGGTCTGAAGGAGCTGGCTGCACTCGCGGCCGAAGCGCGGCTTTTCATCGGGGTCGATTCGGCGCCGATGCACATCGCCGCCGCGATGCGCACACCGGCGCTGGCGCTGTTCGGGCCCTCGGGCGAAGCCCTGTGGGCGCCCTGGGGCGAGCCGCGGCGCGGTCGCCATCGCGTCGTCGCCAGCACGCGACACAATTGCCGGCCCTGCGGCCTCGACGGCTGCGGCGGCGGCAAGGTGAGCGACTGCCTGGAGACGCTCGACGCCGACAGCGTCTGGCGCGCGGTCAGCGAGGAACTTCAGGGCCCGCCGTAGCGCGCGCGCTCGCCGCCGCCGCGAAGACCGCTTCCATGCGATCGAGCATCCGATCGTAGGAGAAATTCTCCACGCAGTGCCTGCGCGCCGACTCTCCCAGCGCGCGCCGCAGGCCCTCGTCCCCTGCGAGGCGCGCAATCGCCGCGGCAAGGGCCCGCGCATCGCGTGGCGGGACGATCACGGCGGTCGCGTCATGGGTGGCCAGTTCCGCAATGCTTCCCACGGTCGTGGTGATGCAGGGCAGGCCGCACAGCATGGCCTGCACCAGCGCCTGCGGCACGCCCTCGTTGGCGTAGGACGGCAGCGCGAAGAGGTCGAGCGCGTGCAGCCAGGGTACGACGTCGGCCTGGTTTCCGGGCAGGTGCACGCGCTGCCGCAGGCCGAGCTGATCGATCTGCGCGTGCAGGGTTTCGCGCATCGGGCCGTCGCCCACGATCACGAGCTCGATCGCCTCCGGCAGCTGCGCCAGCGCCTCGAGCAGATGGCGATGGCCCTTCCAGCTGCGCAGCGTCGCGACGATGCCGACCAGGACGCGATCGGCGGGCAGACCCAGCGCGGCGCGCGCGGTCGCGCGCGAGCCGGGCCGGAAGCGCCCGGCGTCGACCCCGGTCGGCACCGATACCAGGCGCGCGGCATCGAAACCGTTCACCTCGATCAGCTGGCGCCTGAGCGCGTCGCCCGTGGTGACGATCATCGCCGCCGCGCTCTGGTAGAGCCAGCGCGAGAGCGCGTTGCGCGGCACTGGCGCGGAGATATGGCGCGTGCGCACCACCGGATGCGAGCGGCCGGCGAGCCGCAACGCGAGCGCCACGAGCCACGAGTCGGTCGAGCTGTGCGTGTTCACGATATCGCAGGCATTGTCGCGGAACCACGCCGCGAGCGCGCGCAGCCCCGCCAGGTTCTTGCGCGCGATCGGCAGCGCCACCACCGGCACCTGCCAGGCCGCGGCCTCGGCGGCGATGCGCGCCTCGCCCGGGCAGAGGATGCGCACCGCGTGGCCGCGCCGCATCAGGCCCTGCGACTCGGCCAGGATGCGGATCTCCTGCCCGCCCCAGCCGAGCGAGGATTCGGTGTGGACGATCGAAAGCGGCTTCACGCTGCCGTGGCGAACTGGATCCGGTAGAGCCTCGCGTACACGCCCTCGCGCGCCAGGAGCTCCGCATGGGTGCCGCATTCCGCGACGCGGCCGCGCTCCAGGACCACGATGCGGTCGGCACGCTCGATGGTCGAGAGCCGGTGCGCGATCACGATCGTGCTGCGCCCGCGCATCAGTTCTTCGAGCGCCGACTGCACCGCGCGCTCCGATTCCGAATCGAGCGCAGACGTGGCTTCGTCCAGGATCAGCACCGGCGCGTTCTTGAGCAGCGCGCGTGCGATCGCCAGGCGCTGGCGCTGGCCGCCCGAGAGGCGCAGGCCGTTCTCGCCGATCAGCGTGCCGAGACCCTCCGGCGTGGCGCGGATGAACTCCATGGCGTGCGCGGCCTGCGCCGCCGCGATCACGTCGGCCTCCGCGGCGCCGCTCATGCGGCCGTAGGCGATGTTGGCGCGGATCGAGTCGTTGAACAGCACCACGTCCTGCGACACGAGCGCGATGTTGCCGCGCAGACTCTCCAGCGTCAGGCCCTGGATGTCGCGCCCATCGAGCAGGATGCGCCCGCTCGAGGGCGCGTAAAAGCGCGGCAGCAGGTTGATCAGCGTGCTCTTGCCGCCGCCGGAGGTGCCCACCAGGGCCACGGTCTCGCCCGGGCGGACCGTCAGGCTGACGCCGGCAAGCGCCGGCTCGGTGCGCGTCGGGTAGGTGAAGCTCACGTCCTCGAAGGCGATGTCGCCGCGCGCGCGCGCCAGCTGCACCGTACCGCGGTCCTCCTCGACCGGCGCGTCGATCAGGCCGAACACGCTCTCGGCCGCCGCCAGGCCGCGCTGCAGCGGCGCGTTGACGTCGGTGAGGCGCTTGAGCGGCGCCAGCAGCATCAGCGTCGCCGTGATGAATGAGGTGAACTCGCCGACCGTGGTGCCGCTGGAGAGCGATTCCTCGAGCGCGATGTAGACGATGATGGCGAGCGCCGCCGAGGCCAGGATCTGCGTCATCGGCACGGTCGCGGACGCCGCGATCGTCTGCCGCATGTTGAAGCCGCGCAGCTTCTGGTTGGCGTGCTCGAAGCGCCCGGCCTCGTACTCCTGGCCGCCGAAGATCTTGACCACGCGCTGGCATTCGATGGTCTCCTCCAGCACATGCACCAGGTCGCCCATGGCGTGCTGCGCCTCGCGCGCCATGCGCCGCAGCCGGCGCGAGAACAGGCGCACCACGAGCGCGATTGCGGGGCCGACCGCGAGCGCGATCAGGGTCAGCTTCCAGTTGAGATAGAACAGCCACCCCAGCAGGCCGATGACCGCGATCGAGTCCTTCACCACGACGGTGAGCACGCTGGTCGCGGCGGACGTCACGCCGCCGACGTCGTAGGCGATGCGCGATAGCAGCACCCCCGAGCTGTGGTCGTCGAAAAACCGCGTCGGCAGGCGCACCAGGCGCGCGAACATCGCCGCGCGCAGATCGAGCACGACGCGGTTGCCGACCCACGCCACCAGGTAGGAAGCGGCGAAGGTGAGCAGGCCGCGCGCCAGGAAGATCACCACCAGCGCGGCGGCGAACCAGTGCGCGGGCAGGCTCGGCGCCTTGCCCTGGGCGAACCCGCCGTCGAGCAGCGGCTTCATGAGCGCGGGAAAGAGCGGCTCGGTCGCGGCGGCCGCGATCATGCACAGGATGGCGAGACCGAACGTCTTGGTGTGCGGCCGCACATACGACAGCAGCCGGAAGTAGAGCTCGCGGCTGCCGGCAGCGCGGCTCATGCGCGCGCGCCCGGCGCGAGGCTCGCGTACAGCCGCTGCAGCTCGCGCGCCACGGTTTCGATAGCGAAGGGTTCGGCGCTGGCGCGCGCCGCGGCCCTCGTCTCGCGCTCGCGGGCGTGCTCCGCGGCGCGCCGCAGCAGCGCGGCGAGGCCGGACGCGTCCGCAGGCTCGCACAGCCAGCCGTTCGCGCCTTCGCGGACCAGCTCTGCGGCGCCGCAGCGGCGGCTGACGATGATGGGCACACCCATGGCAAGCGCCTCGAGCGCGGCGTTGGGAAAGGGGTCGTAAAGGGTGGGAAGGATAAAGCAATCGGCCGCGGCGTAGAGCGGGCGCACGTCGTCGACGCCGCCGAGCAGCTGCACGCGCCCGGCGATGCCCAGCCGCCGGGCGAGCGCGGCAAAGCGTGGCGCGTCGCGATCGCGCCCCGCCACCAGCAGCTGCGCCTGCGGCACCTGCGCCAGCGCGTGCAGCGCGGTGTCGAGACCTTTGCGCGCAAAGCCCGAGCCGACGAAAAGAAACCGGGTCCCAGCGCCGCGCAGCCCCGTTGCGACGGCGGGCCGGAAATGCTCCAGGTCGACGCCGTTGTAGATCACCGGAAGCTTCTCCGGCGGCAGGCCGAAATGGCGCTGGATTTCGGCGCGCACCATCTGCGAGTTGCAGATCACGGCGCGCAGCGACGGGTGCGCGAACAGGCGGCGCTCGGCCTCGCACACGTAGTGGTGGTAGGGGTTGGCGCCGATCGCGAGGCGCTCGAGCGGCGAAGCGGCGGCGACACGATACTCGAGCCATTGCCGGTGCACGCCGTCGCCCGCGCGGTACACGGCGCAGCCCGGAATGCGTTCGTGCGACTGCACCAGGTCGAAGCGCCCGCGCTGCCACGCCGCGCGCGCAGCGTGCGCAAAGCCGGCATCGCGCCAGACGCTGCCGAGGTAGGGCGGATCGACGATCAGCACGCGCCGGCCCGGCGCCGCGTTCCAGCGGCGCGTGATGAGCGTCACCTCGGCGCCCGCACGCTCCAGCGCCGCGAGCGCGCGCTCGACGAAGCGCTCGGCGCCGCCGTAGGGGTTATAGCGCTGCCGGACGAGCGCGATCCGCACTCAGTGCGCCCGCATCGGCGGACGCCGGAGGGTGTCTTGCAACATGCGCGCAAGATACACCAGCGCGTGCGCCGCCGCGGCGCATGGCGCGCTTCAGTCGAGGCGCCAGGAGAGCGTGCCGTAGAGCGCTCGCCCCGGCGCGGGAAAGGCGCTGAAGCTGTCGGCGAAATTCCACACGCCATAGCTGTAGTACCTGCGGTCGAAGAGATTGCTCACCTCGAGCGCAAGCTCGACGCGGCCGACGCGATGCTCGAGCTTGAAGCCCGCAAGCACGTAGCCGGGCTGCCGCCTGGAGAAGGTGTTCGCCTGGTCATTGTCGTAGCGCTGCCGGCCGACCCAGCGCAGGCTCGCGTTGGCGCGGCTGCGCGGCGCAAATTGCCACGCCGCCGCGGCAGTCGCGATCGCCTTCGGCACCAGCGGGACGTCGCGGCCCGAGACGTCCACACCGGCGTAGCTGCCGGAGCGGAAGCGTGCCGCGAGCAGCGCCAGCGCCGCCTTCAGCTCGAGGTCCGGCGACGCGCGCCACGCCGCCTCCAGCTCGAGACCGCGGCGGTACGTCGGCGACAGATTGATGTTGGCGAACAGCAGCGGGCTGAAATAGATCTCGTTGCGCAGGCGCATCGCGTAAGCGGCAGCGCGCGCGCGCAGCCCCGCGCCCTCGTACTCCGCGCCCAGCTCGGCGGCACGCGCCGTCTGCGGCTCGAGCAGGCGCTCGGCGCACGGCGGGAAAAAGCAGGCGTTGTCGTCGAAGTTGGCAGCGCGAAAACTCCGGCCCGCGCGCGCGTAGCCCCACCAGCCGCTGCCGAAACCGTGCCGCGCCGCAAGTTCATAGGCCTGCAGCGTGCGACTCGCGCTGCGCTCGTCGGTCGGAAACACCTGCTCGGCGAGACGGTCGCGGTGCCGCTGCACGCGCGCACCGCCGACAATGCGCGTCGCCGGCCCCACCCAGAAGCTGCCCTGTGCGTAGAGCGCGGCATTGCTCAGTTCGCCGGTGCGCTGCGAAAACGGCGTTCCGATCGCGGCCGCACTGGCCGCGCTGCGGGTGGCGTAGTCCCAGCGCTCGAAATCGGCGCCCAGGACGACTTCGTGGCCGCGGCCGAGGGCGTCGAAGGCGAGCTTCGCGCGCGGCGCGAAGCTCCAGCTTTCGGCCCGCGTATCGGTGTAGAAGCCGCCGAACAGCGCGAAGAAGGCGTTGGCGCGCCGATCGCGGTAGGCCAGGTCGGCGGAGAGTTCACTGCGGCCGCTGCGCCAGGCGCCGCCGAACACCACCTGCCCGCCGTGGCGCCGGCTGTAATCGTCCGGCGTCAGCGTCTGCCGCGGGTCGGCGGCGATCTGCGCTTCGGTGAGAGACCCGGGCAGGCGCAGCCTCTGTTCCTCGTAGCCAAGGCGCACATAGGCGCGGAGATCGCCGCCTCGCGCATCGAAGTTACCCGCGAGATTGGTCTGCTGGTAGCGGTTGTTGCGCCGGTAACCCTCGGTGTCTTCGTCGGAGAGCGCGAGCGAAAGGCCGAACCTGTCAGCGTGCCGCGCGAGGCCGGCGCGCAGCTCGCGCGTGCCGTAGCCGCCCGCGCGTCCCAGCGCATAAGCGCTCGTTTCCCCCGCGCGCGGCCGGCGCGTAATGACGTTGATGGTGCCGCCGCTCGCGCCGCCGCCGTACAGGACGGCCCCGCCGCCGCGCAGGATCTCGATGCGCTCGATCGCTTCGAGCGGGATGCGGCTCAACTGCGCCGGCAGCTGCTCGTTCTCCGAGATGCGCACGCCGTCCAGCAGCACGAGCGTATTCTGGTCGCCGGTGGCGCCGAAGCCGCGCAGGTCGATCTGCGCATTCGGCGTGCCGGCGTTGTCCCGGATCTGCAGCAACCCCGACTGCGCGAGGATTTCGGCGAGGTTCGACGAGGCGCTCCGGCGCAGGTCGTCGGCGGTGATCAGCGTGACGCCGACAGGCAGATCACGCCGCGTGTCGGGAAAGCGCGTTGCGGTGATGATGACGGTGTCTTCGGCCTGCGCGCACGCGGCCGGCGCGGCGAGGATCGCAACCGCGGTACAGAAAGAGGCGGTGAGTCGGCGCATCGAATTCTCCCCGGCGTCGTCCCCGACGCCCGAACAAGGGTTGAAGGAAGCGCAACAAGGCCGGTCTCCGGACTCGCGAGTGGCGGATGGCGTCCGCCTGGCGCACGGCCTTCCCGCGAAGCCAAATCGCCTCGCAGTGGCCGGGATGTGCGCCGCCTCGCTTACCGTTGCGGGGGCAGTACAGGGATTGCGGCGCCGAAAATCCTTCGCCGCGCACCTGTTTCCCGTTTCATCCCGCGGGAATGGAAATCCCGGCGGGACACCTTGCAGCGTGCAGCGCCGATATTATAGGCAGGCCATGCGCAAAACGTTGATCACCATCATCCTTGGCACGAGCATTGCCGCGAGCGCCGAAGTGAGCGTGCGCGACGACTACCGCAACCGGATCACGCTGCAGGCGCCGGCGCACCGCATCGTGAGCCTGGCACCGCATCTCACCGAACTGCTCTACGCCGCAGGGGCCGGCGATCGCCTGGTCGGTGCGATCGAGCACAGCGACTACCCCGAGGCGGCCAGAAAGCTGCCCCGCGTCGGCAGCGAATCCGGCATCAATCTGGAGGCCCTGCTGCGCCTGAAGCCCGATCTGGTGGCCGCGTGGCCGAACGCCGGCAGCCGCAGGCAGATCGAACGCCTCGCCGCGCTCGGCATCCCGGTGTACCGTTCCGAGCCGCGCGAGCTGGACGACATCGCGGTCACGCTGCAGGCGCTGGGCGAGCTTGCGGGCACCCGCGCCGTGGCTGAAGCGGCGGCAAGGGCCTTCCGCGAGCGCGCCGCCCGACTGCAGCGGGCGCATTCCGCCAAGCCCAGACTGCGCGTCTTCTACCAGGTCTGGGACCGCCCGCTCATGACCGTCAACGGCGCGCACCTGATCAGCAAGGTGATCCGGCTGTGTGGCGGAGAGAACGTGTTCGCGGCGCTGCCGGTCATTGCGCCGCCGATCGACCGGGAGGCGGTGCTGCGCGCCGACCCCGAGGTGATCATCGCCAGCGGCGCCGACGGGCTGCGCCCGGCCTGGCTCGATGACTGGAGCGCCTTTTCGCAGCTGACCGCGGTCAGGCGGGGCAGCCTTCACGCCGTTCCGCCGGAGCTGATGCAGCGCCACACGCCCCGCATTCTGGATGGGGCGGAGCGGCTGTGCGCGCTCTTCGACCAGGCTCGCACCAAGCGCTAGCGCAAGGTCAGGAAACACTTTCAAATTCGGGCGCTATTTCTTGACCTTGCGGCAGAATTGCAAGATATTGTGCGACCGTGGAAGCCGAGTTCGCATCGCTCGAGGCCAAGGTGGCGCAGTTCGTCAGCCTATGCGAGCGGCTTCGCGGCGAGAACCAGGAGCTGCGCCAGCAGCTCGCCGCCGCGCAGGAGGAAAGCCACCGCTTGAACGACCGCATCGACTCCGCCCGGGCAAGGCTCGAGCAGCTCATTGCCCGACTGCCGGATTGAGCCGCATGCCGACGGGCGCCAAATCCCTCGAAGTCAACATCTTCGGCCGCAGCTACAAGGTGGCCTGCGAGGACAGCGAGCGCGAGGCGCTTCTGCAGGCGGTGGCCTACCTCGACGCCAAGATGAACGACGTGCGCAAGGCCGGCAAGGTTTCCGGCACCGAGCGCATCGCGGTCATGGTCGCGCTCAACATGGCGCACGAGCTGCTCGCGACGAAGCTGGGCGCCGGCCTCGACGTCGGTCAGGCGAAGCGGCGCATCGCCGCCATCGAATCGAAGCTGGACGCCGCGCTCGCCAGCCAGGAAAAACTCTTCTAGCGGTACAATTCTCCGCCCCCTGCCGTGCGCGACACGGGCCTTATATTTCCGAACCGATAGCTTCCTGAGGTTGCGGATCCACGTGTCACTGTTGTGATCGTCCCACGCCTGGCGTGCCGGACGAACCTGATGTGACCGGTACGCAACCACCCTGTTTGGCGGGGTTCGGGAGCGGGTCCACCGGCATGCGCGGGGGGCACCACCGAGGCAATCACGACGCGCTGCAATGCGGCAGTGCCCGGCGCATTGCAGCGCCAGGGTCTGGGAAAGGCAGAGCGGTGAAATACTGGCTGATGAAATCCGAACCGGACGATTGCTCGATCGACGACGCGCTGGCGGCGCCCGCCGCCACCGTGCCGTGGAGCGGCGTACGCAATTACCAGGCGCGCAATTTCATGCGCGACGCCATGGCCGTTGGCGACGGTGTGCTGTTCTTCCATTCCAGCTGCGACGAGCCGGGCATCGCGGGGCTCGCCGAGGTCGCCTCGCCGCCCTATGCGGACGCGAGCCAGTTCGACCGCAGGAGCCCTTACTACGACCCCAAATCGACGCGTGCGGCGCCGCGCTGGTTCAACGTCGACGTGCGCGCGCTGCGCAAGACACGCCTGCTCAGCCTGTCCGAGCTGCGCCGCCAGCGTGCGCTGGCGAACCTGTGGGTGCTGCGGCCCGGCAACCGCCTGTCGATCACGCCGGTGAGCGCGGCCGAATGGCGCACCATCACCGCTAGACTGCTGGCGTGAGCCCGCTCGAAAACGACACGCTGCTGCGTGCGCTGGCGCGCGAGCCGACCGATTACACGCCGCTGTGGCTGATGCGGCAGGCCGGCCGCTACCTGCCGGAATACAACGCGCTGCGCGCCCGCGCCGGCAGCTTCCTCGCGCTCGCCAAGACGCCGGCGCTCGCCTGCGAGGTGACGTTGCAGCCGCTGGAACGGTTTCCGCTCGATGCGGCGATCCTGTTTTCCGACATCCTGACGGTGCCGGATGCGATGGGGCTGGGCCTATATTTTGCGGACGGCGAAGGACCTCGCTTCGAGCGCCCACTGCGCGACGAGGCGGCAATCCGCCGGCTCGCCGCGCCGGACCCGGCGGCCGAACTGGACTATGTGCTCGAGGCCGTGCGGCAGATCCGCCGCGCGCTCGCCGGCCGTGTCCCGCTGATCGGTTTCTCGGGCAGTCCCTACACGCTCGCCTGCTACATGGTCGAGGGATCCGGCAGCTCGGATTTTCCGGCGCTGAAGAAAATGCTCTTCGCGCGCCCGGATCTGCTGCACCACATCCTGGAAATCAACGCGCAGGCGGTCGCGGCCTACCTCAATGCCCAGATCGAGGCGGGCGCGCAAGCCGTGATGATTTTCGATACCTGGGGCGGCAATCTGTCCGCTGCAGGGTATGAGGAGTATTCGCTCGCTTACGCGCGCCGGGTGCTCGCGGCTCTGACGCGCCGGCACGATGGCCGCAAGGTGCCCGCGATCCTGTTCACCAAGGGCGGCGGTCAATGGCTCGAATCCATGGCGGCGAGCGGCTTCGATGCGATCGGCCTGGACTGGACCGCGGACGCGGCGCAGGCGCGCCACCGGGTCGGTGCACGCGTCGCATTGCAGGGAAATCTCGACCCTGCAGCGCTCTATGCGCCGCCGGAGCGCGTGCGTGCCGAAGCCCGGCGTGTCCTCGATGCCTTCGGCCCGACGCCGGGACATGTCTTCAACCTCGGCCACGGCATTACGCCACAAGCAAGTCCAGACGCGGTCGCGGCGCTGGTGGACGAAGTGCGCACTTACAGCCGCGCCATGCGCGAATCCCGGCCCGCCGCGAGCCGAGCACGTCCGGCTTCCGCCTGATCTATTCACAATCCAGCCGCTCATTCGGAAATCGTCGCTGCCGCAGGGAATGCAGTGGCAAGCGTCGCGCAAGTCTCTGAATCGAATGAGAAAAAAATTGAGCTGCGGAGTAACTTCTGCGTCGCATCAGGAAATCTGTGGATAAGAAGCGGATCGGCTGCCGCATTACTCACAAACTTATCCACATCATCTGCAACTGATCGAAAATTCCTTTACCCGGCAAGGGCTCGCAGCGCAATCCCATGCGAAAGCTCAGGTTACCGGACTAAGCCTTTGCAGGCACTCGAAAAGATGATGCCGTTCACCACACGCTCCCTCTGCCGATGAATCTGATGCGCGTCGCGCTCGACGTACCGCTCGCGACCCTGTTCGATTACGAGGTCCCGGACTTGCTGGAACTGCAGCCCGGCGACCGCGTCGTGGTGCCATTCGGCGCGCGCACGCGCGTCGGCATCGCGATTGAAACGGCGCAGCACAGCGAAGTGTCGCCGGAAAAGCTGAAACCCGTTGCGCGCGTGCTGCGGGACGCGCCTCGGCTGTCGCGGCAGTGGCTCGAATTCATGCGCTTTCTCGCCGCGTACTACCAGCGCCCGCTCGGCGAGACCGTGGTGCACGCGCTGCCGCCGCGCCTGCGCTCGCTGCGACCGTTGCCCAAGGCGATCCGCCAATGCGCGCCACTGCCGCCGTCGGGCACGCGCTTCGTGGCGCGGCACACCCTCACCCCGGCGCAGACCGAAGCCGTGAGCCGCATGCGTGCCGCGCTCGGCCGCTTCCAGGTCTTCCTGCTGCACGGCGTCACCGGCAGCGGCAAGACCGAGGTCTACTTCCGCTTGATCGCCGAAATGCTTGCGCGCGGCGCGCAGGCGCTGGTGCTGGTGCCGGAGATCGGCCTCACGCCCCAGCTCGAATCGCGCGTGCGCGAAGCCTTCCCGCAAACCCACGTCGCCGTGCTGCACAGTGCGCTCGAGGACGTTCCCCGCACCGCGGCCTGGCTGAGCGCGGCGCGCGGCGATGCCGGCATCGTGCTCGGCACGCGCCTGGCCGTGCTCGCGCCGCTGCCGCGTCTCGGGCTCGTCGTGGTCGACGAGGAACACGACGGCTCGTTCAAGCAACAGGAAGGCCTGCGCTACTCCGGGCGCGACGCCGCGGTGGCGCGCGCCAAACTGGACGGCTGTCCGGTGGTGCTCGGCACCGCGACACCGTCGCTCGAATCCTGGCAGAACGGTCTCGCGGGGCGTTACGAGACGCTCTCGATCCCTGAACGCGCAGTGCCCGGCGCGCGCCTGCCGCAGGTGCGCACCGTAGACCTGCGCGTGGAAGGCGAACAGCACGGCTTTGCACCAAGCGCGATCGCGGCCATCGGCCAGCGCCTGGCGCGCGCCGAGCAGAGCCTCGTCTTCATCAATCGACGCGGCTACGCCCCGGTGCTTGCCTGTGACGCCTGCGGCTGGGCGGCGGGTTGCGAGCGCTGCAGCACGCGCCTCGTGCTGCACGCCGCAGACCGGCGCCTGCGCTGCCACCATTGCGGCGCCGAGGCGCCGATCCCCCGAGCCTGCCCCACCTGCGGCAATCTCGACCTGCATGCGCTCGGGCGCGGCACGCAGCGAGTCGAAGAGACACTGGGCACGCTGTTTCCGCAGGCGCGCGTGCTGCGCATCGACAGCGACAGCGCGCGCCGGCGCCACGAGCACGCCCGCAGGCTGGAGGGCATCCACCGCGGCGAGGGCGACATCCTGGTCGGCACCCAGCTGCTCGCCAAGGGCCACGACTTCCCGGCCCTGACGCTGGTCTGCGTGCTGAATGCCGACAGCGCGCTGTTTTCCACCGACTATCGCGCCGCGGAGCGCCTGTTCGCGACGCTGTCGCAGGTGGCGGGACGTGCCGGCCGGCGCGAGACGCCCGGCGAAGTCCTGGTGCAGACGCGCTTCCCGCAGCATCCGCTGTTTGCCGCGCTGGTGCGGCACGACTACGCCGGCTTCGCCGCGGCGCAGCTCGCCGAGCGCGAGGCCGCCGGCTTCCCGCCGTTCATGTTCGAAGCGGCGCTGCGCGCCGAGGCGCGCAAGCTCGACGCCGCGCTCGAGTTCCTGCGCCAGGCCGCGCGCGCAGTCGCCGCGCGCGAAGACGTGATCGTCTACGACCCGGTGCCGCACGTCATCACACGGCGCGCCGGCGCCGAGCGCGCGCAGCTGCTGATGCAATCGGCGTCGCGCCCGGCGCTGCAGGAGCACCTGCGCGCCTTGAGCGAGCACCTCTACGCGGTGCACGCGCCGGGGCTGCACTGGCATCTGGACGTCGATCCGATCGAGTTCGACTGAGGCTCGCCGCGGGCGCGGTTTATAATTCGCGCCCCCGATGGATGCCAGGATCGAGATCACGGCGCTGCTGCGCGAGGCGCTCGCGCGCACCGCACCCGAGGCGGCGGACGCCGAGATCGTCCTCGAGCGGCCGCGCGAAGCCGCGCACGGCGACTTTGCCTGCAACCTCGCGCTGCAACTGGCCCGGCGCCTGAAGAAGAATCCGCGCCAGCTCGCCGAAGCGCTCGCGGCGGCGCTGCGCGCGCTGCCCGGCTTCGGCTCGGGTCCGATCGACGCCATCGAAGTCGCGGGTCCCGGTTTCATCAATCTGCGCCTCGCGGCGCGCGCGCGCCAGGCGGTGATCGAGGCGGTGCTGCGCGCGGGCGCCGCCTACGGCCACGCCAGCGCCGCGCAGCCGGAACGCATCCAGGTCGAATTCGTCTCCGCCAACCCCACCGGTCCGCTGCACGTCGGGCACGCGCGGCAGGCGGCGCTCGGCGACGCCATCGCGAATCTGCTCGAGGCGCAGGGCCATGCCGTGACGCGCGAGTTCTACTACAACGACGCCGGCGTGCAGATCCGCAACCTGACGCGTTCGGTGCAGGCGCGCGCCCGGGGACTGAAGCCGGGCGATGCCGACTGGCCGCGGGATGCCTACAACGGCGAATACGTGCAGGACATCGCGAACGAATTTCTGGCGCGCAACACGGTGCGCGCCGCGGACGGCGCTGCCGTGAGCGCCAGCGGCAATGCCGATGACCTCGAATCGATCGAGCGCTTCGCCGTCACCTACCTGCGCCGCGAGCAGGACGCCGACCTGCAGCGGCTCGGCGTGAAATTCGACGCCTATTACCTGGAGTCGAGCCTTTATGCCGACGGCAAGGTCGAAGCCGCGGTGCAGCGCCTGATCGCGAGCGGCAAGACCTTCGAGGCGGAAGGGGCGCTGTGGCTGCGCACCACCGAGTACGGCGACGACAAGGACCGGGTGGTGCGCAAGTCCGATGGCAGCTATACCTATTTTGTTCCCGACGTCGCCTACCACGTCACCAAGTGGCAGCGCGGCTTCCGGCGGGTGGTCAACGTCCAGGGCACCGACCATCACAGCACCGTGACGCGCGTGCGCGCCGGGCTGCAGGCGCTCGATCTCGGCGTGCCGCCCGGCTATCCCGATTACGTGCTGCACAGCATGGTCCGCGTCATGCGCGGCGGCGAGGAAGTGAAGATCTCGAAGCGCGCCGGCTCCTACGTCACGGTGCGCGACCTCGTCGACTGGGTGGGGCGCGACGCGACGCGCTTTTTCCTGGTCTCGCGGCGCGCCGACACCGAATTCGTGTTCGACATCGATCTAGCGCTCGCGCAGAGCGAAGAAAATCCGGTGTATTACGTGCAGTATGCACACGCGCGCGTCTGCAGCGTGTTCGCGCAGTGGGGCGGGGCGTTGCAGGCGCTGCACGGGGTCGCGCTCGCGCCGCTCGCCGGAGCACGCGAACTGGCGCTGATGCAGCGCCTCGCTGAATTCCCCGCGCTGCTGCAGTCCGCGGCGCAGGAATTCGCGCCGCATGCGGTCGCGTTCTTCCTGCGCGAGCTCGCGGCCGCTTTCCACAGCTACTATAATGCGGAGCGGATCCTGGTCGACGACGAGCAGGTTCGCGGCGCGCGCCTGGCGCTGTGCGCGGCCGTCCGGCAGGTGCTGGCCAACGGGCTGGCGCTGCTCGGCGTGAGCGCGCCGGAGAAGATGTGATGGCCAATCCCGCCAAGAGCGCACCGCGCAGCCGTTCCGGCGGCAGCTTCCTGCTCGGCGTGTTCATCGGCCTGATGCTCGGCTTGGGCATTGCCGTCGGCGTCGCGTTCTACCTGAACAAGACACCCCTGCCCTTCATCACGAAGACCAAGCCCGCGAAGGCCGGGGACGGGACGCAGGCGCCCGCGGTTGCGGGATTGCCGCAGCCGGCCGCGAAGTCGCCCGACAAGCCGCGTTTCGACTTCTACAAGATCCTCCCGGGCAGCGAGGAAACGGTTTCGGAGAAGGAGCTGAAGGAAGCGGCACGCAGCGCCAGGAGTCAGCCGGAAAGCGCCAAGGACGTTTATTACATCCAGGCGGGCTCGTTCCAGAACCCGGCCGACGCCGACAACCAGAAGGCGCGCCTCGCGATCCTGGGGTTCGAATCGAGCGTGGAGTCGATGAACCTGCCCGACAAGGGCACCTTTTATCGCGTCCGGCTGGGACCGTTTCAGCGCATCGACGAGCTGAACCGGGTGCGCCAGGCGCTGGCGCAGAACGGCATCGATGCGAACCTTGTAAGATTGAAGGATCCGCGGACGAACTGACCCATGGACAAGACCCGCCGCAACACCCTGATCGCACTGGCGCTCGCCGCGCTCGGCGGCGCACGCCTCGCGCCGGCGCAGCAGCCCGGAACCAACTACACCGTGCTCAAGCCCGAGCAGCCGGTGAATGCACCCGGCAAGATCGAGGTGGTCGAATTCTTCTGGTACGGCTGCATCCACTGCTACAACCTCGAGAGCGAGATCGAGAAGTGGCAGCGCAAACTCGCCCCGGACGTGCAGTTCCGGCGCATCCCGGCGATCTTCAACGCGCGCTGGGGATACGACGCCGGGATCTATTTCGCGCTCGAAGCGATGGGCCTGCTCGACAAGCTGCATCGGCCGCTGTTCGACGCGATCCACGTCGATCGCCTGCGCACCGACGACCCCCGCGCCTTCAACGCCTGGCTGCAGAAGCAGGGCGTCGACGCCAAGCGCTTCGAGGAAGTTTTCAAGTCGTTCGGCGTGCAGAGCAAGGTGCGCCAGGCGCAGCAGCTCACGCTCGCGTATCGCATCGACGGCACGCCGGCGATGGCGGTGCACGGCCGCTATACCGTGAGCCCCGAACAGGGCGGAAGCCAGCGCGGCGTCCTGGCGGTGGTCGATCACCTCGTCGAGCTGACGCGCAAGGGCGCGCCTGCCAGGAAGTGAAGCTCAGGGCGCGGGTTTGCGCCAGCTGAGCCGCAGCGGCGCGAGCGCGCCGCCGGCCGCGATCCAGGCCTCGAGGCCACCGCGGTACCAGTACACCTCGCGATAGCCGAGCGCGGCCGCGCGCAAGGCCGCGTTGTAGGACAACCAGCACGCGGTTCCCTGGCAGAAAAACACCATCGCGCGGCCGGAGTCGCCCCGGGTCGCTGCCCGCAGCAGCCGCTCCAGCTGCGCCTGCACGGCGTCATCGAAGCCGTTACCGCGGCCGGCACCGGGCAGCCAGATCGCGCCGGGCAACGAGTCGTGCTGCGCGCCGCCCAGCACGTCAAAGAGCAGCAGCGGCGGGTCGGCGGGCCCGCGCAGCCGGTTACGCAGTTCCGCGGTGCCGATGGTCTTCGCGCCGGGGACCGTGCGTGGCGTCGGCGCAGAAAAATCGGCCTGGCGCAGCGCCGCGACCGGAGCGACCCCGAAATCGGCATCCTCGTTGGCGCTGGCCGTGGTCGCGGCCAGCAAAGCGCCGGCCACCATCCATCGCGAAATGTTTCGCATGCGCGCAGGCTAGGGCTTTCGCCGCGCTCGCGCAATCCGGGTAGACTGCGCGCGTCGCATGGCTCCGGAAACCGCATGAAAACCCTGTTGGCAAAGGCTTGCTGGCTGTTCCTGCTGGCTGCCGCCAGCGCCGCGCTCCAGGCGCAGCCGGTGGCGGGACGCGATTATCTCGTGCTCGATCCGCCGCGAGCGGCGGCGGGCGGCGGGCGCGTCGAGGTGATCGAGTTCTTCTCCTACGCCTGCCCGTTCAGCTACGAGGCCGAGCCGCACATCACGCGCTGGCTGATGAAGCGCGACGCGCAGGTCGAGTTCCGGCGCGTGCCCTCGCCCCTGCCCGCGGCCTGGGCGCCGTTCGCGCGTGCCTACTACGCGCTCGAGGCGACCGGCCTGCTGCCGCGCCTGCATTGGCCGGTGTTCGACAACCATCACTTCGACGGCAAGCGCCTGCACAGCGAGAAGAACCTGATCGACTGGCTGAGCAGGAACGGCGAGGATGCGGTCGTGGTCAAGCAGGCGCTCGATTCACCCGAAGTCCGCGTCAAGGTCGAGGCGGCGCGCGCCATGCTCGATGCCTACAACATCCAGGGCGTGCCGACGTTCGTCGTCGACGGCCGCTACGTCACCTCGTCGCGCCAGGCGGGCGGAATCCCGGAGATGATGGGCGTGGTCGACCACCTCGTCGACCTCGCGATCGCCGCGCGCCCGAAGCAATGATACGGCTCTGATCCCGATTTTCATCAGCGGGGCTTCGTCGGGCATCGGCGAAGCGCTCGCCCGGCATTACGCGAGGGAGGGCGTCGCGCTCGGCCTCGCGGCGCGCCGCAACGATGCGCTGGATCTGCTTGCCGCCGCGCTGCCGGGTGAACGCGCCGTCTATCCGCTCGACGTCACCGACACGGCCGCGGTGGAGCATGCAGCGCAGGATTTCATGGCCCGTTTCGGTGCACCGCAGCTCGTCATCGCGAACGCGGGCGTGTCGGTCGGCACGCATGGCGATGACCCGCGTGACATTGCCAAGCTGCGGCGCCTGCTCGAAGTCAACGTGACCGGCCTCGCGGCCACGCTCGCCGCGTTTGCGCCCGCCATGCGTGCCGCCCGCAGCGGCACGCTCTGCGGCATCACCAGCGTCGCGGGCGTGCGTGGCATTCCCGGGGCGGGCGCCTACAGCGCCTCCAAGGCCGCGGCGGCGAGCTGGCTCGAGTCGCTGCGGGTCGAACTGCGCGGCAGCGGCGTTTGCGTGGTGACGATCTGCCCGGGCTATATCGACACGCCGATGACGCGCGTCAACCGCTACCGCATGCCGTTCCTGCTGCCGGCCGACGAGGCGGCGCGGCGCATCGCGTGCGCCATCGCCAATCGGCGCCGCTTTGCCGTGATTCCCTGGCAGATGGGGATCGTCGCCCGGGTCCTGCAAATCCTCCCGGCGCCGCTGTACGACCGGCTGTTCGCGCGCGCCGGTCGCAAGCGCCGCGACCTCGCGATCTAGCGCGGCGCGTTCAGCGTCAGGAAACGGCCTTCTTCGCGCCGAGCCGCAACAGGGCATAGCTGCCCGGCGCGTCTTCGAGCACCTTGAGGCCGTGGTCGCCGGGAACGCGCGCGGGCACCTTTTCGCCGCCGTTCCGCGCGTCGATCCAGGCCTGCCAGTCCGGCCACCACGATCCCGGGTGCTGCGTCGCGCCCTCGAACCAGCTGTCGGGTGAATCCGGCGTCGCCTCGTTGGTCCAGTAATGGTACTTCTTCGCCGCGGGCGGGTTGACGATGCCCGCGATGTGGCCCGAACCGCCGAGTACGAATCGCAGCGGGCCGCCGAGGTATTTCGCGCCCAGATAGGTGGTCTTCCAGGGCGCGATATGGTCTTCGGCGGTGGAAATGAAGTACGCCGGCACCTTCACCTTCGACAGGTCGACCGGCTGCCCGGCGAGCGTGATCCCGCCCGGGACGCCGAGCAGGTTCTTCATGTACATGTTGCGCAGGTAGAAGCTGTGCATCTTCGCCGGCATGCGCGTCGAGTCGGAGTTCCAGTACAGCAGGTCGAACGGGAACGGGTCCTTGCCGAGCAGGTAGTTGTTGATGACGAACGACCACACCAGGTCGTTGGCGCGCAGGATGTTGAACGTGCTCGCCATCTCCGAGCCCTCGAGATAGCCGCGCTGGTTCATCTTCTTTTCCAGGCTCTGCACCTGCTGCTCGTCGATGAACACGCCGAGCTCGCCCGGCGTTGAGAAATCCAGCAGGCTGACGAAGAAGGTGCTGCAGCCGATGCGCGCGTCGCCAATTGCCGCGAGGTGCGACAGCGTGCAGCCGAGGAGCGTGCCGCCGAGGCAGTAGCCGATGACGTTGATTTTCTGCTCGCCGGTGGCGCGTTGCGCCGCCTCGAGCGCGGCGAGCGCGCCTTCGAGCAGGTAGTCGTCGAATCCCTTTTGCGCGAGGCGCGCGTCCGGGTTGACCCAGGAGACCACGAACACGGTGTGCCCCTGCTCGACGGCCCACTTGATGAACGAGTTCGTCGGGCGCAGGTCGAGGATGTAGTACTTGTTGATCCAGGGCGGGATGATGACCAGCGGCCGCCGGTAGACCTCGGCGGTCGTCGGCAGGTACTGGATCAGCTGCATGAGATCGGTCTGGAACACCACCTTGCCGGGGGTGGAGGCGACGTTCCTGCCGAGCTGGAAATGGCGCTCGTCGGTCATGCTGATGCGCAGCTGCCCCTCGCCCTTTTCGATGTCGCCGAGCAGGTTGTTGAGGCCCCTCAACAGGTTCTGGCCGCCGCTCGCCAGGGTTTCGCGCACCACCTGCGGGTTGGTGAGCGCGAAATTCGACGGCGCCAGCGCGTCGACGTACTGGCGCGTGAAGAAGGCGACCTTCTTCTGCGATTCCTCGGGCAGGCCGTCGACGCTCGCCACCGCGTGCTGGATGTGGCGCGAGGCGATCAGGTAGGACTGCTTGACGAAGTCGAACAGGAAATTGCTGTTCCAGTCGTCGTCCTTGAAGCGCGGGTCGCTGCGCGCGGGCTGCGCCACCGGTTTCGATTCCACGCCGAACATCTTCAGCCAGCTCGACTGCCACAACTGCAGGTAGTCGAGCACCATGCTGGTGGAGGCGCCCGCCATCGCCATCGGGTTGGCGAGCATGCGCGCATACAGGTCCATGTAGGCCTTGGCGATGCCGAGCTCGTCGCTCACCGCGGCCGAGACGCTGTTGGCGATATGGCGCTGCGCGAACTCGCCGAGGATGCGTGCCGAGCGCTCGGCGACCTCGTGGCAGACCTGGTGCATTTCCTCCGGGCTCGCACCCGGCTTGGCAATCTCCATGTCGATTCTCCGTGTCAGGCGCTGGCGTAGCGGATCACGCCGTCGCTGCCGGTTGTGCGGCGCAGCCGCCCGGCGTAGTGCAGGTAATGCAGGTGGGCGATCGATTCGCCCATGGCAAAGAAGATCTGGTTCGCGTCGAGCCGTCGCCGGAACAGCACCTCGAGCACGTCGGCGGCGCTGCGCGGTGCCGCCCGGCAGGTCGCCTGCAGCTCGTCCAGGCGCGCCGCATGGTGCGCCTCCAGCGCCGCGACGCGCGCGTGCGCGCCGCGAAACGGCACGCCGTGCGACGGCAGCACCAGGACATCGGCATCGAGCTGGGCGTATTGGCGGATCGATTCGAGAAACAGCCGCAGCGGGTCGCCGCTCGGATCGATCGGCCGCACCGCGACGTTGGTCGAGATTTTCGGCAGCAGCATGTCCCCGGAGACCACCACCTTCAGCTCGCGGCAATGGAGCGAGGCGTGCTCGGGCGCATGGCCGTAGCCGACCAGCACCTGCCAGTCGTGGCCGCCGAGCCGCACGCTCGAGCCGTGCATCAGACGGCGGTGTTCGACCGGAAATTCGGGCACCAGCTTGCGGTACAGATCGCCGCGCTGCAGCAGCATCGCGGTGCCCTGCTCGCCCAGGCCGTTGGCGCGGAACAGCGCCGCGGAAGCCTCCGCGGAAAAGCTTGCCGCGCCATGCAGCACGGCGTGCGCCGTGAGGAACTCGGCGCGCGTCATCCAGAGCCGGGCGCCGAAACGCCGGCTCAGCCAGGCCGCGTTGCCTGCATGGTCCGGGTGGTAATGGGTCACCACGACGCGTTTCAACGGGCGCCCGCCGAGGACCCCGGCAATCACCTGCTCCCAGAGCGCGCGCGTAGCCTTGTTGCCCAGGCCCGAATCGATCAGCGTCCAGCCGCCCTCTTCCTCAAGCAGCCAGAGGTTGATATGGTCGAGATCGAAGGGCAGCGGCATGCGCAGCCAGTGCACGCCCGGCGCCACGCCGATCGCGGCCCCCGGCGCGGGCAGGCTGGCAAAGGGAAACTCGAGCGGCGAGGGGTCGGCCATGGGCTAGAATTGCCGGCAGTCGAGCATGCCGCGGACCGCCGTGCGCCCGGCATTGTAGTTGGTTTTTGCGCATTGCAGCATCGCCTTACGCCGCAGGTTCAACCGTGACCGCCGAATTCTCCCAGGGCGACGAAAAGGAGCGCGCCGAGTACTCGATCAGCGAGCTGGCGCGCGAATTCGACGTCACGTTGCGCGCCATCCGCTTCTACGAGGACCAGGGCCTGCTGGCCCCGCGGCGCGCGGGTCAGCGGCGCATCTACGCGCCGCGCGACCGCACGCGGCTCAAGCTCACGCTGCGCGGCAAGCGGCTCGGCCTGACCCTTTCCGAGATCAAGGAGCTGGTAGAGATGTACGAGCCGGGGCGCGACGAGCGTCCGCAGCTGGAGCGCTTCCTCGCCGTGCTGGCGCAACATAAGAGCGCGCTCGGGCAGCAGCGCGCCGACATCGAGGCGCAGCTGGCCGAGATCGCGACCTTCGAGAAGCGCATCCGCCAGCGGCTGGGCGGCCCGAAGCGTGGTTGACGTTTACGTAAACGTAAATTAGGGTAGCCGGGCGATGAACGCCCCCGTCTCCATGCCGTCCGAGCGTTTCGAGCCCCAGGACCCCGACTACGCCGCGCGCGTCCGGGAGAGCTTCGGCCGCCAGCGGGCGATGCAGCTGATCGGCGCCACGCTCACCGCGGTGGAACCCGGCTTCTGCGAGATCCAGCTACCCTGGCGCGAGGACCTGACGCAGCAAAAAGGCTACGTGCACGGCGGCATCATCGGCATGATCGCGGACTCGGCCTGCGGCTACGCCGCGTATTCGCTGATGCCGGCGGGCGCCTCGCTGGTGACGGTGGAATACAAGATCAACATCATGGCGCCGGCGCGCCAGGGGCTGCTGGTCGCGCGCGGCGAAGTGGTCAAGCCCGGACGCACGCTGAGCATCACCAGCGGCGAGGTCTATCTGCGCCGCGAGGGCCGCAGCGTGCTCGTGGCCGCGATGCAGCAGACGCTCATGATGCTGCCCGATACCCCCGACAGCCCGGAGTGAGGCCGATGGAGTTTCCCTTCCTGCGGTTCGACCACGGCGAGACCGTCGCCATGCTGCGCGAGACCGCGCGCGACTTCGCGCAGCGGGAAATCGCGCCGCGCGCCGCGGAGATCGATCGCTCCAACCAGTTCCCGATGGACCTGTGGCCGAAGCTCGGCACGCTGGGGCTCCTCGGCATCACGGTCGAAGAGGCCTACGGCGGCACGGCGATGGGGTACCTGGCGCACATCGTGGCGATGGAGGAGATCTCCCGGGCTTCGGCGTCGGTAGGGCTTTCCTACGGCGCGCATTCGAACCTCTGCGTCAACCAGATCCGCCGCAATGGCAGCGAGGCGCAGCGCCGCAAATACCTGCCGAATCTGGTCACGGGCGAGTCCGTCGGCGCGCTCGCCATGAGCGAGCCGGGCGCGGGCTCCGACGTGGTCGGCATGCGCCTGCGGGCGGAGCGCCGCGGCGATCGCTACCGGCTCAACGGCAACAAGATGTGGATCACCAACGGGCCGGACGCCGACGTGCTGGTGGTCTACGCCAAGACCGACGCCGAGGCGGGCCCGCGCGGCATCACCGCGTTCCTGGTCGAGCGCGGCATGAAGGGCTTTTCCACCGCGCAGAAACTCGACAAGCTCGGCATGCGCGGCTCGAACACCTGCGAGCTCGTGTTCCGCGACTGCGAGGTGCCGGCGGAAAACCTGCTGGGCGCCGAGGGCCGGGGCGTGAACGTGCTGATGAGCGGACTCGACTACGAGCGCGCGGTGCTCGCCGGCGGGCCGCTGGGCATCATGGCGGCGTGTCTCGACGCGGTCGTGCCCTACGTGCACGAGCGCAAGCAGTTCGGCCAGCCGATCGGCGAATTCCAGCTGATGCAGGGCAAGCTCGCCGACATGTACGTCACGTTTTCCGCGGCGCGCGCTTACGTGTACGCCGTGGGCCAGTCGCTCGACCGCGGCGAGACCACGCGCAAGGACGCCGCCGGCGCCATTCTCTATGCCGCGGAAAAAGCCACCTGGATGGCGGGCGAGGCGATCCAGGCGCTCGGCGGCATGGGCTACATCAACGAGACCCCGACCGGGCGGCTGTGGCGCGACGCCAAGCTCTACGAGATCGGCGCCGGCACCTCCGAG
>SCUF01000207.1 GCA_004298325.1 Betaproteobacteria bacterium | reverse complement strand
CACCGGGCTCGCGGTCGCCTCGGCCGCCTGCATGATCGCCTGGATCTGCTCCAGGTTGTTGATGTTGAAGGCCGGCACGCCGTAGCCGTGCTCGGCGGCGTGATCCAGCAGCTGCCTCAGCGAAACGAACGCCACGCGTCCTCCCTAGGGTTTTTCCAGCGCCTGCTTCCGGCGCTCCATCAGGCGCCAGATCATCGGCGTGAAGATGAGCTGCATCGCGAGGTCCATCTTGCCGCCCGGCGCGACGATGGTGTTCGGCCGCGACATGAAGGAGTCGTGCAGCATCGTCAGCAGGTACGGAAAGTCGATGCCGCGCGGGTTGGCGAAGCGGATCACGAGAAAGCTCTCGTCCGCGCTCGGAATATGGCGCGCGACGAAGGGGTTCGAGGTGTCCACCACCGGCACGCGCTGGAAATTGATGTGGGTCTGGGCGAACTGCGACACGATGTAGTGCACGTAATCGGGCATGCGCCGCAGGATCGTGTCGGTCACGGCCTCGGTCGAGTAGCCGCGCGCGGCGCGGTCGCGGTGCAGCTTCTGGATCCACTCCAGGTTCATCACCGGCACCACGCCGATCAGCAGGTCGGCATGCTGCGCGACGTTGACCTCTGCGGTGACCACCGCGCCGTGCAGCCCCTCGTAGAACAGCAGGTCGGTGCCCGCCTCGATCTCCTCCCACGGCGTGAAGGTGCCCGGCGGCTGCTGGTACGGCGCCGCTTCCTCCTCGCTGTGCAGGTACTTGCGCGTGCGGCCGCGGCCGCCCGTGCCGTAGTCGCGGAACAGCGCCTCGAGTTCCGCGAACAGGTTCGACTCCGGGCCGAAGTGGCTGAAATGCTGGTTGCCGCGCGCGAGTTCCTCGGCCATCTTCTGCCGCATCGCGGCGCGGTCGTAGCGGTGGAAGGCGTCGCCCTCGACGTAGGCCGCCTTGACGCCCTCGCGGCGGAAGATCGCGTCGAAGGTGCGCATCACCGACGTGGTGCCGGCCCCCGAGGACCCGGTGATGGCGATGACCGGATGACGCACCGACATGCGCGCCGTCAGCCGCGATGGGCGGTGCGGAACAGCCCGCGCGCACCGAACAGCGGCGCGTCGTATGGCCGCTCGTTGAAGTCGCGGTGATAGGTCTCGATGCGCTCGACCTCGCGCCGTGCGCCGAACACGAAACCGGTCTTCTCGTGCAGCGCCTGCGGTTCGACCTCGAGCACCGCGCCGTAGCCCGTGCTGGCCCGCCCGCCCGCCTGCTCGATCACCAGGCCGATCGGATTGGCCTCGTACAGCAGCCGCAGGCGCCCGGCGCGCCCGTTCTCGCGCGTGTCGCGCGGATACAGGAACACGCCGCCGCGCATCAGGATGCGGTGCGCCTCCGCCACCAGCGAGGCGACCCAGCGCGTGTTGAAGTCCTTGCCGCGCGGCCCGCTGCGGCCGGCCATGCATTCGTCGACGTAGCGCTTGACCGCCGGCTCCCAGAAGCGGCTGTTCGAAGTGTTGATCGCGAATTCGCTCGTGTCCTCGGGCACGCGCAGGTCCGGATGCGTGTAGATGAATTCGCCGATCTCGCGGTCCAGGGTGAAACCGTGCACGCCGCGGCCGAACGTGAACACGAGCATGGTGCTCGGGCCGTAGATGGCGTAGCCGGCGCAGACCTGTTTCGTCCCCGGCTGGAGATAGGCGCGCTCGGCGTCTCCGGGCACGCCTTCGGGGCAGGCGAGCACCGAGAAAATCGACCCGACCGAGACGTTGACGTCGATGTTCGAGGAACCGTCGAGCGGATCGAACAGCAGCAGATACTTGCCGCGCGGATAGGCGTCCGGGATGCGATAGGGATGCTCCATCTCTTCCGAAGCCATCCCGGCGAGGTGTCCGCCCCACTCGTTGGTGGCGAGAAAGATCTCGTTGGCGAGCACATCCAGCTTCTGCTGTTCCTCGCCCTGGACATTGCGCGATCCCGCGCGACCGTGCAGGCCCGCGAGCGCCCCCTTGCCCACCTGGTAGGCGATGCGCTTGCAGGCCAGACGGATGTCGTTCAGCGCCGCGGTGAAACCGCCCGTGGCGCCCGCCGCCTTGCGCTGCTCGCCGATGATGAATTCGGTGAGGGTGGTCTCACGCCGCGGCAAGGGTTTCTCCCAGCAGCCGCTCCAGGTCCGGCACCTCGAGCGCTTCGAGCGACGCGACCACGCAATCGGCGCCGCCAAAATCCTCGTCCGCATTCCAGCGCGAGGGCGTGAC
Organism: Betaproteobacteria bacterium; assembly: GCA_004298325.1. Classification (GTDB taxonomy): domain Bacteria; phylum Pseudomonadota; class Gammaproteobacteria; order Burkholderiales; family SG8-39; genus 2-02-FULL-66-14. The sequence goes on along the minus strand of SCUF01000207.1, from coordinate 2,040 downwards.
CACGGTGACCAGGCCTGCGGCCTTCGCCGCGCGCAGGCCGTTCACCGAATCCTCGAAGGCGATGCAGTGCGTCGCCGGCAGGTGCAGGCTCGCGAGCACCAGCCGGTAGATGTCAGGGGCCGGTTTCTTGGCGCGCACCTGGTCGGCGCAGGCAATGACGCTGAAAGCGGGATGCGGCATCGGGCCGAGGTTCGCACGCAGCAGCGCATCGACGTTGGCCGAGGTCGTGGTCGAGGCGATCGCGAGTTTCAGACCCGCGTCGCTTGCTGCGCGCAGCAGCCTTGCCACGCCGGGCCGAAACGGCCGCTTGCCCTGCTCGAGCAGTTCGGTGTAGATGCGCGTCTTGGTCCGGTGCAGCGCCGGCACCAGTTCGAGCACCCGCGCGCGTTCGGCCGGCGGCAGCCCGAGCGTGTCGACGTAATGCCGGATGCGCTCCTGGCCGCCGGAGACGCGCAGCAGTTCCACGTAGCGCTGCGGGCTCCAGTCCCACCACAGCTCGAACTCGATGAACGCGGCGTTGAAGGCCTGGCGGTGCGTTTCCTCGGTGTCGGCGAGCGTGCCGTCGAGGTCGAAAATGAGGGCTGCAAGCACGGCGCGCCCTGCTACACCGCTTTGCCGTGGTAGATGACCATCGCCGTGCCCTGCGTCTGCCGCTGCTTGTCGTAGCCGAGCAGGCGAACGTGGTTTCCGGGGTGGGCCTTGTGGCACGCCGCTGCCTCGGCGAGCACCTGCTCCGCGCGCATCTCGCCGAACAGCGGCAGCTTCCACAGGTACCAGTACGAACTGCCTGCATTGCCCGGCTCGGTATGCTCGATCGCCGGCGACCAGCCGCGCCGCACGATGTACTCGACCTGCGCGCGGATCGCTTCCGCCGACATCGGCGGCAGATAGGAGAACGTCCCGAACTTGCGGCTTGCCGGGTCGCCCAGGCTCGATCGGTAGTCTTGCATCGGTGCGGTGCTCATGGCCTTCTCCTACGCCGCCTTGGCGACATCGAGCGTATCCACCGTGTCGAACTCGAATTTGACCTCTTTCCAGGTCTCCATCGCGGCCCTGAGCTCCGGACTCGACTTGGCCGCGGCGACGAGGATCTGCCGGCCCTCCTTCTCGAGATCGCGGCCACGGTTGCGGGCCTCGACGCAGGCTTCGAGCGCGACCCGGTTGGCCGCCGCGCCGGCGGCGTTGCCCCAGGGATGGCCGAGCGTGCCGCCGCCGAACTGGAACACGGCATCGTCGCCGAAGATCGCGAGCAGCGCCGGCATGTGCCAGACGTGGATGCCGCCCGAGGCGACCGCGAACGCGCCGGGCATCGAGCCCCAGTCCTGGTCGAAGAAGATGCCGCGCGAGCGGTCTTCCTTGACGTAGCGCTCGCGCAGCAGGTCGATCCAGCCGAGCGTCGCTTGGCGGTCGCCTTCCAGCTTGCCGACCACGGTGCCGGTGTGCAGGTGATCGCCGCCCGAGAGCCGCAGCGCCTTCAGCAGCACGCGGAAATGGATGCCGTGGTGGCGGTCGCGGTCGATCACCGCGTGCATGGCGCGGTGGATGTGCAGCAGCACGCCGTTTTCGCGGCACCAGTTGGCCAGTCCCGTGTTGGCGCAAAAGCCCCCGGTGAGGAAGTCGTGCATGATGATCGGCATGCCGAGTTCCTTGGCGAACGCGGCACGCCGGTACATGTCCTCGGGCGTGGGGGCGGTAACGTTCAGGTAGTGGCCCTTGCGCTCGCCGGTCTCGCCTTCGGCCTTGCGAATCGCCTCGGCGACGAAGCCGAAGCGATCGCGCCAGCGCATGAAGGGCTGCGAGTTGACGTTCTCGTCGTCCTTGGTGAAATCGAGCCCGCCGCGCAGGCATTCGTAGACCGCGCGGCCGTAGTTCTTCGCCGAGAGTCCGAGCTTCGGCTTGATGGTGCAGCCCAGCAGCGGGCGCCCGTACTTGTCCATCTTGTCGCGCTCGACCTGGATGCCGTGCGGCGGCCCGCCGCAGGTCATGACGTAGGCTACGGGGAAGCGCACGTCCTCGAGCCTGAGCGCCCGGATCGCCTTG
>SCUF01000206.1 GCA_004298325.1 Betaproteobacteria bacterium | reverse complement strand
GGCGCCAGCCCGTAGACCTGCGTCAGCAGCTCCCAGGCGAACAGGATCGCGTCGCGCTTGAAGTAGTCGCCGAACGAGAAATTCCCCAGCATCTCGAAAAAGGTGTGGTGGCGCGCGGTGTAGCCGACGTTTTCCAGGTCGTTGTGCTTGCCGCCCGCGCGCACGCAGCGCTGCGCCGTGGCGGCGCGGCTGTAGGGCCGCTGCTCCTGACCGAGGAACGCGTCCTTGAACTGCACCATCCCCGAGTTGGTGAACAGCAGCGTCGGGTCGTTGGCCGGCACGAGCGGGCTCGAGGCGACGACGGTGTGGCCCTTGGAGCGGAAGTATTCGAGGAAGCTGGCGCGAATCGCGTTGGATTTCATGGGATTGCCATTCTAAAGGAGGTGCCGGAGCGGGCTGTATATAATGCCTCTGTCCCTCCGGCAGCTCCGCATTCATTCTCGACCCGTCATCGTTCAATGGCCCAGGAAGCGCGCGCTGTCATCCTCGTCGTCGACGACGCCGAGGACATCCGCAACCTGCTGGCGACCACGCTGCAGGCACGCTACGAGGTGAAACTGGCGGCGAGCGGCAAGGAGGCGGTCCGGCTGGCGAATTCCGAGCCGCGGCCCGATCTGATCCTGCTCGACATCCAGATGCCGGGCCTGGACGGCTACGAGGTGTGCGCGCGCCTGAAGTCCGATCCGGAGCTGGCGCCGATTCCCGTGATCTTCCTGACCGCGCTCACCGATGCCAAGGACGAGCTCAGGGGCCTGGGACTGGGCGCCGTGGACTATCTCGCCAAGCCGATCAGCACGGCGCTGGTGCTGGCGCGCGTCGGCACGCATCTCGCGCTGTACAGCCGGCGCCGCGCACTCGAGGACGAAGTGCGCGCGCGCACCGAGGAGCTGTACGCCACGCGCCTGCAGCTGATCCGCCGGCTCGCCTGCGCCATGGAGTTCCGCGAAGGCGGACTGAGCCATCACGTCATGCGCGTGAGCCATTACGTGCGCATTCTCGCCACCGAGCTCGGCGTCGACGAGCCCACCACGCAGCTGCTGTTCGAAGCCGTGCCGCTGTACGACATCGGCAAGCTGGGAGTGCCCGACTACATCCTGCGCAGCGCCGACCGGCTCAACAAGGTGGAATGGCAGGAGATGCGCCGCCACCCCGAGATCGGCGCGACGATCATCGGCGAGCACAAGGACCCGCTGCTGGCGCTGGCGCGCCTCATGGCGCTCAACCATCACGAGCGCTGGGACGGCACCGGCTATCCGAACCGTCTCGGGGGAGAGCGCATTCCGCTCTCGGCGCGCATTCTCGCGCTGGCCGATGCGTTCGAGGCAATGACGGCGACGCAGCGCCATCGGCGTCCGATTTCGGCGCAGGACGCCGCCGCGCAGCTCATGCTCGACTCCGGCAAGCAGTTCGATCCGCGCGTCATCGCCGCGTTCCAGAAAGTGCTGCCGCAGTTCGAAAAGGTGATGGCCGCGTTCAACGACGAACTCGCTGGCATCCACGACCTGGACTTCGTCGCCAGCGGCAGCGCCGGCGCCGCGGACGCGCAACCCAGCCAGAGCCGGGCCTAGGCGCGCGCCCGCCGCGCCGGCGCCTGCTTCACGCCGCCAGCCGGCCGTACTTGACGAGCCGCGCGCGGATCCCGGTCTGCGTGCGCTCGTGCGCGGCCGCCAGCTCGGCGAGCCCGCGCCCGGCGTCGAACGACGCGAGCAGCTTGCGGTCCTCCTCCTCCGACCACGGCTGGCCGGTCTTCGCCGGCAGCTCGACGCGCCGGCGCTCGGCGCGT
>SCUF01000205.1 GCA_004298325.1 Betaproteobacteria bacterium | reverse complement strand
AGGGCGACGAGCGCCATGATGCCGCCCTCGCCGCGGTTGTCGGCCCGCATCACGAGCACGACGTATTTGAGCGTCACCACCACCATCAGCGACCAGAAGATCGTCGACAGCCCGCCCAGGATGCTTTCCACGTTCAGCGGAATGCCGTGCGTGGGATTGAAAGTCTCCTTGACCGCGTAAAGCGGGCTGGTGCCGATATCGCCGTAGACGACGCCAAGCGCGGCGAGCGTGAGTGTGGCGCGGGAGGAGCGGGCGGCGTGCGCTGTGTTATCCATTTCTCGCCTCCTTGTGGGAACGAGAACGCGCGCACGCTACTCCTGCACTGCAGCAAAATCAAATTCAGGCGCGCGGTCGCTGCATAGCCACTCCACATTCCTGCAAGGAATCCTGTAGTTGCAGAACCTCGATTTCACCAGTCGGTTTTTCGCGGTGCCATGCGGCGGGCTGCCGCGCTGCCGGAGAAACAGATCAGGCACCGCCCGGCGCAGTGTCCAGGAAACTGGGGCGCGCCTGTATCACGCCTTGCGCGCGCATCACGTTCGGATGCTTCTCGAGCAACGCCTTGCCTTCCGGAAACCGTTCGACGTAGTAAAGGACAGGCGCCAGGAACAGGTCCGCCATCGACAGCCTCCGGCCGGCGAGAAAGTCGTTCCCGCCGTAGGCGCGCTCGAGGATCGCGAGCTGTCCCGCCATCTCCCTGACCGCCGCGTCGATCACGGCGCGGTCCGGCTGCCCGCCGGCGCCCTTGGGAAATACGTATTGCAGCACGTAGCGCCGGACCATGGTGCCGTCGAGGTAGGCGTTGATCGCGCTGACCCACTGCTCGCAGCGCGCCCGCTCGCGCACCGTGCCCGGCACCAGGCTCGGCCCGGGGAAGGCTTCGTCGACGTAGCGCAGGATGGCGCTGGTCTCGAACAGCGCCACGCGGCCGTCGCGAAATCCCGGCACGCGCCCGAAGGGGTGTACGGCGAGGATTTCCGGCGTCTGCGGTGCGAGCGGCTGCAGCGTGTACTTGACGCCCTTCTCCGCCAGTCCCATGCGCGCCGTGCGCACATAGCTGCTGCGCGGATCGCCCAGCAGCACCACGGTCGCCGCCTGTCCGCGCTCGTCGAGCAGATCGCCGAGCTGGTTGAGGCTGGAGCCCCAGCCCTCCTCGTGCGTGTCGCGCATCGCGGCATCGGGAAAACCGCTTTGCGTCATGCGAAGCTCGGTGCCTGCGGCGCGCTCGATGAAGGCGAGCGCGATGATCGTCTCGGCGCCCGGCAGGCCCTTGCTCTCCCAGCGCCAGCTGTAGGCGAGCCTCTCCGGCCGCACGAACTCGCGGTAAGCGCCGCCAGCGGCGAACTTCGCGCCGTTGCGCGCCTGCATCGTGATGCTGAAGCGCCCGCCGGCGCGCGCATCGAAGTGCGCCTCGGGGACGCTCATCCCGCGCGGGCACATCCAGCGGCTGGCGAGCCCCGCCTGCACGAAGGCGTCGAACACGCGCTCGCGCGGCGCGCGGATGAAACGGATCAGCGTCAGTTCGTGAGCGCGGCCGTTGCTCATTGCATCAGATCGAAGCCAGATTCACGATCGCGCCGCCTCCCGCGTTCCGCATGCTCCGCGCCGCGACGCGGGAGCACAGAAACAGCCCCGCGAGGTTAACACCGAGGACGCGCTCCCATTCCTCGAGCGTGATGCCGAACGCGGTCTTGCGCACCGCGATGCCCGCGTTGTTCACCCGCACGCTCGAACAGCGCCGCCGTGGCCTTGCCGATGCCGCGCGCGGCGCCCGTGACGACGGCGGCCCTCCCCCCAGGTCGAACGGTTCCATGCCAACGTCAAGTATATTCTGTGCCGCCCAAGGGCAGCGCCGACCGGCCCGCGTTCGCGCTATGCTCTTGGCCATGCCCACCGAGTGGTCCTTTCCAGCCGAACTGCAGCCGAACCCGCAGGACGTGGGCTTCGATCTCGACGCCGCCCTCGACTCGGTGGTGGCGCTGCGCGCCGAGATTCCCGAGGACGCCTTCACCGCCGCTCTCCTCGGCACCGAACGGGCGGGCCACGGCGTGGCCATCGGCAACGACGGCCTGCTGCTGACCATCGGCTATCTGATCACCGAAGCGAGCACCATCTGGCTCAGCACGAACCGCGGCGCAGTCGTCGCGGGCCACATCGTTGCCTACGACCAGTGGACCGGGCTCGGACTGGTGCAGGCACTCGGCCGGCTGGGGGTGCGCGGTCTCGAGCGCGGCTCCTCCGCGAACTGCTCGATCGATGACGACGTCATCGTCGCGGGCCACGGCGGACGCCGCCATGCCCTCAAGGCGAGCGTGTTCGCGAAGCGCGAGTTCGCCGGCTACTGGGAATACCTGCTCGAGGAGGCGATCTTCACCGCACCCGCGCATCCGCACTGGGGCGGAACCGCGCTGATCGGCGGCGACGGCAGGCTGCTCGGCATCGGTTCGCTGCTGATCGAGGAAAAGCACGACGGCGAAACCCTGCAGGGCAACATGGTCGTGCCGATCGACCTGCTGGAGCCGATCCTGGACGACCTGCTGAAATACGGCCGCGCCAATCGCCCGGCACGCCCGTGGCTCGGGCTCTACACGACCGAGGTCGAGGGCCACCTCGCCCTTGCGGGCCTGGCGCCGGGAGCGCCCGCGGAAAAGGCCGGGCTGCGCGTGGGCGACCTGGTGCTCGAAGTGGCGGGCGAACCCGTCGCGGGCCTCGCCGATCTCTTTCGCCGGATCTGGCGACTGGGCGCGGCCGGCGTCGAAGTGCCGCTCACGGTCGCGCGGCGCGGCGAGACGCTGCGCTTGCGCGTGAAGTCCGCCGACCGCAACGATTTTCTCAGGAAGCCGCAGCTGCACTGACGCCGCGCGGCGCACCCGCTTCAGCCCATGTAGCCGGGTAGCAGGAGCGAGATTCCCGGCACCGCCACCAGCAGCGCCAGGCGCAAGACGTCCGAGACGATGAACGGCGTCACGCCACGGAAGATCGTGGTGGTCGGCACCTCCGGCAGCAGGGTCCGCAGCACGAACACGTTCATTCCGATCGGCGGCGTGATGAGGCTGATCTCGGTGACCACGACCACGATCACGCCGAACCACACCAGGTCGAATCCCAGGTGCTGCACCAGAGGGTAGAACACCGGCACCGTGAGCAGGATCATGGAGATGCTTTCCAGCACGCAGCCCAGCAGGACGTAGATCACGCAGATCGCCGCGACCACCATCACCGGGTGGATCTCGAACTGGTTGACGAACTGGCGCAGGTCGCCCGGCATGCTGGTGTAGTTGATGAAGTTCGCGAACATCATGGCGCCGATCAGGATCACGAACAGCATCGCCGTGGTGCGCGCGGTCTCGAGCAGGACCTCGAAGGTCACGCGCCATCCCAGCCTGCCGCGCGCCAGCGCGAAGCCGAACGCGCCGGCGGCGCCGATGCCGGCGGCTTCCGTCGGCGTGAACAGTCCGCCGTAGATGCCGCCCATCACCAGCGTGAACAACGCCAGCACGCCGATCACGCCCCGATACACGAACGCGAGCCCGATCGTGCCGATCGCGCCGATGACTGCGGCCGCATCGCCCGCCAGGTGTCCGAAACCTGCCACCGCGACGAGCATCGCGCCGAACAGCACGAAGATGCCCGCGCCGCGCAGCAGATTCAGGCGCTCGCGCCAGCGCAGGCGCTCGCCGCGCGGCCCCGCCCTGGGATCGCGCCAGGTTGTCCACTGCACGGCCAGGCTGTAGAACAGGATCCCGATCAGTCCGGGCAGCACGCCGGCCGCGAACAGCTGGCCGATATTGGTCTCGGTGATGATGCCGTAGAGCACCAGCACCGTGGAGGGCGGAATCAGGATGCCGAGCGTGCCGCCGGCGGCGATCGAGCCGGCACTGAGCGCGTTCGAGTAGCCGAACTTGCGCATCGGGGGCATCGCGACCCGGGACATCGTCGCGGCGGTGGCCAGGCTCGAGCCGCAGATGGCGCCGAAACCGCCGCAGGCGGCGATCGTCGCCATCGCGAGCCCGCCGCGCAGGTGGCCGAGAAACGCGTAGCACACCGCGTAAAGCTCCTCGGCCATGCCGGCGCGGGTCACGAAATTGCCCATCAGGATGAACAGCGGCACGACCGAGAAGGCGTATTGAAAGCCGGTCTCGTAAGTCACCGACGTCGCCATCGCCAGCGCGGGCGTCGCGCCCTTGAGCAGCAGGGTTCCCGTCACACCCACCGCGCCCATCGCCAGCGCGATCGGAACGCGCAGGAAGGTCAGCGCCAGCATCACTGCGAATGCCAGCAGCGCCGCGGTCAAAGGTTCTCCCGGGCGCGCGTCAAACCGTGTGTTCGTCCCGCGGCTCGCCGAGCAGGGCCGGCGTGAACGCCCTGATGAGGTGCACCACGCCGGCCAGCAGGACGAACGCCGTCATTGCGTAGACGAAAGGCGCCAGCCTGATCTCGAGGACGGTCGTGGTATCGCCGTAGCCGGCGGCCTGCCGCGCCTTGTCCCAGAGCAGCACGCCGAGGCCGAGAAGCAGCGCACCCGAGACCAGCTCGACGACCGCGCGATGCACGCGCCGCCCCTGCGCACCGACGAAGTGGTCGATGAGATCGACCGTGACATGCTCGCCGCGGCGCGACACCAGCGGCAGGCCGGCGAAGATCAGAACCGCCATCATGATTTCCGTGATCTCGAAGCTGCCGGGCACCGAGCGGTTGACGAGGTAGCGCGCGACCACGTCGACGAACGTCAGCGCCATCATGCCGAACAGGATCACACAGGCGCCGACGCCGAGCACGGCATCGATGCGGTAGGCGATCCTGGCAATCCGGGAGGCGTGTTGCGGAGTCATGTGGGCAGAAAAACAGGGCGGCTGCGAAAACCGGCCGCCATCGCCCGCAGGGCGACGCGGCTGCGGCCGGCGTGTTCCCGTCCGCGACCGCGGCGTCCGGCGATTACCTGGCCGACAGCTTCCTCACCTCGGCGCGGAACTCGGCGAGCACCCTCGGCCCGTCGATGCCCTTGGCGTTCGCCTGCGCGATCCAGTCCTCGATGATCGGGTCCGCCTTCGCCATCACTTCCTTGACGAAGGCAGGACTGGCTTGCGTGATCCTGGTGCCGGATTTCTTCATCAGGTCGAGCCCGACCTGGTCGGCCTTGTCCCAGACGCCGCCGGCGAAGCGCGCCACCCATTCGCCGGAGATCTTCTTCAGCGCGTCCTGATCCTGCTTCGACAGTTTGTCCCACTTGCCGGGATTCATGAAGAAGCCGAACGTGGAGCTGTAGAAACCGCCCGGAAAGATCGTGGCGTACTTGATCAGCTTCTCCAGCTTGAACGACGCCGGTGACTCGAGCGGAAAAAACAGGCCGTCGGCGACGCCGGTCTTCAGGATCTCGTAGGACTCGGGCGCCGGCTTGAACATCATCGACGCGCCGAGCGCCTTGCCCATGTCGGCGGCGATGCCGCCGCCGGTACGGATCTTCAGCCCGGCGAGGTCGGCGACCTTGGTCACCGGGCGCTTGGTGTTGAAGATCTGTCCCGGGCCGTGGCTGAACACGCCGATCAGGTGCACGCCGTTGTATTCGCCCGCCTGGTGCAGGTGCTTCCAGTGAATTCGGGAGTAGGCGATCGAATTGATCGTCGCGGTCGCGCCGCCTCCGGGCAGCTCGCCGAGCTTGGGCAGCGTATGGCGCGCCGGCGTGTAGCTCGCCGTGACGTAGGACAGATCGACCTGCCCGTCGCGCACGGCGTCGAAAGTGCCCGGCGGGGCCACCGGCGCCTTGGGCAGCATCTGGAAGCGGACCCGTCCGCCAGTCACCTTCTCCGCTTCGTTGGCCCAGCCCTGCAAGAAATTCTTCGTCAGGGGATGGCTCGGCGGCACCCACGAGGACATCGTGAGCGTCGTTTGCGCGTGGGCCGGAGCCGCAAGCGCAGCGCCGACCAGACCCGCCAGGGCGAGTTGCCGGATTCTTTTCATGTCTCCCTCCTCCAGAGTTGACGCGGCAAGTGTATCAAACGACCACCCCCGGCGTGATCGAATGACCGCGCACTCCAGCGCCAAGAGGGGGATGCGCCGGCGCCCGCAGGCGCCGGCGACTTTCATGCCGCGGCCGGATCAGGGAAACGCGAAGTTCGCTCCGCTCACATCAGCCGTGGTGAGGTTCACGACCAGGCTCTTCGGCGCGAGCGCACCCGTAGTGGCGACCAGCGTGTAATTGCCGGTGGGCGTTGCGCCATCGACCGCAAAGGCCAGCGGCGTGACGAAGGCCGACTTCACCGGCGCCCCTGAGGGCAGGACGTACGAGAACGCCCCGGTGTCGCCATCCACCGGGCCGCCCGCCACCTCCACGGTAGGCCCACCGGTGTAGATCTTGCGCGCGACTACGACGGCGTCGATGGGTGTCACCGCGGGCGTGATCGTGACCGTACCCGAGACCGTGTGCGTGACCGACACCGGCGGATCGATCGGCGTCGTCGCGTCGTTGAGCACCGTGTTCGCGGCGCTCGACGCGGGCACGCTCACGACAGTCGCCGTCGCGCGGCCTGCGGCCGCAACGACGATGTCGTAGTTCCCATCGGCAATCGGCCCGAGCACGAACTTGCCCGTCGCATCCGGCGTGGTCGACTTGATCGGCACGCCAGCCAGTTGCGCGGATACTTCCGTCGTCCCCACGGCCAACGCGGTATGCACAAAGCCGATGATCCCGGTAAAGATGCGGGGCGTGACGCTCACCACCGGCTTGAGGTTGTACTCGCCGGAATTGCCGCGCTTCACGACCGAACGGCAGGCCTCGAAATCGAGCACGAAGTCCGCCAGCTTGTCGGCCTCGACGTCGATATTGACGTTGAGCTTCAACCCGGTCTGAAACGCGCTGGGCGTCGTCAACGGGGTTTCCGTGCCGCCGGTCGGGATGACCGAATTGGCGAGCGGCGTGGTGGCGTCGTTCGCCGCCAGCACGAGGCGCAGCTGGGTGTACTTGCCCGTCGGCAGCGGTGTCTGGCCCAGCTCGGCCAGCACGCCATTCTGCAGCGTCACCAGATCGACGCGCTTGGCCGGCGTCAGCACGATCTCGGACCAACCGGCGTCGGACTCGCCCGCGGTGCCGCTCTGGTGCACGCGCACCTTCTGGATGGTGACGAAGACGGCGTCGTAGCCGCACGCCGGCCGGTCGGTCAGCGCGAGGCGCAAGGTGCCGGATTCCGCCCCGCCGCCGCCACCGCCGCTGCCGCAAGCCACCAGCAAGGCGGAGGCCGCTATCGCGCCTGCAGCTGCCGCATAACGCCGAAAATTCAACAGGTCCCTGAACATTGTGGTCTCCGATCGGGTGAAGCGATGCAGCGGACCGGGACCTGGGTTCCCACTATTTGGAAGGGGTTGCGGATCGCAGTTGGCATCGCGTGTAGTACTACTAACTCCCCCATGGATACTTTAATACGCGCCGATCCTCGGCAGCAAGACGCGCTGCAAAAATTTTTGCACGAATCGCGCCAGTGGCAGGCGGATCGCGGCGATTGTCGTCGCCAGGCGACAGTCGAACTCCTCTGCGCCTATTGCCGCGCGAGCGGTACTCGATCTGAGCCTGCTCGGGGGGTGAGCGCTTTGGGCGGTTTCCGCGGGCGCAGCAGCCACGCCGCTGCGATTGCGACCGGCAACAGGATCAGCGCCAGGTGATCCGGTTCGCCGAGCAGATGCGACAGCGTTGCGGACGGCCAGCCTCCGGCGCCGTGGCCGGGATGCGCGAGCGCTTCGCCCGCAAGAAAAAGGGCAATCAGGGTTGCGTGGCGCATAGCATGCCTTCCTTTTCGATGAAGCCGACGACGGTTTCCAGGCCCTGCCCGGTCTTGAGGTTGGTGAAGACGAACGGCCGCTCGCCGCGCATCTTCTTCGCGTCGCGCGCCATCACTTCCAGGGACGCCCCCACCAGCGGCGCGAGGTCGATCTTGTTGATCACGAGCAGGTCGGACTTGGTGATCCCCGGCCCGCCCTTGCGCGGAATCTTGTCGCCCGCGGCGACGTCGATGACGTAGAGCGTCAGGTCCGAGAGCTCCGGGCTGAAGGTGGCGGCGAGGTTGTCGCCGCCCGATTCGATCAGGATCAGGTCGAGCCCGGGAAAGCGCCGGTCGAGCCGCGCCACCGCCTCGAGGTTGATCGAGGCATCCTCGCGGATCGCGGTATGCGGGCAGCCGCCGGTCTCCACGCCGATGATGCGCTCGGGCGCGAGCGCCGCGTTGCGCACCAGGAACTGCGCGTCCTCCTCGGTGTAGATGTCGTTGGTCACCACCGCGAGGTCGTAGCGCTCGCGCAATGCGCGGCACAGCGCGAGCGTCAGCGCGGTCTTGCCCGAACCCACCGGGCCGCCCACGCCAACCCTCAGGGGATTGGCGTCCTTCCTGCCGATGCGCAGCGTCATGACCGGAAGAGCCTCGAGTATTGGGTCTCGTGGCGCGACGAAAGCAGCGCGAGACCGGGTGCGAAATTGCCGAGATCGCCGTCGTCGAGCCCTGAGGCGCACCCGGCAACCTCCACCAGCCGGCTGCCGAGCGACAGGAGAATGCGCTGGCCGTCGGTCTGCCCGAGCGGCACGGCCTTCACCGCCGCCATCACCTGGTTCTCGATCCAGGCCCAGAGGTAGGCAACGAGCGCGCTGGCCGGATCGATCTGCCAGCGCGCCGCGGCGAACGCAAACGCGGCGGGAAACGCCGGTTCCTCGACGCCGGTGGTGCCGAGCCCGAGATCGACCAGCAATCGCTCGAGCGAATAGCCCATCTGCACCGTTTCCGCGCGCAGTTCCGCGGTTTCGCGGCTGGCGAGAAAGCGATCGTTCCACTGCTGTGCCGGCGCGCCCTCGCGAAAAGCCTGCAGCAGGCGCAGCAGAACCGGCGCTTCCATGCGCGCCACCGAGTGCGCGAGCACGTCGCCGATCCAGCGCTCGGCGCTCGCGGCATCGTGCACGAGTCCCGTCTCGACCGCGGCCTCCAGTCCGCCCGAATAGCTGTAGGCGCCCACCGGCAGCGCGGGACTCGCCAGCTGCAGCAGGCGGCTCAGGGCTTCAGGGCTCATGCGGATGCCCGTGATCGTTGTCGTGCGCGTGATCGTGGTCGTGATCGCGATGGGAGTCATGGATGCGCCCGCCACGCCCCATCTCGTCGTGGCGGTGTCCGCCGCCATAGGCGCCAGCCTCCGGCTCGAACGGCGCCTCGATCTCGCGCAGGCTGGCGCCGAGCCCGCGCAGCATCTGCTGCAGCACGTGATCAGGCGCGAGGCGCAGGTACCCATCACCCACCTCCACCGGCACATGGCGGTTGCCCAGGTGATAGGCCGCACGCGTCAATGCCGCCGGCGTGGCGCATTCCACGTGCAGCAGCGGTTCGGGCTGCGCGATCACCTCGATGATGCGGCCATCCGATGCGCTCAGTAGATCGCCGCCGCGCAGGATTTCACCGCGCGGCAGTACCAGGCCCACTTCCTCGCCGGATTCCAGCCGCGCGCGCAGGCGGCTCTTCTGCCGCTGCTCGAACGCCAGCCTGAGCGCGCCGCCGATCTTCAGCGCGTACGCCGCGCGGCGCATCTTCAGCTTGTTGCGGATCTCGAGCATCAGAAGAGGAAGTAGCGTTGCGCGAGCGGCAACACGCTCGCGGGCTCGCAAACGAGCAACTCGCCATTGGCGCGCACCAGATAGGTTTCCGGATCCACCTCGATGCGCGGCAGCAGGTTGTTGTGCACCATGTCCTTCTTTCCGATCGTGCGTGTGCCGCGCACGGCCTCGAGCGGGCGCGCGAGCGCGAGCGCCTGCACGGCGGGATTCCCGAGCGCCGCCTGCGATACGAACGTGACCGAGGTACGCAGCGCCTTGCCATAGGCGCCGAACATCGGCCGGTAATGCACCGGCTGCGGCGTCGGAATCGAGGCGTTCGGATCGCCCATCGCGGCGGCCGCGATCATCCCACCCTTCAGAATGAGCGACGGCTTGACGCCGAAGAAGGCCGGTTTCCACAGCACGAGATCCGCCAGCTTGCCGGACTCCACCGACCCGACCGCGTGCGCGATGCCGTGCGCGATCGCCGGGTTGATGGTGTACTTGGCGACGTAGCGCTTGACGCGGCCGTTGTCGTGCGCCTTCGGGTCGCCCTGCAGCGCGCCGCGCTGCGTCTTCATCTTGTGCGCGGTCTGCCAGCTGCGGACGATCACCTCGCCGACGCGGCCCATCGCCTGCGCGTCGGAGGCCATCATCGAAAAAGCGCCGAGATCGTGCAGGATATCCTCTGCGGCGATCGTTTCCCGGCGGATGCGCGACTCGGCGAAGGCGACATCCTCGGCGATCGCCGGATCGAGGTGGTGGCACACCATCAGCATATCGAGGTGCTCGGCGATCGTGTTCACGGTGTAGGGCCGCGTCGGATTGGTGGACGAGGGCAGCACATTCGGCTCGCCGCACACCCGGATGATGTCGGGCGCGTGCCCGCCACCCGCGCCTTCGGTGTGATACGTGTGGAGGGTGCGGCCCTTGAAAGCCCTGATCGTGGTTTCCACGAAGCCGGATTCGTTGAGCGTGTCGGTGTGGATCGCCACCTGCACGTCCATCTCGTCGGCGACGGCGAGGCAGTTGTCGATCGCGGCGGGCGTCGTGCCCCAGTCCTCGTGCAGCTTGAGGCCGATCGCCCCCGCGCGCACCTGCTCGCGCAGCGGCTCGGGCAGCGAAGCGTTGCCCTTGCCGAGAAAACCCAGGTTCATCGGGAAGGCCTCGGCGGCCGAGAGCATCGACAGGAGGTGCCACGGCCCCGGGGTGCAGGTCGTGGCGAAGGTTCCGGTCGCGGGTCCGGTACCGCCGCCGATCATGGTGGTGATGCCCGACATCAGCGCTTCCTCGATCTGCTGCGGGCAGATGAAGTGAATGTGCGAGTCGATGCCGCCCGCGGTGACGATCATGCCCTCGCCCGCGATCGCCTCGGTGCCGGCGCCGATCGGGATCGTGACTGCGGGCTGGATGTCGGGGTTGCCCGCCTTGCCGATCCTCCAGATGCGTCCGTTCTTGATGCCGATGTCGGCCTTGACGATGCCCCAGTGGTCCACGATCAGCGCGTTGGTGATCACGCTGTCGGCGACTTCGGCGGCAACGCGCTGACTCTGGCCCATGCCATCGCGGATCACCTTGCCGCCGCCGAACTTCACCTCCTCGCCGTAGACGGTGAAATCCTTCTCCACCTCGATCCAGAGCTCGGTGTCGGCAAGCCGCAGCCGGTCGCCGGTGGTCGGGCCGAACATCTCGGCGTAGGCCTGGCGCGTGATCTTCATTTCAGCGCCCCCATCACCTTGCCGGCGAAGCCGTACACCTGGCGCTCCCCGGCGAGCGCCACCAGTTCGACGGTGCGCATCTGGCCGGGCTCGAAGCGCACCGCAGTGCCGGCGGCGATGTTGAGCCGATAGCCATAGGCCTTGCGGCGCTCGAACTTCAGCGCTGCGTTGGTCTCGAAAAAATGGTAGTGCGAGCCGATCTGGATCGGCCGATCGCCGCTGTTGGTCACTTCGAGGGTCACGGTCCTGCGGCCCGCATTGAGCTCGATCTCGCCCGCCAGTATCTGCATCTCACCGGGGATCATGCTGCGCCTCAGACGATCGGGTTGTGGACGGTCACGAGCTTGGTGCCGTCCGGAAAGGTCGCTTCGACCTGGATCTCGGGAATCATCTCGGGCACGCCCTCCATCACCGCGTCGCGCGTCAGCAGCGTCGCGCCCCAGCCCATCAGCTCCGCGACGCTGCGGCCGTCGCGCGCGCCCTCCATGATCGCGGCGCTGATGAAGGCCACCGCTTCCGGGTAGTTGAGCTTCAGGCCGCGCGCCTTGCGCCGCTCGGCGAGCAGCGCGGCGGTGAACACGAGCAACTTGTCCTTCTCGCGCGGCGTCAGTTCCATTCAGGTCCTCCAGATCCTCGGTTCCATCGCGGCGCGCCCGAGGAGCGCCGGCCGCAGCTGCCGCCACAGTCGCGCGAGGCTGAGCTTCGCGCGCTCGCTCGAATCGCCGAGGTAGCGCGCCACCACGAGTCCCGGTGGGCAGGTGAGCGCGACCTGCGGATCGCGGCGACATTCGGCCAGGCAATCGGCATCGATTTCGCCGGTGGCGAGCAGCGTGGCGCAGACCGTATGCGCGCCGAAGCCCGCGGGCGAAGCGAGCAGCGCGCCGCCACCGTCGATCCTGCCGCGCTCGCACCAGATGAGCCTGCCCGCGCGCCGGATCTCGGTCGCAACGCGCGCGGTGCCGCTTGCGTAGCGCTCGCCCGAGCCGGTGCGCCCGAGGCAGAGAATCTCCCAGCCGAAGTAGCTCGCGCCCGGCGCCAGATCGACGCTCGTACTCATGCACGCGAGCGCGCCGTCAAACACGATGGTCTCCTGCGGCAGCCACTCGAGACAGCCCTCGATCCGGAAGGTGAGATCCTGGCGCGCCCACGGACCGCCGGAGCGATACCATTTGCCCGCGCCCGGCGTGGTGAGGAGCGCATGGGCCTGCGCATCGACGCAAATGTCGATCGCGAGCTCGTCGCCTCCCGCGATGCCGGCCGGAGGATGCAGCACGATGGTGTGGCAGACCGCGTCGCCCTCCGGATAGAGCGCCTTCTGCACCTGCAGCGGGCCGGCATGATGGCGTCGCGCGAGCACGCTGCGCGCGGCGCGGCGCTCGAAGCCGAGCGCGAGTTCCGCCTTCCACGATGCGCACAATGGTTCCGCGAGATCCATGAGAGCGTGAAGGAGCCCCTTGCCCTTCGCGGCCGATCATACCGCCAGCAGCTGCCGCACGCCGTCCTTTTCCATGTCCGCGCCCGCGCCGCGGCGCAGGATCTCGCCGCGTTCCATGACGAGGTACTGGTCCGCCAGAGAGCGCGCGAAATCGTAGTACTGCTCGACCAGCAGGATCGCCATCTCGCCGCTCGCCGCGAGGCTGCGGATGACGCGCTCGATGTCCTTGATGATCGAGGGCTGGATGCCTTCGGTCGGCTCGTCGAGAATGAGGAGCCGGGGCCCCATCGCCAGGGCGCGCCCGATGGCGAGCTGCTGCTGCTGCCCGCCCGAAAGATCTCCGCCGCGCCGGCCGAGCATCTGGCGCAAGACCGGAAAAAGCTCGAAGACCCGCGCGGGCAGGCGCGTGCCGCGCGGCCGGCTCGCGAGGCCGATGCGCAGGTTCTCCTCGACCGTGAGGCGCGGAAAGATCTCGCGGCCCTGCGGCACGTAGCCGATGCCGGCGTGCACGCGCCGGTAGGGCTGCGCCGAGGTGAGATCGGCGCCGTCGAAGCGCACGCTGCCGGTCTTCGCCGGCACGAGCCCCATCAGCGTGCGCAGCAGCGTCGTCTTGCCGACGCCATTGCGGCCGAGAAGCGCGGTCACCTTGCCGGCGGGCACCTCGAACGAGAGGTCGCGCAGGATGTGGCTGCCGCCGTAATACTGGTTGAGTTGGCGCACGGCGAGCATCTCAGCGACCCAGGTAGACCTCGATCACGCGCGGATCGGCCTGCACCTGCGCGAGCGGCCCTTCGGCGAGCACACTGCCCTCGTGCAGCACCGTGACCTTGCGGGCAATCGACTCGATGAACGCCATGTCGTGCTCGACAACCACCAGCGAGTGGCTGCCGGCGAGCCCGAGGAAAAGCTCTGCCGTGCGCTCGGTTTCCTCGTCGCTCATGCCCGCTACCGGCTCGTCGAGCAGCAGGAGCTTCGGCTCCTGCACGAGCAGCATGCCGATCTCGAGCCACTGCTTCTGGCCGTGCGACAGGAGCCCCGCCTGGCGGTCGGCCTGGCCAGCGAGGCGGATACGCTCGAGCGTCTGCGCGATGCGGTCGCGTTCGGCCGATCCGAGGCGCGCGAACAGCGTGCTGCGCACGCGCTTGTCGGCCTTCAGCGCGAGTTCCAGGTTCTCGAACGCCGTGTGGTTCTCGAAAATCGTCGGCTTCTGGAACTTGCGGCCGATGCCGGCGTGCGCGATGTCGGCCTCGGACATCTTCATCAGGTCGATCGTCTGGCCGAAGTAGCAGCTGCCCGCATCCGGGCGCGTGCGCCCGGTGACGACGTCCATCAGCGTGGTCTTGCCGGCGCCGTTGGGGCCGATGATGCAGCGCAGTTCGCCGGAGTCGATCGACAGCGACAGCCCGTTCAGCGCCTTGAAGCCGTCGAAGCTGACCGCGATGTCCTCGAGGTAGAGGACGACGCCGTGCGAAACGTCGAGCTCGCCCGCGACCAGGTGGCGTCCGGAAACGACGCCGCTGGAGGCCCCGTCGGCGTGGATCGCTGCGCTCATGCGGCGCCGGTGCGCGTGCCGCGCGCGAGGCCCACGATGCCCCGCGGCAGAAACAGCGTGACGAGGATGAAGAGCAACCCGAGGAAGTAGAGCCAGTATTCCGGGAACCAGACCGTGAAGAGGCTCTTGGCGAAGTTCACCAGCCCGGCGCCGGCGATCGCGCCCACCAGCGTGCCGCGCCCGCCGACCGCGACCCAGATCGCGATCTCGATCGAGTTGGCGGGCGACATCTCGCCCGGATTGATGATGCCGACCTGCGGCACGTAGAGCGCGCCCGCGATGCCGCAGATCACCGCCGACAGCGTGAAGACGAAGAGCTTGTAATGCAGCGTGTTGTAGCCGCAGAACGCGACGCGCGTCTCGGCGTCGCGGATCGCCTCCAGCACGCGGCCGAACCTGGAAGTCACGATCCAGCGCGCCACGAGCAGCGTGCCGATCAGCACCGCACCGGTCGCCGCGAACAGCGCCATGCGCGTCTCCGGCTCGGTGATGCCGTAGCCGAGGATGCGCTTGAAGTCGGTGAAGCCGTTGTTGCCGCCGAAACCGGTGTTGTTGCGGAAAAAGAGCAGCATTGCGGCGAAGGTCAGCGCCTGCGTGATGATCGAGAAGTAGACGCCCTTGACGCGCGAGCGGAAGGCGAAATAGCCGAAGGCGAACGCGAGCAGCCCCGGCACCAGCACCGCGAGCAGCGCCGCCCACCAGAACTGGTCCGTGTTCCACCAGTGCCAGGGCAACTCCTTCCAGTCGAGGAACACCATGAAATCGGGCAGTTCGGACTGGTACTGGCCTTGGCGCCCGATCTGGCGCATCAGGTACATGCCCAGGGCGTAGCCGCCGAGCGCAAAGAACAGGCCATGACCCAGCGACAGGATGCCGCTGTAGCCCCACACCAGGTCCATCGCGATGGCGACCACGGCGTAGCACATGATCTTGCCGATCAGCGTCACCCAGTACTGAGAGAGATGAAAGGGGCTGCCGGCCGGCACGCCGAGGCTGAGCGCCGGAAACACCACGAACAGGATTGCGGCGAGAACGCCCAGCGCGGCCCAGCCCCGAGCTCCGTAAAGGCGCGTCACGCCGCGCGCCCCTTGAGCGCGAACAGGCCCTGCGGCCGGCTCTGGATGAAGAACACGATGAACACCAGCACCACGATCTTCGCGATCACGGCGCCCGACCAGGCTTCCAGGAACTTGTTGGCGAAGCCGAGCATCAGCGCCGCGTACACCGTGCCGCCGAGTTGGCCGACGCCGCCGAACACCACCACCAGGAAGGAATCGACGATGTAGCCCTGCCCCAGGTCGGGACCGACGTTCCCGATCTGCGACAAGGCGCAGCCGGCGAGCCCGGCGAGCCCCGCGCCGAGGCCGAAGGCGAGCGTGTCGACGCGCGCCGTGGGCACGCCGACGCAGGACGCCATCTCGCGGTTCTGCGTCACGCCGCGCACGAACAGACCCAGCCGGGTGCGCGCGAGCAGCAGGCCGATCGCCGCCAGCACCGCCGCGGCGAAGACGATGATGGCGATCCGGTTCCAGGGCAGCGTCAGATTCGACATCACGGCGATGCCGCCCGAGACCCAGGCGGGATTCTCGACCGGCACATTCTGCGCGCCGAAAAGCGTACGCACGCCCTGGATCAGCACCAGGCTGATGCCCCAGGTGGCGAGCAGCGTCTCGAGCGGCCGACCGTAGAGCCAGCGGATCACGCTGCGCTCGAGCAGCATGCCGACGAGCGCGGCTACTGCGAACGATGCGGGCACCGCGGCGAGCAGGTACCACTCGAACAATCCCATCGACCGGAAGGCGTTCTGCACCACGTAGGCGGTATAGGCGCCGATCATGATCAGCTCGCCGTGCGCCATGTTGATCACGCCCATCAGGCCGTAGGTGATCGCCAGACCCAGCGCCGCGAGCATGAGGATCGAGCCGAGGCTCACGCCGGCGAACAGCAGCCCCAGAATCTCGCCCCACTTCAGGCGCCCTTCCACCTCGATCAGGCTCAGCTTGGCGGCGGACCGGATCTCGGCGTCGGGGTCTTTTACCGCCGCGGCGAGCAGCGGCTGCACCGCGGCGTTGCTCGATTCGCCGAGCATGCGGATCGCGGCGAGCCGCGTCGCCCGATCGTCGCTGGCGAGGTCGAGGGACGCAACGGCCATGGCCAGCAGGGCGCGGATCTCGCCGTCCCCTTCCACTTCGAGCGCCTTGCGCAGGAGCGGCGCCGTGGCCGGGTCGACGCTGCCCGACAGGGCGCGTGCCGCCTCGAGGCGCGCCGCGCGCTCAGGCGCAAGCAGCTTGAGCGAGGCGAGCGCCGCCTGCGCGGCGCTTCTCAGGCGATTGTTGGCCACCACATCCTCGCGTTCCGGCGGCAACGGCGCGACCCTCTGGCCACTCGCCGCGTCGAAGCCCTCCTCGCCGCGCACGATCAGCACGCGCTCGCCCGCCGTCTGCAGTTCGCCGGCAGCGAACGCCTGCAGCACTTCGGTGACGCGCGGCTCGCCCGAGGCGAGCAGCGCGCCGATGGCGGCGATGCGCTCGTCGCCGTCGCCGAACGCGAGCCGGCCGACCGCGGCGGGGTCGAGCGCCCAGGCACGACCCGCAGCGAGCAGGCAAAGCAGCACCAGGAGGCGTCTCATAGGCAACGAGGGCCGGCAAGCCGGCCCTCGCGTCCTTTCGCGTCGGCCGGGCCTACTTCTTCGCTGCCATCAGGGCCGGCGCATCGATCTTCTTCTCGTTGCCGGCGATGAACGGGCTCCACGGCTGCGCCTTCACCGGACCCTTGGTCTTCCACACCACGTTGAACTGGCCGTCGGCCTTGATCTCGCCGATGAACACCGCCTTGTGCAGGTGGTGGTTCTTGGCGTCCATCGTCGAGGTGATGCCGGAGGGCGCCTTGAAGCTCTGGCCGCCCATCGCCGCGCTCACCTTGGCGACGTCGAAGCTCTTCGCCTTCTCCACCGCCTGCTTCCACATGTAGATGCCGATGTAAGTCGCCTCCATCGGGTCGTTGGTGAGCGGCTTGTCCTTGTGACCGGCGATGTTCTTCGCCTTCGCGTAGGCGTTCCACTTCTTCACGAACTCGTCGTTGGCCGGCGCCTTGATCGACATGAAGTAGTTCCACGCCGCGAGGTGGCCGACGAGCGGCTTGGTGTCGACGCCGCGCAGTTCCTCCTCGCCGACCGAGAACGCCACCACCGGCACGTCGGTCGCCTTCAGGCCCTGGTTGCCGAGCTCCTTGTAGAACGGCACGTTCGAATCGCCGTTGATGGTCGAGACCACCGCCGTTCTCTTGCCCTCGGCGGCGAACTTCTTGATCTTGGCGATGATCGTCTGGTAGTCGCTGTGGCCGAAGGGCGTGTACTCCTCCAGGATGTCGGCTTCGGCGACGCCTTTCGACTTCAGGAAGGCGCGCAGGATCTTGTTGGTGGTGCGCGGATAGACGTAGTCCGTGCCGAGGAGCACCCAGCGCTTGGCATTGCCGCCATCTTTCGACATCAGGTACTCGACCGCCGGAATGGCCTGCTGGTTGGGCGCGGCGCCGGTATAGAAGACGTTCTTCGAAATCTCCTCGCCCTCGTACTGCACGGGGTAATAAAGCAGCCCGTTCAGTTCCTCGAACACGGGCAGCACGGACTTGCGCGACACCGAAGTCCAGCAGCCGAAGGTCGCGGCAACCTTGTCCTGGCTGAGGAGCTGGCGCGCCTTCTCGGCGAACAGCGGCCAGTTCGACGCGGGGTCGACCACCACCGGCTCGATCTTCGCCCCCATGACGCCGCCCTTGGCGTTGATTTCCTCGAACGCCATCAGCGCGACGTCCTTCAATACGGTTTCGCTGATCGCCATGGTGCCGGACAGCGAATGCAGCACGCCGACCTTCACCGTCTTCTGCTGCGCGTAGAGGCTGGTGGAGCTCATTCCGATCGAGGCGATGGCGACCGACAGAGCCAGTTGCTTGACGAAAGTGCGGCGTTTCATTGCGGTTCTCCCAGGTGTGGAAAGGCACGGTTGCGGCGGTCCATCGACCGCCTTGCGGGAGAGCTACTGCAACCGCCGTGCCAGAATTCACCGACACGCCGTACCCCGATGATTTGACGCGGATTTGCCTGAAATCGAGCGGCTTTCGCAAGCCCGCGGACGCGTGCCGATGGTGCACCGCGGGGTGGCGGTGCACGAAATTGAGGCGCACCGAGCGCTGGTCGATCGAGACGAAGACGTCGCCGTTGCCGGTGAATCGGGCGTCGTCCGCCTTTGTCTGCTGCCGCACAGATGCCAAGGGCGCCAGGTGTTAGCGTGATTGCATGTTCAATGCGGAGAAGTGACAGCATGATCGACAACGCAGGATTGTTGATACGCCCCGTCGTAGCGCTGATTTTTCTGCTCGGCGGCGTGTTGCTGCTGCGGCGTTCAGGATCGCGGTGGGGCGCGCTTTGCATCACTGCGGGAGCGGTGCTCTTCCTGGGAGCGGAACTCTATGGCGTGTTCACGCTCCGGCCGTTCGTCGGCCGCTTTTTCGACGAGGCATGGCGCCAGCAGATCGCCACTGTGGACGTCGCGGCCACGCTCGGGCTCCTGCTGTGTGCGGTAGGTCTGGTGATGCACACATCCGGCAATTCCAGGCAGCGGCCGGACGCTGCATTGATGACCCATAGGAACCCGTCATGAACCGATGCCCAATTCTCGCCCTCGCCACCATCGCTTTGGCGCTCGCCCCCGCGGCCTGGGCCAATAGCATCAACCGGATCACGCCTGAAGCCGACCGCGTCGTGCTGTCGGACGGCAGGGCCACCGTGAAGTTCATGGTCTCGGGTCAAGGCTCCGAAGACAATTGCGGCATCTGGATCGATTACGGTGACCAGGGTTCCCCGGACACCCGCATCGTCGGCAGGAAGGACGGCATGCTGCCTCGGGAGTTCGTGCACACGTTCAACCGGGCGGGTCAGTTCACGGTCACGGCCAAAGGCCGGCGCGTGAAGACCACCTTCGCCTGCGACGGCGAGGCTTCGACCGTCGTCACGGTCGTCGAGGCCGGCGAACGCCGCAGGCGCGAACCCACGGCAGCGGCGTCCTGCCCGCCGGGATGGGGGCTCCGCGAGGGATCTTACGACCGGAGGACCGGCGCATTCACGTGCGTCCCGGCCTATCCGGAGCAGCGCATCGCCTGCGGACCCAACCTGCGCTACTTCGAGAGGGACGGGACGCTCGGATGTCGCGTCCGGGGTGAACGTCGGCGCTAGCGGGGTCGTATCAGGACCGAAGCCTCGCCGATGCCGGGAAACCGCGCGTGCGCTTCGCACCCCGGCTCGACGTAATGCACGCCGCCCCAGGATCCGGTCGTGACGATATCGCCCGCGCGCAGTCCGCCCGAGCGGCGGGCGCAATGTGCCGCGATCCACGGCATCAGGCGGAACGGATTGCCGAAGGGATGCGCGCCCGTGACATCGATGCGCGTCGCGCCGTTCACGATCAGCTGGGCGTGCTGCGCGCGCCAGTCGATCGTTTGCCAGCGCGCGGTTCCCGATCCCGTGACGAGCGCAGCGTTGTTCTGGAAATCCGCGAGCTTCCACAGCGCGGAGGCCGTCTTCCAGTCCGACAGCCGCGTGTCGCAGATTTCGATCGCCACCACGGCTTCGCCTATGGCGGCGGCGATGTCCGCTGCCGCTGCCGCGGCCGGCAGGTCGCTGGCCAGGCGGAACGCGATCTCGGCTTCCAGCCCGATGACGTGGAAGTCCGCGGCCGCAAGCTGCGCAGGGCCCTGCTCCAGGCGCAGGATGGGCGACGCCGTGGGTTCGACGCGGTCGTTCGCGCCGCCGACTTTCCACGCCCGCACCTGCGTTCCCGGACAAATCTGCTGCCAGACCAGGTCCTGCGCGGCATAGGCTTGCGCCGCGTCCAGCAGTTCGCCAGCCGATTGGATTTGTGTCCTCGCCCGGTGTGCAGCCGACAACCAACCGGCAATGGATCCGGCGCTCATGCCAGCGCGCGCCGCAGGCGCTCGATGCCCTGCGCCAGCCGCTCCTCGCCGGAAGCGAAACACCAGCGCACGAAGCCTTCGCCCGCGGGCCCGAACGCGGAGCCCGGCGCCAGCCCGAGCCCGACATCGCGCACCAGGCGCCTGCAAAACGCCATGCTGTCCTGCGTCCCGGGCGCGCTGAAAAACGCGTACATGGTGCCGCTCGGCAGCGGCGCCGCGACGCCCGGAATGCGGTTCAGTTCGCGCACCAGGAAATCGCGCGCCTGGCGAAAGCGCGCGAGCGAATGCCGGATCACCGGCTCGCCCTGCGTCACGGCGGCAATGCCGGCGCGCTGCACGAACACCGGCGCGCAGGACGTGTTGTACTCGATCAGCTTGCCGAGGTCCGCCATCAGCGGCGCCGGCACAACCAGCCAGCCGAGGCGCCAGCCGGTCATCAGCCAGGTTTTGGAAAACGTGTTGGCGACGATCAGGCGGTCGTCCGCGCTGGCGAGGTCGAGAAACGAGGGCGCGACCCCTTCGCCCTCGAAATACAGCCGCTCATAGGCGTCGTCGGCGATGATCCAGATGCCGTAGCGCCGGCAATGCTCGAGCAGCGCGCGCTGCGCCTCGCGCGTGAGGGTCCAGCCGGTGGGATTGTTCGGCGAATTGACGTAGACGGCTCGCGTGCCCGGCGTGAGCGCGGTCAGCAGGCGATCCAGATCGAGCCGCCAGCCCTGTGGCGAGAATTCGAGCGGCACCGTGGCGACGCGCGCGCTGAGGATCGCGGGAATTTCCTGCAGGTTCGGCCACAGCGGCACCACTTCCACCACCCGGTCGCCGGGATCGAGCAGCAGCTGCGAGGCCAGCATGAGCGCGTTCACCCCGGCGCTCGTGGCCGCGATGCGCTCCGCGACGACTGGGCGGTGCAGCCGTGAAAGGTACTCCGCGAGCGCCTGCCGCAGCGGCGCGATGCCGAGGTTGTGCGTGTAGAAGGTTTCGCCGCCGGCGAGCGAATCGGCCGCGGCCTTACGGATGAAATCGGGCGTCGCCTGGTCGGGTTCGCCGACCCAGAACGGCAGGATGTCGTCGCGCCCGATGCCTTCGTTGTACAGCTCGCGGATCCTGGAGGCGACCAGCGCCTGGACTGCGGGACGGGCGGCGAGCATGCGAAAGTGGGGGATCGGACGCGGGGGCCGTATTGTAAGCTGGCCGCGTGACGCATTCCGCCGCAGCCCTGCGCTGGTCGCTGATCGCTGCCGTCGCCATCATGGCCGTGTGGGGCGCCAATTTCGCCATCACCAAGTACGTGCTCGGCGAGATCGGCGTCGGGCCGTTCCTGTTCATCCGCTTCCTCACCATGCCGCTGCTCGGCTTCGCGCTGCTCGCGCTGGTGTACCGCCGGCACCTGCGCAAATCCTGGCCCACGCGCGACGACCTGCCGCGCTTCGTGGCGGCGGGCGTGACCGGGCACACGCTGCACGTCGGCATCGTCACCTGGGGGATCGATCTGTCGACGGCGTTCTCGTCCTCGCTGGTGCTCACCAGCGGGCCGCTATTCACGCTGCTGATCCTCGCCGCGCTCGGCGTGGAGAAGCTGCGCGCGCGACAGCTCGCGGGCACGCTGCTTGCGTTCGCCGGCATCGTGGTGTTCCTCTCCGACAAGTTCGTGAGCGGCCTGGCGCGCGCGGGACTCGGCGATCTCGTGCTCATCTTCGCCGCGTCGCTCTTTTCCCTCTACACCGTGATCGCCAAGCCGCTGGTCGCGCGCTATGGGCCGCTGCCGGTGCTCGCCTACACGCTGCTGTTCGGCGCGCCGCCGCTGCTCGCGATCACCGCGCCCGCCTTCGCCGCCGCGCCGCTCGCGGGACTGCCGCCCTTGGTCTGGCTGGGAATGTTCTGGGCCGCGGTGGTGTCGGCATTTCTCGGCTGGCTGGTCTGGGCCTGGGTGAATGCCGTGCGCGGCGTGGCGCGCAGCGCGCCGCTGATGTATCTGATGCCGCCGATTTCCGGCGTCGTCGCCTGGCTCACGCTCGGCGAGACGTTCACCTGGCTGAAAATCGCCGGCGCCGGCGTCACCATGGCCGGCGTGGCGTGGGCCCAGTTCGGCGGTGGCCACCCGCCGCCGCGCGAAGCCGCGCAGCCGGACTCGGGTTAGCCCGATCGAAGTCCATTTTCCGACCGCAGCAAGCAAGGAGACGGCCATGACCGCGTTCGACACGATTCTCTATGCCACGGATGGACCGATCGCCACGATCTCGCTCAACCGGCCCGAGGCGCTGAATACCATCGTGCCGCCCATGCCGGACGAGATCGAAGCGGCCGTCAATGCCGCCGTGCGCGACGACAGCGTCAAAGTGATCGTCCTGCGCGGCATCGGACGGGCGTTCTGCGGCGGATTCGATTTCGGGCAGGGCTTCCATCACTGGGACCGGTACATCAATACCGACGGCTGCTGGGACCCGGGCAAGGATTTCGTCTTCTCCACGGCCGACGCCGTCGCGCCGAC
>SCUF01000204.1 GCA_004298325.1 Betaproteobacteria bacterium | reverse complement strand
GGAGAACCGCGCCGCGTCGGCGCTCGCGCGCACCTACCCGGGCGGCGGCGACGCGTTCGTCGCCGCGATGAACGCCAAGGCGCAAGCGCTCGGCATGCAGAACACGCGCTTCACCGACGCCACCGGGCTCAATTCGGCCAATGTCGCCAGCGCGCAGGACCTCGCGCTCATGGTGAAGGCGGCGCACCGATATCCCCTGATCCGCGATTACTCCACGCGCAGCAGCGCGACGGTGAACGCGCTCGGCCGGCCGCTCGCCTACCGCAATACCAACGGCCTGGTGCGCAACGCCAAATGGGACATCGGTCTGTCGAAGACCGGTTTCATCAGCGAGGCCGGCCGCTGCCTGGTGATGCAGGTGAAGATGGCACGGAAGGAGATGGTGGTGGTGCTGCTCGATTCCTGGGGCAAGTACTCGCGGATCGGCGATGCCACCCGCATCCGCAAGTGGCTCGAGACGAGCGCCGCGCTGGCGCGGCGCGGCTAGCGCCCCGGTCACGGGCGGGCGTCGTCCGTTTCTACGGCGCCGCCGTCGCGGCGGACAGTTTCCGCGGGGACGTGATCGCCGGGCTGTCGCAGCCGCAGAAGACGCTCTCCCCCAAGTATTTCTACGACGCGCAGGGCAGCCGGCTGTTCGAGGCGATCTGCCGCCTGCGCGAGTACTACCCGACGCGCTGCGAGCTGGCGCTGACGCGGCGCCATCTCGGCGACATCGCGCGCTTCGCCGGTCGCCGCATCGAGCTGATCGAGTACGGCAGCGGCGCGGGCGTCAAGTCGCGCCTGCTGCTGGGCGCACTGCGCCCGGCTGCCTACGTGCCGGTGGACATCTCGGAGGCCGCGCTGCAAGGGGCCGCCAGGCGCCTGGCGCGCGAGTTTCCCGGGCTCGAGATCCACGGTGTGGTGGGCGATTTCATGCAGCCGCTCACGCTGCCGGTGTACCGGGCACGCAGCGCGCGCCGCCGCGTGGTGTACTTTCCCGGATCGACCATCGGCAACCTGACGCCCGTGGAGGCGCACGCGTTCCTGCGCATGACGCGCGGCCAGGTCGGTGCGCGCGGCGCGATGCTGGTCGGCGTCGACCTGAAGAAGGACGCCAACGTGCTGCACGCAGCGTACAACGACGCGAAAGGCGTCACGGCCGCGTTCAATCTCAACCTGCTCGCGCGCATCAATCGCGAGCTCGGGGGCGATTTCGACCTGCGGCGCTTTTCGCATTACGCCTTCTACAACGCCGCGCAGGGGCGCATCGAAATGCACCTGGTATCGCTCGCCAGGCAGACGGTGGCGATCGGCCCGCACCGCTTCGGCTTCGACACGGGCGAATCGATCCACACCGAGAATTCCTGCAAGTATTCGGCCGAGGAGTTCAGGGCCCTGGCGCTCGCCGCAGGGTTTCGCGCCGAGCGGGTGTGGCAGGACGGCCGTAAGTACTTCGCGCTGTTCGGGCTGGTCGCGGGCTAGGTCCTGCGTATGATGATGCCCACCTGAACGCCCTGCGGGTGACGCCATGATCGTCAAGCAGATCTGGACTGCCAATGCCTATCGCAACTTCAACTACCTCATCGCCTGCGGCGAGACCGGCGAGGCGCTGGCCGTCGACCCGCTGGATCACAGCAAGTGCCTGCGCGCGGCGAAGGACGCGGGCTGGGACATCACCCAGATCCTGAATACGCACGAACACGGCGACCACACCGGCGGCAACGGACCGGTGGTCGAGAAGACCGGGGCGAAGATCCTGGCGCACCAAAACGCCAAGGACAAGATTCCCGGCATGTCCCGCGGCCTGGCCGCGGGCGATATCGTGAGAATCGGCAAGACCGTCGAGCTCGAGGTGCTGGACACGCCCGGTCACACCATGAGCCACGTCTGCCTGCGCTCGCATACCGAAAAGCCGGCCCTTTTCTGCGGCGACACGCTGTTCAACGCGGGCGCCGGGAACTGCCATCACGGCGGCCACCCGGAAGCGCTTTACACGACGTTTACCGAGCAGCTGGCGAGGCTCCCCGACCCTACGCTCATCTATCCGGGGCACGATTACATCGAGAACAACCTGCGCTTCACGCTCGACCGCGAGCCCGACAACCGGCGCGCGCAGGAGATGCTCGAACGCCTCCGGGGCCAGGATCCGAACCGGGCCTACGTCTCGACGCTCGCGATCGAGCGGGAAATCAATACCTTCTTTCGCCTGACGAGTCCCTCGGTGATCGCGCAGCTGCGCCAGGCTTTTCCAGATCTGCCTGAAAAGCTCGACCCGCGCACCGTGTTTCTAAAGCTGCGCGAGCTTCGCAACCGGTGGTGAGCGGCTGGCTTTTCGATCCTGCGCGTCTTAGTGCGCGCCGATCCGTGCCCCGGGCCGATGGCCCACGGCGCGCGAGATGCGCTCGGCGGCTTCCTTCACCAGCGGCCCCCACTGCGGCTTCATGCGGTCGGCGGGCGTCGAGATCGAGAGCGCGGCGATGAGCTGCCCCGAATCGTCGCGCACGGCGGCGGCGACGCAGCGCACGCCGATCTCCGCTTCCTCGTTGTCGGTGGCCCAGCCCTGGCGCTGGATGCGCTCGAGGTCGCGCTCCAGCGTCGGCAGCGTGCCGAGTGAATTGCGGGTGTGCGGCGCGAGCCCCGTGCGCTTGGCGTAGTCGCGCAGCCGGCCGAAGCCTTCCTCGAGCAGGAAAAGCTTGCCCGAGGAGGTGACGTGCAGCGGCGCGCGCGCGCCGATCATGTGCACGATGCGCATCGCCGAGCGTCCCGACGAGGTGCGCTCGACGTACACGATCTCGTCGTCCTGCCGCACCGAAAGGTTCACCGTCTCGCCGGTCTGCGCGTGCAGCTCGCGCATCAGCGGCAGCGCGTGCTCGCGCACGCTGATGCGCGAGCGCACCAGCGTCCCCAGCTCCAGCAGCCGCATGCCGAGGCGGTAGCTGCCGGGCTCGACGCGGTCGACCAGGCGGCCGCTCGCCATCGCCGCCAGGATGCGGTGTGCCGTGGACGGATGTAGCGCCGTGATCTGCGCGATTTGCTTCAGCCCCAGCGGCTCGGGGTGCTCGGCCAGGACGTCGAGCAGCTTCATCATGCGCTCGATGACCTGGATCGGGCTCTTGGGTTCGTCCTTCGCTGCCATGGCTGGCGCAATTTTATCTCGCGATGTGAAATGCAGGCTATGATTCGCATCATGCGTGTCGGACTTTTCGTCACCTGCCTCGTCGATCTCGTCCGGCCGCGCATCGGCTTCGCGGCGCTCGAGCTGCTGCAGGCCGCCGGTTGCGAGGTGGACGTGCCGCAATCGCAGACCTGCTGCGGCCAGCCCGGCTGGAACTCGGGCGATCGCCCCTCGGCGCGCGCGCTGGCGGAAAAGGTGATCGCCGAATTCGAGGTCTTCGATTATGTGGTGGCGCCTTCGGGTTCCTGCGCCGGAATGATCAAGACGCATTACCCGGAGCTTTTCGCGGGCGAGGGGGCGTGGCTGGCGCGCGTCGAAGCGCTCGGCGCAAAGACCCATGAACTCACCGATTTCCTGGTCAACGTGGTGCACCTGGAGCGCGTGCCAGGCCGGTTTGCCGGCACGATCACCTACCACGATTCCTGCTCGGGCCTGCGCGAGCTCGGGGTGAAGGCGCAGCCGCGCGCCCTGCTGGCCAGGGTCCCGGGCGCGGAGCTCAGGGAAATGCAGGACAGCGAGGTCTGCTGCGGCTTCGGCGGCACGTTCTCGATCAAGTTCGGCGAGATCTCGGCGGCGATGGCGCAGACCAAGTGCGACCGCATCCACGCCAGCGGCGTCCACGCCGTGGCGCTGGGGGATCTCGGCTGCATGCTCAACATCGAGGGCCGGCTGCGGCGCATGGGCGACGCGACCACGCGCGTGCTGCACGTCGCCGAGGTGCTCACGGCGAAGGCCTGATGCAGTCCGCCTCGGTCCATTTCAGGCAGCGCGCCTCGGGCGCGCTCGCCGACAAGCACCTGCAGCGAACGCTCAAGCGCTTCGGCAGCGGCTTCGCCGACAAGCGCGCCGCGGCGCGCCGCGCCTTCGGCGAGGACGCCTTCGAAATCCTGCGCGAGGCGAGCGCGGCGATCCGCGACCGCGCGCTCGAGGATCTCGACGCCTGGCTGCTGCGCTTCGAGGCCGAGGCCCTGCGCCGCGGCAGCCGCGTGATCTGGGCCGAGGACGCCGCCGAAACCTGCGCGCGCGTGCTCGAGATCTGCGCGCGGCACGGCCTGACGAAGGCGATCAAGTCGAAATCGATGCTCTCGGAGGAGGCCGGATTGAACGACGCCCTCGCCGCCGCCGGCGTGCAGCCGGTCGAAACCGATCTCGGCGAATACATCCTGCAGCTCGCGGGCGAGGCGCCCTCGCACATCATCGCGCCGGCGATCCACAAGGACATGGGCGAGGTCTCGGAGCTGTTCGTCAGGCATCACGGCCGGCCGAAGAGCGACGACATCGCGCAGATGACGCGCGAGGCGCGCGAGATGCTGCGGCCGCATTTCCTCTCGGCCGACCTCGGCATCTCCGGCGGCAACTTCCTCGTCGCCGAGACCGGCTCGGTGGCGATCGTCACCAACGAGGGCAACGGCCGCATGGTGACCACGCTGCCGCGCGTGCACATCGCGATCACCGGCATCGAGAAGGTGGTGCCGACGCTGGAGGACCTCTCGGCGCTCAACCGCATCCTGCCGCGCTCGGCGACGGGGCAGGAGATCGAGAACTACTTTTCGGTCCTCACCGGGCCGAAGCGCGCCGGCGACGCCGACGGTCCCGAGCACCTGTACGTCATCCTGGTGGACAACGGCCGCACGCGCCTGGTCGGCAGCGAGCTGCAGGAGATGCTGCGCTGCATCCGCTGCGGCGCCTGCATGAACCATTGTCCGGTGTACCAGACGGTGGGCGGGCACAGCTATGGCTGGGTCTATCCCGGGCCGATGGGCTCGGTGCTGACGCCGGTGTACCAGGGGCTCGAGAACGCGCTCGACCTGCCGCAGGCGGCGACGCTGTGCGGCGCCTGCCACGTCGCCTGCCCGGTGAAGATTCCGCTGCCCGGGCTGCTGCGCAAATTGCGCGAGATGCAGATGGAGCGCGGCCTGCGCCCGTGGGCCGAGCGTGCCGCGTTCCGCGCCTGGGCGTTCACGGCGCAGCGGCCGTGGCTGTATGCGCTGGCGACGAGGATCGCCGCGCGCGCGCTGAAGTGGATGGGCGGGGGCCGCGGCCTGATCGCGCGCCTGCCCTTCGCCGGCCGCGGCTGGACCCGGGGCCGCGATTTTCCCGCGCCCGAGGGCAGGACCTTCCGCGAGCTGTATCGTGCAGGTCGGCGACGCCAAACTTGAGCGCTATGCCTGGCTCGCGGTCGCGGCCGCCGTGGCCACGATCGGGATCAAGACCCTTGCCTGGGCCGTCACCGGCTCGGTCGGCCTGCTCTCCGATGCGCTCGAGTCGCTGATCAATCTGGCCGCAGCGCTGCTCGCGCTCGCCATGCTGCGCCTGGCCGCGGCACCGCCCGACGAGGCGCATCCCTACGGCCGCTTCAAGGCCGAGTACGTCGCCAGCGGCGTGGAAGGCGCGCTCATCGTGCTGGCGGCCGGCAGCATCGCCTACGCCGCGGTGCCGCGTCTGCTGGCGCCGCAGCCGCTCGATGCTGCCGCGCTCGGGATCGGCCTGTCCGTCTTCGCCTCGTTCATCAACCTCGGCGTGTCGCTCGCGCTGATCCGCGTCGGCCGGCGCGAGCAAAGCATCGCGCTGGAGGCCGACGGCCGTCACCTGATGACGGATGTGTGGACTTCCGCCGGCGTGGTCGCCGGCGTCGCGCTGGTGTGGGGCACCGGCTGGCTGATCCTCGACCCGCTCATCGCGCTCGCGGTGGCGGTGCACATCGTCTGGACCGGCATCGGCCTGATGCGCCGCTCGTTCACCGGGCTGCTCGACGCGGCGATCGAGCCCGAGGACCGCGCCGAGATGGAGAAGATCTTCGCCGAATACCGGCGCCGCTATCCCGTCCAGTTTCACGCCGTGCTGACGCGGCAGGCCGGCGCGCGGCGCTTCATCTCCTTTCACCTGCTCGTGCCGGACACCTGGACCGTGGCGCAGGGGCACCAGCTTTCGGAGGAGATCGAGGAGCGCATCCGCTCGCTGGTGCCGAACGCGATCCTGTTCAGCCACCTCGAGCCGATCTCGCACCCCGCCTCGTACGACGACATCAAGCTGGAACGCTGGTAGCGCGGCGCAGCGCGCGCAACCAGTAGCGGCCCGGGTCGAGCGCATCGCCCAGGCGCGCTTCCAGCGGCAGCGGCTCGCCTTCCAGATGGCTGGCGAGCAGCTCGGCGCCCAGCCCCGCCCAGAGCAGTCCGCGCGAACCGAAAGCGAAGCTGCCATAGAGCCCCTCGCGGCGCGGCAACGTTGCCAGCCGCGGGTTCCCGGGCGCTGCGGCGTCCTCGTCGCAGAGCGCGCCGATGAGCGGCAGGCGGTCCGGCGCGACGGCGCGAAATCCGACCACGCCCTCGAGCGCCGCCGGATCGAGTTGCGCGGCGGCGGCGCCGGGCAGGATGCGCGCCAGGCGCTCGAGGTTGCCGGCGTGGCTCGAAGTGCGCGGTGACGGGTCGTCGTCGTCGAAGTCGTAGCTCGCGCCCGCGATCGACTCGCCGCGCAGCGCGGGCAGCACGAAACCGCCGCGCAGCACGACGACCTGCGGCGCGGCGAATCGTTCGCGCGGCAGGAAGCTGATCTGGCCGCGCACGCGGCGGATGCGGATCGCGCGCTGCGGCGCAAGCCGGAGCGCTTCCGCGGCGTTGGCGAGCACCACGACCGGCGCGCGCGCGATCGCGCGGCCATCGCGATCGAACGCCGTCCAGCCCTCGGGTCCGTGCGCGATGCGCGCCGCCTCGCAGCCAAAGCGCGCGTCGAGCCGCGCGCCCGCGGCGGCGAGCTGCGCGTCGATCAGCGACAGCGGCCGGATCCAGCCGCTGGAGGCAAACCACAGGCCGCCTGCGGCGAGCGGCACGCCGGCGTACGCGCTCGCCTCGTTGCGCGACGCGTGCTGTGCGTATTCGGGCGGCAGTGCCAGCGTCGCGATGGCGCCGCGCTGCGCCACTTCCTCACGCTCGTCGCGCGCGAGCTGCAGCACGCCGCACGCGTCCCAGACCAACGCCTGGCCGGCGGACTGCAGCGCGTGCCAGCGCGCCAGCGCGGCGAGGAATCCGGCGCGCGTGAGGCGGGCGAACAGGCTGTCGTCCGGCGTCACCACCGGATGGAACACGCCGGCGTGGCGGCCCGGCCCGTCCGCGGGCCGCCGCGGCTGGCGCTCGATGAGCGTCACTTCCCAGCCGCGCGCGCACAGGCGCTCGCTCACCGCGGCGCCCGCGATGCCCGCGCCAACGACCAGCGCGCGGCGCTCGCCGGGCGCTGCCGCTTCTCGCCCGCCGCGCACGAGGCGCGCCCGCAGCATGTCCCGCTTGGGCGCAAATCCGGGGTGCTTTTGCGGTTCGAATCCGGCGCTGCGCAGCGCTTCGCGCACGGCGGCCGCGGCACTCCAGGTGGC
The DNA here is from genome assembly GCA_004298325.1 of Betaproteobacteria bacterium. Taxonomy (GTDB): domain Bacteria; phylum Pseudomonadota; class Gammaproteobacteria; order Burkholderiales; family SG8-39; genus 2-02-FULL-66-14. The sequence continues at coordinate 3,302 of SCUF01000204.1, read as the reverse complement.
CGCGGTCGCGCCGGGCGCGCAGGCGCGCGCCACCCCCCGCATCAGCTCGGGCGACCACAGCTCCGGATTGCGCCGCGGGTCGAAGCCGTCGAGAAAAACCGCGTCGGCCGCGAGGCGCAGCTCGCGCAGCGCGTGCGTCGCATCGGCGAACGCCAGCGTGAGCACGACGCGCCCGCCTTCGAATTCCAGGCGGTGCACGCCGGGCACGAGCAGCGGCCAGGCTGAGTGCAGCTGCGCGGCGAGCGGCGCGAATTCGGGATGGCGCGCGTGCAGCTGCTCGAGGTCGTGGCGCGTGAACGGGTGTTTCTCCAGCGAAACGAAGTGCAGGCGCTCGCAGCACCCGGCGTCGGCGCGCCACGCATCCCAGGTGACGAGAAAGTTCAGGCCGAGGCCAAAGCCCGTCTCGAGCACCGTGAAGCGGCGTCGGCCGCGCCAGCGTTCGGGCAGCCCATTGCCGGCGAGAAAGACGTGGCGTGCCTGACCGGGCCCGCCCTCGGCGCTGTGATAGACGTCGCCGAAGGCTTCCGAAAACGGGGTGCCATCCGCGGCGAACGCCAGCGGCGCCGGCACCAGTGGCGCGCTCATGCCACGGCGATCAGGCGGTCTTGCCGACCAGGTGCACCTCGCGCCGCGGCATCGGGATGACAATGCGCCGGTCGCGGAACGCCTCCAGGATGGCGCGGTTGAGCTCGCCCACCACGGCGACGTAATCGGCCACGTTGACCCAGGGACTGACGCCGATGCGGATCGATTCGGCGAGCCGCGCGACGAAAATGAGAGGCGCGGGCTCCGGCAGCACGCGCGGATTGGCCCCGAGCACCGCGTGCACCGCGCTCACCGCGGCCGCGAGATCGGTGTCGTAGGCGACGCCGACTTCGAGCGCGAGCTGGCGGATGCGCCCGTAGTTGTGCAGCACCTCGCCCACGATCTTGCGGTTGGGAATCACGACTTTCGACAGGTCGGGGTGTCCCAGCGTGGTGTTGAACAGGCTGATGTCGAGCACAGCGCCCTCTTCCTTGACGATCGAGATGTAGTCGCCGACGCGGAACGGCTGCGTGAAGATGATCGTCAGCCCGGCGACCATGTTGCCCAGCACGCCCTGCATGGCGAGCGCGACACCGGCACCGGCGACGCCCAGGCCCGCGATGAGCGGCAGCAGTTCGACGCCCAGGTTCTGCAGCGCCAGGATGAGGAACAGGCCGAGCACGACCACGCGCACGATGCGCTCGATCAGTACGCGCACCGGCGGTTCGAAACGAAAGCGCGCGATGGCGCGCGTCGTGACGCCGCCCGCCCAGCGGCCGACCAGGTAGCCCGCGACCAGGATCAGCACCGCGACGAGCAGCTTCGGCCCGAACTTGAACGCCAGGTCGATCGCCGTGGCGCGGACCTGGTCGATGGTCTGCAGCGGAATATCCATTTCGTCCTCCGATCCCCGGCCAGCCGCGGCGCCGGTGCCGCCTGCAGCCGCTCGCGCGCCGTCAGGGCCTGTTGGCTTTCGACGTAGAATTGTCCGCCCGGAGGTGCCGATGGACAAGCCCGCAGAAATCAAGCTGGAAGTCATTCCGATGTGGATCCATGGCCGCGCCGCCGTGCCCGCGGCGGCGCGCATGGGCGAAGTCTTCAACCCGGCCGCGGGGCAGGTGGTGCGGCGCGTGCCGTTCGCCTCGCACGAAGTGGTGAACGAGGCGGTCGACGCGGCGAGCGCGGCGCAGGCCGAATGGCGCAACTGGCCGGCGCTGCGGCGCGCGCGCGTGATGCAGCGCTTCCTGCGCCTGATGGAAGACGCGCAGAAGGATCTCGCGCGCCTGGTCAGCGAGGAACACGGCAAGACCATTCCCGATGCGCTCGGCTCGGTGCAGCGCGGCATGGAAGTGATCGAGTTCGCCTGCGGCATCCCGCACCTTCTGAAGGGCGAGCATTCGGAGAACGTCGGCACGCAGGTCGACACGCACACCGTGCGCCAGCCGGTGGGCGTCTGCGCGGGCATCACGCCGTTCAATTTCCCGGTGATGGTGCCGCTGTGGATGTTCCCCGTGGCGATCGCCTGCGGCAATGCCTTCATCCTGAAGCCCTCGGAAAAAGATCCTTCGGCCTCGCTCCGCATGGCCGAGCTGCTGCAGAAGGCGGGCTTGCCCGACGGCGTCTTCAACGTGGTGCACGGCGACAAGGTCGCGGTCGATGCGATCCTCTCGCATCCCGGCATCGACGCGGTGTCGTTCGTCGGCTCGACGCCGGTGGCGAGGCACATCTACGAGACCGCGGCGCGGCACGGCAAGCGCGTGCAGGCGCTCGGCGGCGCCAAGAACCATGCGGTGGTGCTGCCCGACGCCGATCTCGAATTCGCCGCCGAGGCGCTGATCGGCGCGGCGTACGGTTCCGCGGGCGAGCGCTGCATGGCGGTCTCCGCGGTGGTGGCGGTGGGCGCCGCGGCCGATCCGCTGGTCGCGCTGCTGAAGATGAAGGCCGCGGCGATCCGCATCGGGCCGGGCGACCGCGACGGCATGGACATGGGCCCGCTCATCACCGGCCAGCACCGCGACAAGGTCGCTTCCTACATCGATGCCGGAGTGAAGGAGGGGGCGGAACTGGTGCTCGACGGCCGCGGCTGCAAGGTGGCGGGGTCGGAGGGCGGTTTTTTCCTCGGCACCACGCTCTTCGATCGCGTCACGCCCGAAATGAGCATCCATCGCGACGAGATCTTCGGCCCGGTGCTGGTGGTGCTGCGCGTCGACACGCTCGAGGACGCGATCGCGCTCGTCAACCGCAATCCCTACGCCAACGGCACTGCGATCTTCACCGAGTCGGGCGGCGCGGCGCGGCGTTTCGAAAACGAGATCACCGTCGGCATGGTCGGGGTCAACGTGCCGATCCCGGTGCCGGTGGCGTACTACTCCTTCGGCGGCTGGAAGAACTCGCTCTTCGGCGACCTGCACGTGCACGGCGTCGAGGCGACCAAGTTCTACACCCGCACCAAGGTGGTCACCACGCGCTGGCCGCATCAGGACACGCCGGCGCCGGGCTTTCACATGCCGACGCTGGGATGATCTCGCCGCCTCCGGGCGCATGAGGGTCGCCACGGTGTGATCCGACCCCGCGATCCGCGTTGGAGTGCGCCGGCCGCTCCGGCGTGGCGCAGAGGCGCCGGCGCTACAATATGTAGTATGCGGTCGAAAGAAATCCACTAGATCCATGGCCAAGCAGGTTTACGACGCTTCCGCGATCCAGGCCCTGAAGGGGCTCGAGCCCGTGCGCCGCATGCCGGGCATGTACACGCACACCATCCACCCGCTGCACGTGGT
>SCUF01000203.1 GCA_004298325.1 Betaproteobacteria bacterium | reverse complement strand
CGGCGGCGCTCGGCTGCGTCTACGGCGGCGCCACGGTCTGCGCCTGGTACCCGATCACGCCGTCCTCGTCGCTGGCGGAGGCCTTCCAGCGCTACTGCTCGCGGCTGCGGGTGGACCCGGAGACCGGGAAGAACAAGTTCGCCATCGTGCAGGCCGAGGACGAACTGGCCTCGATCGGGATCGTGGTGGGCGCGGGCTGGAACGGCGCGCGCGCCTTCACCGCGACTTCTGGGCCGGGCGTGTCGCTGATGACCGAGTTCATCGGCCTGGCGTATTTCGCCGAGATCCCGGTCACCATCATCAACGTGCAGCGCGGCGGGCCCTCTACCGGCATGCCGACGCGCACGCAGCAGTCGGACCTGCTGGCGTGCGCCTACGCTTCGCACGGCGACACCAAGCACGTGCTGCTCTTTCCCGAGGACCCGCGCGAATGCTTCGATCACGCGGCCGCGGCGCTGGATCTTGCCGACCGGCTGCAGACACCGGTGTTCGTCATGACGGACCTCGACATCGGCATGAACCAGCGGCTGTGCGAGCCGCTGCAATGGGACGAGGCGCGGCAGTATGACCGCGGCAAGGTGATGACGGCCGACGAACTGGAGGCAGGCCGGGAGTTCGGCCGCTATCTCGACGTCGATGGCGACGGCATTGCGTATCGCAGCTACCCGGGGACCCACCCGACGCGCGGCGCCTACTTCACGCGCGGCACGAGCAAGAACCCGTACGCGGCGTATTCGGAGGCGGGCCCGGACTACGTCTACAACATGCAGCGGCTGCTGAAGAAGTTCGAGAGCGCCAAGCAGCTGGTGCCCAGGCCCGTGCTGACCGCGGCGCGCGAGCCGGCCCGCTTCGGCGCGATCTACTACGGCTCGACTTCACCCGCGATGCACGAGGCGCTCGAGGCGCTCGCGGCCCAGGGGATCTTCGTCAACGCGCTGCGCGTGCGGGCGTTCCCGTTCCAGGACGAGATCGCGGACTTCGTCGCCTCGCACTCGAAGGTGTTCGTCATCGAGCAGAACCGCGACGCGCAGATGAAGACCCTGCTGGTCAACGACGCCGGCATCAATCCCGCGAGCCTGATCTCGGTGCTGCACTACGACGGCACGCCGATCACCGCGCGCTTCATCACGCGCGAGATCGCGCGCATCGCCGCCGCGCTCAACGTGCGGCCGATCATGAGGAACAAGGCGGCATGACCTACCTCGCCAAACCCAGGCTGCACCATCCGACGCTGCCGGCCAACCGGCTCGGCTACACGCGGCGCGACTACGAAGGCAAGGTCTCGACGCTCTGCGCCGGCTGCGGGCACGATTCGATTTCGGCGGCGATCATCCAGGCCTGCTGGGACCTCGCGATCGAGCCGCACCGGCTGGCGAAACTCTCGGGCATCGGCTGCAGTTCCAAGACGCCGGACTACTTCCTCGGCCAGTCGCACGGCTTCAACACGGTGCACGGGCGCATGCCTTCGGTGCTGACCGGGGCGAACCTGGCGAACCGGGATCTGATCTATCTCGGCGTTTCGGGCGACGGCGATTCGGCCTCGATCGGCCTCGGGCAGTTCGCGCACGTCATGCGCCGCGGCGTGAACATGGCGTACATCCTGGAGAACAACGGGGTGTACGGGCTTACCAAGGGCCAGTTCTCCGCGACCGCGGACAAGGGCTCGAAGGCGAAGCGGGGGCAGGTCAATGCCGACGCGGCGATCGACACCGTGAGCCTCGCGCTGCTCATGGGCGCGACGTTCGTCGCGCGCAGCTTTTCGGGCGACAAGCAGCAGCTGGTGCCGCTGGTGAAGGCCGCGATCGCGCACCCGGGCGCGGCGTTCATCGACGTGATCAGCCCCTGCGTGGCGTTCAACAACCACGCGGGCTCCACCAAGAGCTACGACTACGTGCGCGAGCACAACGCAGCGGTGAACCGGCTCGATTTCTGGCCGAACCGCGAAGCGATCACCGTGGATTACAGCGAGGGCGGCATGATCGAGGTGCCGCAGCACGACGGCTCGATCATCAAGCTGCGCAAGCTCGACGCCAGCTACGATCCGAGCGACCGGATCAACGCCGTCACCCACATCGCCACGGCCGCGGCGAAGGGCGAAGTGCTGACCGGGTTGCTTTATCTGGCGCCGGACGCGGAAGACCTCCACGCCCATCTCAACACCTGCGAGACGGCATTCAACCGGCTCGGGGAAAAGGAGTTATGTCCGGGGGCGGGGATGCTGGAGAGGATTAACGCGTCTTTGCGTTGAACTCCTGGTTTCTTGGTGTTCACGCGCTTACGCGGAATCCGGGAATCGCCACGGTTTCCGCCTTTTCACCCCGTCGATGTCCTGATCTGTTAGCCCGGTATCATTCAGCGTATGACCGCCAGCGACGCTATTTCCCTCACGCGCGATCTTCTCCGCTTCGACACCATCAACCCGCCCGGCCGTGAGCGCGACTGCGCGCACCACGCGGGCGCGCTGTTGGAGGAATGGGGCTTCAAGGTCGAGTATCACGAGTACGAAGACGCGCGCACGAGCGTAATCGCGCGCGCCGGCGGCTCGGACGCCAGGCCACCGCTCTGCCTCACCGGCCACCTTGACGTGGTGCCACTCGGCACGCGCAAGTGGACGAAAGACCCGTTCAGCGGCGAAACCGACGGCGACCGGCTCTACGGCCGCGGCTCCTCCGACATGAAGGCGGGCGTGGCGGCGATGCTGACCGCAGCGCGCGCGTTCGGCAACAAGCTCGCTGGAACGCCTGGCATGGTGCTGGTGCTTACCGCTGCGGAAGAGAACGGCTGCATCGGTTCGGAGCATCTGGCAAAGCTGCCGCAGTTGATGGGTCGGGCAGGCGCGATCGTGGTGGGCGAACCGACGTCGAACGACCCGCTGGTCGGCCACAAAGGTTCGATCAAGTTGCACGCCACCTTCCGCGGCGTCTCGGCGCACGGCTCGATGCCGCAACTCGGCGTGAACGCGATTTACAAGGCCGCGCGCGCGACCGCGAAACTGGAAGCCTTCGACTTCGGCGCGCCGCCGCACCCGGTGATGGGTGCGCCGACGCTCAACGTCGGCACCTTCGAGGGCGGCAGCGGCGTGAACCTGGTGCCGGACGCGGCGAGGATCGGCGTCGACATCCGCACGGTGCCGGGAATGGACCACACGGCGCTGCTGGCGCGGCTGCAGGCGATGGTGGGCGAGGAAGCCCGGTTCGAGGTGTTCTCGAATCTGTCCCCGGTCTGGACCGCGCCGGAACAGGAGTGGGTACAGCGCGTATTTGAAATCTGCAAGTCCATCCTGCGCGAGGCGCCCCAGCCGCGCACCGCGCCCTACATGACCGACGCGGCGAATCTCCTCAAGGTCTACGCCGGTGCGCCGACCGTCGTCCTCGGTCCCGGAGAGGCGGACATGGCGCACCAGACCGACGAATATTGCAGCCTGGAACGCATTCGCCAGTCGGTGGCGATCTACGAGGCGATCATCGGCGACTGGTGCCGGGCGTAAGCCCGCATGACTTGCGGCCGCCAGTGGCCGGGTATCATGCGCTGCATGGGGAGGCCCGAAACGCCGAAGAAGAAGGCGAGCGTCGGCCAGGTCGCAGCGACGATGTTCTTCGCGCTGATCGCGATCGGCAAGCGCGACACGTGGCACCGCGATGGCGCCACCGTGACGTTCTTCCAGGTGGTCGTGGGCGCGTTCGTTGGCCTCGCGATCATCCTCGTGGTACTGGTGTCGCTCGCGCTGCTCGCGACGCGATAACCACATCCGCCGCGGCTAGAATCCCCGCTTCTCGACGATAGGGCTCAGCACGATGCGCATTTGCGTGTTCGGCGCCGGCGCTGTAGGCGGGCACCTCGCGGCCCGCTTCGCGGCACAGCGGCACGACGTCTCGGTATTCGCACGCGGTGCACATCTCGAGGCGATGCGCGCCAGGGGCATAGCCCTGCATACGGGCGGCGAAACCCTGGGTGGCGCCGTCAGGGGCAGCGAGCAGGCGGCCGATCTGGGTGAGCAGGACCTCGTGTTCGTGACGCTCAAGGCGAACCTGCTTGGCGTGTTTGCCGGGCAGGCGAAGCCGCTGCTGGGCCAGGACACGCCGGTGGTGTTCGTGCAGAACGGGATTCCGTTCTGGTACGCGCAGGGCCTCGCGCCCGAGCGGCCGCGGCCGCCGGATCTCTCCCGGCTCGATCCTGCGGGCGTGCTGGCGA
>SCUF01000202.1 GCA_004298325.1 Betaproteobacteria bacterium | reverse complement strand
GATGTCGAGCGTGACGTGGGCGGTGGGCGGCGCCTGGTGGCCCTTGCGCAGGTAGTACTGGGTGCGCCGGCCTTCGCCCTTCTCGGTCGCGATCAGCTCGTGATCGGTCAGCTTCACCCAGGCCGAGAGGTCGTCGAACGTGCCGGGACAATCCGAAACCAGCAGCAGCACCTGGCCCGCATCGAGGTCGTCGAGCACGCGCTTCGCCCCGAGCAGCGGGGCCGGACAGGTCAGTCCGGTCAGGTCGAGCGTGACGGCGGGTTTGGCGTGCATGCGAACCTCCACGTACGGGGCGCCCATCAGTATCCTCCCTTGCCGAACGGTTTGGGCAGGCCGGCGATTTTCGCGCCCTGCCGCGCCGGCCCGGCGGGAAACAGCTCGTACAGGTATTTGCTGTCCGCCCCGGGGTGCACCGACTCCGCGATGCCCTTGAGCAGGTTGCGGAAATTCGGCGTCTGGCCATGCTCCCGGTACTGCTCGCGCAGGTACCGGATCACGGCGCGGTGCGCATCGGTGAGCGCGATGCCTTCGGCGGCGGCGATCACTTCGACCGCCGCCTCCGAAAAGTCCGGCTCGAGCAGAAAACCCTCCTCGTCGGTTTCACGCTCGCTGCCCTCGATCATGTATCCCATGGCGGAATCCTATTTGTGTCCGACGAAAATGCCGAAGCCGAGACGGCGGTGCGCGCCCAGCCCCGAGGCCTGCAGCGCGAGCGACTGCCGCGGTGGGAGGTCTGCCAGCATCAGGCTGAATCCGGCCAGCGGCCCCTCGGGGCCGCGCGTCAGCGTGCGCTTGCCGACGATGAACTCGGCGCGCACGCCCAGGCGCTCGAGGTCGCGGGTCGCCTGGCGCACGAATTCGGCTTCGTCGTCCTGCTCGGCGGCGACGCGATGCGCGTAAAGGGTCGCATGGTGCGCGAGCCCCCGGGTTTTCGCGCCACCGAGCGAGACCCGCGCGCCCGCGATCTCGATCTGCCGGCCGCACAGCGCGAGCAGAGTATCGACCTGCGACGTCGCCAGCCGCAGCAGCAGGCGGCTGTGGCGCTGCAACACCAGGCGGCCGTCACCGGCGGAGGCGGCGCGCACCGGCAGCACCGCGAGCGAATCGTCCCCGGCGAGGGCAGGTGCCGCCTGCACCAGCGCGTCCCAGAGCGCGAGGGAATGATCGTGCGGCAGCGGTTCGCCCGTGAGCGCGAAGGCGAGGTCGACGTAATCGGAATCGGCTGCCGAACCCACGGTCATCCGCCGGGCTGCCGCCCGGCCCAGGCGACCATGGCCTCGCCCCAGCGCCGCGCCGAGACCGGATCGATGTCGAGCACGGTGAAGCGCTTGCCTTCGCGGATGCGCACGCGCAGCAGGGGCATCGCGCCTTCGGCGTGCACGATCTCCTGCAGCTCGAGCTGCTGCCCGCCAAGCGGTACGGCAATGCTGGCAAGGGGCGTGAGCGCGGCCATCGGAGCATTGAAGCCGCGCCTGCGTGACGTGCCTATTCCCCGGTGGGTGAAGCGCCCATACCCCATCAGGGTTATGCCCGAATACCCGCTGGGATGATTACGGCGCCGCCCGCACCCGGCTACAGTCGGATCGATCGTGCCCCCAGACCCAGGAGGAGGAACCATGGCGAAGAAACCCCACGATACACCCCTGCTCGACCAGCTCGAGTCGGGTCCCTGGCCCAGTTTCGTCACCGGCCTGAAGCGCCTCGCCAAAGACAACGACATGATGGCCGACCTCATGGGGCAGCTCGAGACTTCGTACCGTACGAAGAAGGGCTACTGGAAGGGCGGCACGGTCGGCGTCTACGGCTACGGTGGCGGCGTCATCCCGCGCTTCACCGAACTGAAGGACGCAAACGACAAGCCGGTCTACCCCGACGCGGCCGAATTCCACACCCTGCGCGTGCAACCGCCCGCCGGCATGCACTACGACACCCGGACGCTGCGCAAGCTGTGCGACATCTGGGAGAAGCACGGTTCGGGCCTGATCGCGTTCCACGGCCAGTCGGGCGACATCATGTTCCAGGGCGCGCGCACCGACAAGGTGCAGGACGCCTTCAACGAGCTGAACGAAGCCGGCTTCGACCTGGGCGGCGCG
>SCUF01000201.1 GCA_004298325.1 Betaproteobacteria bacterium | reverse complement strand
GCGCGGCGGCGAAGTCTGCGGCGTGGTGGCGGCGTTCATCCGCTCGCTCGGCTGGAGCGCGCGCTCGCAGACCAACGCCGATTCCGACGTGCTGCAGCTGCCGCTGGTGCTGCTGGCGGGGCTGGGGGAACTCGCGCGCATCGGCGAGATCGTGCTCAACCCGTTCGTGGGGCCGCGCTTCAAGAGCGCAGTGATCACCACCGACCTGCCGCTCGCCCACGACCTGCCGATCGACTTCGGACTGCAGGACACCTGTTCGAAGTGCCGCAAGTGCGCGCGCGAGTGCCCGTGCAGCGCGATTTCGCACGGCGACAAGGTGCTGTTCAACGGCTACGAGATGTGGAAGCCGGACGTCGAGCGCTGCACGCGCTATCGCGTCACCAATCCGCACGGCTCGGCCTGCGGCCGCTGCATGAAGACCTGCCCGTACAACCACGAAGGGCTGCTCGCGCACCGCGCCTTTCTCTGGGCCGCGATCCACCTGCCATTCACGCGGCGCTGGATCGTTGCGCTCGACGACCGCCTCGGCAACGGCTCGATCAATCCCGTCAAGACTTGGTGGACCGATCTCGAGATCGTGGACGGCAGGATCGTCGCGCCGCGCAGCGCGAACCGGCGCGGGCTTGCGCTCGGCAAGCCCCCCAAGGCGCAGGCGATCGCCTATTACCCGGCCGCCGCGATGCCGCCGCCGGGGGTGCAGCAGCCGTTTGCGGTCGACCGCAAGGCCGCGCTGGCGGCGTTTCCGGAAGCCGCCCTGCGCGCGGACCTGCGCCGTGTGCGTCTCAACGCCGCAAGACGGCCATGGTAATTGAGCCGACCGTGGGATCGGTCGACCGCGGCGACGAAAGCCTGATGACCTCGCCCGTGTTCGCGGGCGAGCGCAGCCGCGGCCGCGATGCGCCGCTTGGCGTGTTGCACGAGCCGGCGCGCGACATTGCGGTCTATCGCCGCTGCGACGTGCTGGTGGTGGGCGGCGGGCCGTCGGGCACCGCCGCGGCCGTGTCGGCGGCCCGGCTCGACGCGGAAGTGATCCTGCTCGAGCGTTACAACCACCTCGGCGGGCTTTCGACCGGCGGCCTGGTCATCTGGATCGATCGCATGACCGACTGGGACGGTCGCGAGGTGATCCGTGGTTTCGCGCAGGACATTTTCGATCGCCTGCCGCCGGACGCGATGGCCGGCCCGGCGCGCGAGGAATGGGGTTCGCGCGACGCCGCGCGCGCCGCGCATTGGGCGCATCGCACCGCAGCTTTTCATGGCGTCGTGACCTGGTCGCCGACGCTGGATCCGGAGCGCCTCAAACTCCTGTCGCAGGAGATGGTGCTCGAGCAGAAAGTGCGTCTCGCCTATCACAGCTGGGCGGCCTCCCCGATCGTCGAGGGCGGCGCGGTGCGTGGCGCGATTTTCGAGTCGAAGGCCGGTCGCCAGGCGGTGCTGGCGAAAGTCGTGGTGGACGCCACCGGCGACGGCGATTTGTTCGCGCGCGCGGGCGCGGCGTTCGAGTCGGACATCGCGCCCGACGACATCCACCACTGCATGAACACGGCGTGGCTGTTCGGCGGCGTCGACATGTCGCGCTGGCTCGAGTTCAGGGCGGGGCAGCCCGCGCAATTCTCGCAATTCATGGCGCGCGGCCGCGAGCGGCTGCGCCTGTTCGAGCGGCCGTTCGTCGCCTGGCGCAACGACATCGCGCTCTTCATGGGGCCGCGCCAGTCCGGATTCTCGGGGCTTGACGTCGACGACCAGACCGAGGTCGAGATCCGCTCGCACCGGCTGATGGCCGAGCACCTCGATTTCTATCGCGCCCAAGCGCCGGGATTCGAGGGGGCGTTTCTGATGCTCTCGGCGCCGCAGCTCGGGGTGCGCCACAGCCGCAGGCTGGTCGGGGTGCGCCGCGTGACGCGCGCGCAGTGGCCCACGGCGCAGGTGTTCGACGACGAGATCGGCGTGACGCCGAGCGTGTCGCCGAAATTTCCCAACATCTCGATTCCCTACGGCAGCCTGGTGCCGGAGAAACTCGAGGGCCTGCTCGCCTGCGGCCGGCATGTCGCCTGCGACCCGAATTCGCACGGTTTCCTGCGCGAGATCCCGCAATGCTGGATTACCGGCCAGGCCGCGGGTGCGGGCGCCGCGCTGGCGGCGGCGCGCGGAATCGCGCCGCGCGCGGTGAACATTGCCGAACTGCAGTCGGCGCTCGCGAAGCAGGGCGTGTTCCTGCGAGCCGCACCAATGGAAACGGGGGCCGTAGCCCCCGTTGCGTCGTGATGCGGTACCGCCGCGTTACATCGCCAGAACCCAGGCGACGAGCTTCTTGATGTCGGCGTCGGGCACCGACGGATTCGGCGCCATCGGCACCTGGCCCCAGACCCCGGAGCCGCCTTTCTTGACTTTTTCCTCCAGCTTGGCCGCCACGTTCTGGCCCTTGTATTTCTTCGCGATGTCCTTGTAGGCAGGCCCGACCGATTTCTTGTCGAGCTGATGGCAAGCGAGGCAGTTGTGCTTCTTCGCCAGGGCTTCGTCGGCGCGCGCGGGGGCGGCCAACGTGAAGCCCGCGGCGAGCGCGGCGATGACGGCGGTACGGACCAGCATGGAATTTCCTTTCATGGTGAGTAGTTTCCCGAGTGACGCCTGATCTGGTTGAAAACGTTGTATTTTCCCATAAGTTTGCGCACCGATAAACGTTTCACCTCCCGCAGGGTTGACGTGCCGTAGACGATCAGCGTGTCCGGCGTCCCCGGCAGGCTCGCCAAGGCGTAACGGCCGTGGCGGTCGAAGCTGACGTCGGCCAGCGCCGTGCCGGTTGCGGCCTGCAACCGGGCGACGATTTCCGGGTCTGGGCTGCCGATGGCTTCGAAGCGGTCGCGATCGAGGCTCGAGATCCGGCGCCGCACGTCGAGGTGAATCACCTGGCCCCGGTCGCCGCCGCGCGCGACGCCCGCCAGCCGGCGGCCGTCGGGCAGGAGGCGGAAATCCTCGATCGCGTCATCGAGCGGCGAGCGCCGTGGATTGAGGAATCCGGGGACGAAGCGGCCTTCGCGCAGCTTGTAATCGTGCACCCATCCTTGGGCGATCTCCGGCGCCGCCGGATCGTAGGAGACTTCCCAGATTTCCCGCAGATCCGGCAGCGCGGCGACGAAGCTGCGGCGCGCCGCAGCGCTGCGTACCTGCGACACCGGTGAGGTGCGCCGATTCGCGGTGTCGGTTGCGGCCAGCAGCTTCACGGGCTGCAGGTCCGCGTCGAGCACCACCAGGGCGGCCGGCACCGCGTTGCCCACGGCCACGAAGCGCCCGTCTGAGGACGCGGCGAGGCTGCGCGTGTCGCTGCCGGCGCGCACCTCCGCCACGGTCTTCAGGTTCCACAGGTCGAACTTCGCGATCCAGCCCTCGCGCGAGGCGAAGAACACGTAACGTCCTTCCGGCGAGAATTGCGGATCCCCCTGCAGCGACGGACGCGAAGCGAAACGGTGGATCGGCTCGAGGCGGTCACCGTCCAGCAGCGTGACGTGATCGTCGCCCGCCTCGACCACGATGAAGAGGTTGAGCGGGTCCGCCGCGAACGCCGGTGCGTCGGGCAGCGCGCCAGGCGCGTAATGCACGACGCGCGAGGCGCGCATCTCCGCTTCCCCCCAGACGGGCTGCGCTGCGGCAGAAGCGCAAAAGAAAACGGCGGCGCAGAGCGCCGCCGCGGATTGCCGGGACCCAGCGCGCATCAATAGATGTCGTAGGTCGTGTTCCAGACGTTGAAGTGCCCGGTCGGCGTGATGATGCGCGGGTCCTTGATGACGTGCTTGAGCTTTCTGGTCTTGTCGTCCACGATCACGAGCGCCGACTGCTGGTTCTTCGCGCTCCAGACCGCGAACCACACCTCGTCGCCGGCCTTGTTGTACTCCGGCTGCACCACGCGCTTGGCGCCTTCGCCGACGCCGGCCCATTCGCCGATCGGCAGCACCTCGGGTTTCTTGTCGAGGTTGGCGATGTCGAACACCGCGACCGACTGTGCGAGCTTCGGATCCGGATTGAGCGGCGTGTCGACCCACAGGTTCTTCGACTTCGGGTGCGTCTTGATGAAGAGGTTGCCGCCGCCCTGGCCGTCGAGCATGCGCACCACCTTCCAGGCGTTGTTCTTGTTCTTCCTGGGGTCGGTGCCGATGAGCGCGATCTTCTCGCTGCCGAGGTGGCCGGTGGCCCACACCGGCCCGAATTTCGGGTCGATGAAGTTCGCACCGCGTCCCGGGTGCGGGATCTTGTCGACGTCGATCAGCTTCTCGAGCTTGCCTTCCCTGGTGTCGACGACCGCGATCTTGTTGGACTGGTTGGCCGCGACCAGGAAGTAGCGCTTGCTCGCGTCCCAGCCGCCGTCGTGCAGGAACTTGGCGGCCTCGATCTCGGTGGTCTTCAGGTTGTTGATGTCCTTGTAGCTGACCAGCAGGATCTTGCCGGTCTCCTTGACGTTGATCACGAACTC
>SCUF01000200.1 GCA_004298325.1 Betaproteobacteria bacterium | reverse complement strand
CGGGTGCTCGAAAAACCGGTCGGCCATCTTGGCGAGCGACAGCCGCACGTCCTCGAGGCTCACCTCCTTGCCCACGAAATAGAACGGCATGGTCGGAAAGCGCCGGTGCATCTCGCGCATGACGCGCGTCAGCACGGTGCCGTCGCCCATCCCGGCGTCGAACACGCGCACCGCGGGCGGCCGCGGACGGAGGTTGGCGAGTTCCATGCCGACGCGGCGGGCGATCATCTCCTTTTCGCCGCAGGTCGAAACGAACAGCAGGTATTTCTGCCGATTGTCGAAAAAACGGAAATTGCGCGACGGTGCGTCCTCCGCCGTGCCCGCCTGCGCGGCGCCCGGCGGGCGCCCGGCGACGCGAATCAGCTGGCGCAGCTCGTGCGGCGCCTGCGGCGTGGCGATGCCGCGCAGCGCCATGTAGCGACTGACGCGATCCAGCGTTTCCGGCGTGACGCGCGCGCCGTCGCGCAAGCGCGCGACGAACTTGCCGTCATTGACTGCATGCCGTCCGAAAGTGGACTCGGCCATGCCGCTGATGCGGCAGAATTGGGCAATGCTCTCGAGCAAGCCGCCGTCCCGTTGCGCCAGTGTCTGCATGCCACGCTCCTGGCCGGGGACGATAGGCCCGGCTGCAGTGGGAAATCAACCACAAGTTTTTGCCAAAGGATAGTGGGAGTCTGCCCACTACTATAAATCAAACACTTAGAGAAGTCACAGGACGCAAGACATGACCGAACGATCGAAGAGTGGACTTGGCCGCGGCCTCACCAATTACGGCGACGCCGGCTTCTCGCTGTACCTGCGGCGCTCGTTCGCCAAATCGATGGGCTACTCGGGGGCGCTGCTCGAGCGTCCGGTGGTCGGGATTGCCGACTCGCGCAGCAGTTTCAACAACTGCCACCGTCACTTTCCGGAACTGGTCGAGGCGGTCAAGCGCGGCGTGCTGGCCGCGGGCGGACTGCCGCTCGAATTCCCGACCATCTCGCTCGGGGAAGTCTTTCTCAGCCCGACCTCGATGATGTTCCGCAATCTGATGGCGATGGATGTCGAGGAGATGATCCGCGCGCAGCCGATGGACGCCGTGGTGCTGGTCGGCGGCTGCGACAAGACGGTCCCGGCGCAATTGATGGGGGCCGCGTCGGCGGATCTGCCGGCGGTGCAGCTGCTCGCCGGACCGATGATGCCGACCTCTTTTCGCGGCGAGCGGCTCGGCGCCTGCACCGACTGCCGCCGGTTTTGGGCGCTGCATCGCGCCGGCAAGGTGAACGCGAAGGAAATCGCGGAGGTCGAAGGCAATCTTGCCACGACGGCGGGGACCTGCGCCGTGATGGGCACGGCGTCGACCATGGCGGCGATTGCGGAGGCGCTCGGCATGACGCTGCCGGGGACGGCGGCGATTCCGGCGGTGCATGCCGACCGCCTGCGTGCCGCGGAGGCGAGCGGTGCGTGCGCGGTCGCGCTGGCGCGCAACCCGATCCGGCCTTCGCAGGTGATTACCCGGCCATCGGTCGAGAATGCCCTGCGCGTTCTCCTGGCCATCGGCGGCTCGACCAATGCGATCGTGCACCTCAATGCGATCGCCGGACGCGTCGGCGTGGACTTGCCGCTGGCCAAGCTGAACGAGTTGTCCGATGCAACCCCGGTGCTGGTGGACCTCAAGCCCAGCGGCCAGCATTACATGTCCGATCTCAATGCCGCGGGGGGCTTGGGCGCCGTGTTGCGCGAACTCAAGCCGCTGCTCAATCTCGAATGCATCACGGTGGCGGGAGAGACGCTCGGCGAGCGGCTGGCGCGTGAGCCGCAGTGGGTGGATCGCGACGTGGTCAGGTCCTTCGACGCGCCGCTCGCACCCTCGGGCGGACTGGTGGCGCTGTTCGGCTCGCTGGCGCCGAGCGGCGCCATCCTCAAGCGCTCGGCGGCGGACCCGCGGCTGTTCGAGCGTGAGGCGCGCGCGGTGGTGTTCAGCTCGCTGGACGATCTCGCGGCGCGCATCGATGATCCCGCGCTCGAGGTCACCGCGGACGACTTCCTGGTGATGCAGAATGCGGGACCGAAAAGCGGTTATGCGATGCCCGAAGCGGGCTACCTGCCGATCCCGGCCAAGCTCGCGCGCGAGGGTGTCAAGGACATGGTGCGGATTTCGGACGCGCGCATGAGCGGCACCGCGTTCGGCACGGTGGTCCTGCATGTTTCGCCCGAGGCGTCGATCGGCGGCCCGCTGGCGCTGGTGCGCAACGGCGATCGCATCCGCCTCTCGGTCAGGGAGCGGCGCATCGACTTGCAGGTGGGCGGGGAGGAACTCGCGCGCCGCCGCGCGTCATGGCGCCCTCCGAGCGAGCGGCCCGCGCGCGGCTACGCCAGGCTGTACATCGATCACGTTCTGCAGGCGGAGCATGGCTGCGATTTCGATTTCCTGCGCAAGGCCTGAGGCGCCGCCTGCGGCCGCGGCGGTCCCCGGGCGCTACCGCGCGTAATCGTATTTCAGCTCGAAGCGGCCGTCGGGGGTGAACAGCAGCGTCGCCACCTTCCAGTTGCGCTTTTCCGGCTCGAGGAAATCGTTGAGCCCGTAGACGCCTTGCGCGACGCTGCGCGCATTGCAGGGGACGAAGTTCCAGCGCCGGTCGCCCGCGGCCTCGAGCGACATCGTGAAGCGACCCTCGAACGTCCGTTCCTTGGCGGACCCCGACATTTCGGTCACCACCACCCAGGCACGCTGCCAGCCATCGGGCAGTCCCTGCGCCACACAGGCGAAGATCGCTTCGATCGCCTTGACCCCGGCGCTGTCTGCTTCGGCGGCTGCGCCCGGCACCGGCTGTGCCGCCGGCTTCTGCGCTTGGGCGCCGGACGCTTTCGGCTTGGGTTTGGCTGCTGCCGGCTTGGTGGTCACTGGCGCCAGGGGCCTGTCCTGTGCCCAAGCCGTCGCTCCAAGCAGACCCCAGCACAGCGCGGCACTGCAGCATTGCTTCAGCATATGGATTGTCGCCTCAGGGATACGGGTCAGCGATCGGTTCGACCCGCGGATTGCTGCAGGGTCGATAGAACTTCCTGTGGATCTCATGAAAATATTCTTATTATCTCGCGACAATCGGTAGCGTAGAAGAATGCCTGAAAACAGCACCGATCTGAATAATCAGAAAAATATTGCCGTGCCGACAAACCGTGGGCAACCTGCTCGGCAGGTGGCGGTAGACATCGTGCATCTTGAGTTCGCGCCGATGATGCCCGCATTCTTTCACTGGGAGGGGGGAGAGCATGCTCTACACACGTAAAACGGTCTGGACGCTGGTCATCGGGGTGATCATGGTGGCCTACGCGTACCTGGTGCAAAGCGGGGCGCTCGCGGATCTCATCAGTTTCCTCGGAACCGCGCGCCACATGGGCGAAATGCGCATTCTTGGCTACACCTTCGGCGCAATCGCCATCGTGGCCGGCCTGTGGCAGCTGCTGGCGCCTCCCAAGGAGGAGGGCAACGCCGACTACTTCCTGTCCATGATCGGCGGCGTGGTCTTCATCATGATCGTCGCCTTCATCGTCAAGTGGGGCCTCGATCCGCTGATGGGGAAATGGGGGAGGGCGGCGGCACCGACACTCGGTTTCAATTTCGCCAGCGTCATGAACCTCAACTACGTCGTCATGGGGATCATCGCCGGCATCATCATCGTCAACGTGTTCAAGGTGCCCGGCTGGGCCGAGAACGGCGTCAGGCTCTCGCGCCTCGGCCTGAAAACCGGCGTGGTCCTGCTCGGCGCGCTCTACAGCCTTGCCGAACTGGCGCACCTCGGACGCCTCTCGGTGGTGCTGATCGGCGTGTTCGTGCTCGGTTCGGTGGGCGTCGTGCTGTGGCTGGGTGCGCGCCGCAGCATGCCCAACTCGATGACCGGCGTGCTGTCGGCCGGTGTCGGTGTGTGCGGCGTCTCGGCCGCCGTGGCCGCGGCCCCGGTAGTGCAGGCGAAATCCACCGAGATCGCCTACACCATCGGCACGATTCTGCTGTTCGGCGTGCTGTGCATGTTCATCTTCCCGATCGTCGGCAAGGCCATGGGAATGGGTTACATCCAGTTCGGCGCCTGGGCCGGCACCGGGATCCTGAACTCGGCGCAGGTGGCCGGGGCGGCGCTCGCCTTCCAGCCCACGGGAATCGAGACGCTGAAGGTTGCGGAGATCTTCAACATCACGCGCGTGTTGTTCCTGCCGATCATCGTGCTGTGGCTGGCGGTGTGGTACGTGAAGCGCGAGGAAGGCGCACAGCGGGTGGACCTGGTCCAGGTCGTGGTCGGGAAGTTCCCGGTGTTCGTGCTCGGTTTCATCCTCATGTTCGCGCTTTCGTCGACCGGCATTTTCGCACCGGCCCAGCACTACCAGGGTTCGTACTTCGACAACAGCGAAAAGGCGATGACGACGAAGGACAAGGACGGCAAGCCGGTCAGCAAGCTGCTCGGCGACAAGGACCTGGCGGCCCTGCAGGCCGAGGCGGGCAAGGTGCAGCGCGAAGACCAGAAGGCGGCGCTGCAGCGCCTGATCGAGAACAAGAAACTGATGTCGATCGACGACGACGCCACGCTGCGCGGCTTGGTCAACTCCAAGGTGATGAGCAAGGCGGCGAACGACGTCCTGGTCAAGGCGCATCGCGCAGTGCGTCACACGGCGAAGAAGATCGCCATGTTCCGCAACCTGATTGCCTGGTTCTTCACTTTCGGCCTGGTGGGGCTCGGGATGCAGATCACGATGGCCTCCATCAAGCAGGCCGGTGGCCAGCCGCTGGTGGTCGGCAGCATCGTCGGCGTCGTCAAGGCGCTCGGATCGCTGCTGGTGGTCTGGCTGCTGGTTGCCGAAACAATCTGAGTCCGGGGGACCGACATGGCTGAAGACAAATTCGACCGCGGCTCGGCGCTGACGGTGTTCAAGAGCGATCGCTACGAGGACGTCATGGCACTCGTGCTGTCGCTGCTGATTGCGTTGCTGGTTTACATCTTCATCTAGCTGAGCGCGTATCGGCACATCCTGCTGGCCAGTCACGGCACCGCGGGCGCGCGCGCCGCAGAGCGCGCCGCCCTCGCGCTGGCCGGCGCCGGCGCGCAGCTGTCGCAGCTCGTCGTCGTGCCCGATTTCTGGAAAGGCATGATGGGGGACGACTGGCTCAACAATGCCAGCACGCGGGACGTCTACGCCCGGCACGTGGAGCGCCAGCTCGAACGCGAAATCGAAGCAGAAGTTGCGCGCGTTCGCGCGGACGCCGCCGCACGCGGACTGCGCTATGCGCGCCAGATCGTGCTCGGGCGTCCCGCCGAGTGCCTGGTGGATTGCGCGTCGCGGCTGCGGCCGGATCTGGTTGTCATCGGCTCGCCGCGGCCGCCGCGGGCGAAGGGGCTGCGTTCCCGCATGGACCCCGATACGCTGCTGCGCGGCCTCGTGGTGCCGCTGCTGGTGGTGCCGTATCCTCGATGAGCTCCGGCGTGCCGCCCGGGCGCGACGCGGCCTGGGTCGTGCTCGAAACCCCGCTCCCGGCCGCTGCGCTCGCCGCGTTCTGCCGGCAACTCGAAACGCTGTACCGCATCAACCCCTTTCTCGAATTCGAAACCTGGCAGCAATCTGCGCCGCACGGGTTCCACGCCGTGTTGCGCAACCACAGCAATGGACAGCGGGTGGTGCTGGATGCGCGCGTGACGCGGGAATCGGAGCGCGCCTGGCGCCTCGATTTCGCCGCCGGTTTGAAAATACGCACCCGCTTCGAGGTCGAGCCCGCACCCGGTGGCAGTCGCCTCAGCATCACCGACGAATACCGTCCCGCGGCGGCGGACGACGCCGTGGCAGATCGCGAGGTGGACCGCAGCCTGCACGCCTGGGGGGTCGCGCTCAAGACGTACCTGGAGCGTGACTGGCGCTGGGGGTGGCTGCCGGGATACCGGGTCTTCATGCGCGGCGTATGGCTGCCCATGAAGCCCGCGGCGCGGCGGATCACGTTTCTGCTCCTGGTCATCGGCGTGGCCGATATCGCCCTGGTGGCGCTCGGCTTCGCCATCTACTGGCTGGAAGCCGGGCGCTAACCGGGCCCGCGCGCCCTTGCCGCAGTGCAGCGTGACAAGCCGTCCGGGTGTGGGGCAAAATGCTTTATATTTAATCTATTCAAGCCTCCAGCGATTGCCCATGCCGGCCTGCTCGGCCGCCGACCGCGAGAGCGCGGCACGCGCCGATGATCATCGCGCGCTGCGCCTGTGGCTGCGCCTGCTCACCTGCACGCAGCTGATCGAGCGCGTGGTGCGCCGGCGGCTGCGCGAGCGCTTCGCCACCACGCTGCCGCGTTTCGACCTGATGTCGCAGCTGGAGCGCAACCCCGGGGGACTGAAAATGAACGAGCTTTCGCGCCGCCTGATGGTCACCGGCGGCAATGTCACCGGGATCGTCGATCAGCTGGCGCGGGAAGGGCTGGTCGAGCGCGCTGCGGACGCCGACCGCCGGGCCTTCCGCGTGCGCCTGACGCGCACCGGGCGGCGCGCCTTCGGCGAGATGGCGCGTGCGCACGAAGCCTGGATCGTCGAAATCCTCGCCGGCCTGACCCAGCGCGATCATGACGGGTTGCTCGCGCTGCTGGCGAAGCTGAAACAGAGCTGCTCGGGGCCGGACCAGTGGAGCGAACCCGCATGACACGCAGTGCCTACGTCGACACTTTTGCGCGCGACAACCTGCCACCGCGCGCGCAATGGCCGGAGCTGCTGTTCGAGCTTCCGGAGCTGCAGTATCCGACGCGCCTGAATTGCGCCACCGAACTGCTCGACCGGATGGTGGCGGACGGCCGGGGCGATCGTATCGTGCTGCGCACGCCGGACGGGCAGTGCACCTATGCGCAGCTGCTGGCGCAGGCCAACCGCATTGCCAACGTCCTCGTGCAGGACATGGGCCTGAGGCGCGGCAACCGGGTGCTGCTGCGCGGCCCCAACAATCCGATGATGGCTGCGTGCTGGTTTGCCATCATGAAGGCGGGCGGCATCTGCGTCGCGACCATGCCGCTGCTGCGCGCCAAGGAGCTGACCGATATCGTCCGCAAGGCCGAGATCAGCCATGCCCTGTGCGACCGGCGGCTGGATGCCGACCTGAAGGCGGCCCTGCCCGCCTGCCCCACGCTCAGGGCGGTGAGCTACTGGTACGACGACGCGGCGGATGCGCTCGATACACTGGCTGCACTGCAAGCGGCGAGTTTCCGCAACGTGGCCACCGCGGCCGAGGACGTCGCCCTGATCGCGTTCACTTCCGGCACCACCGGCATGCCGAAAGGAACGATGCATTTCCATCGCGACGTGATCGCGATGTGTGACTGCTTCCCGCGCTCCTGCCTGCAGCCCTCGGCGGACGACATCTTCTGCGGCACGCCGCCGCTCGCCTTCACCTTCGGCCTCGGCGGGCTGCTGTGCTTCCCGATGCGCTTCGGCGCTTCGGTGGTCCTGGTCGAGAAGCTGGCCCCCGATACGCTGCTCGAAACCGTGCAGCGCTTCGGCGCCACGACGCTGTTTACCGCACCTACCATGTATCGCGCCACCGCTGCGCTCGCGCCGCGGTTCGACCTGCGCAGCCTGCGAAAATGCGTCTCGGCGGGTGAAGCCCTGCCGGATGCGACGCGCCAGCTCTTCAAGCAGGCCACCGGCATCGAGATCATCGATGGCATCGGCGCGACCGAGATGGCCCACATCTTCATCTCGCACACGCCCGAACGGGTGCGCCGCGGTGCCACCGGCTACGCCATTCCCGGCTACCGCGCCGCGGTGCTGGACGACGCGGGCCGGCCCTGCAGGCCGGGGGCGATCGGCCGGCTCGCGGTGAAGGGGCCGACCGGCTGCCGTTACCTCGCCGACGCCCGGCAGGCGCAATACGTGCAAGACGGCTGGAACCTGACCGGCGACGCCTATGCGATGGATGCCGACGGCTACTTCTACTACCAGGCGCGCACCGACGACATGATCATCTCGGCCGGGTACAACATTGCCGGCCCCGAAGTGGAGGGTGCGCTGCTGACGCATGCCGCGGTTGCCGAATGCGGCGTGGTGGGCTGGCCGGACGAGGAGCGCGGCACGATCGTCAAGGCCTTTGTCGTGCTGCGGCCCGGTTACGCGCCGGACGACGCCATGGTGGCCGCCCTGCAGGGCCACGTGAAGCAGGCGATCGCGCCATACAAGTATCCGCGCGCCATCGAGTTCCGTGAAGCGCTGCCGCGCACCGAAACCGGCAAGCTGCAGCGCTTCAGGCTGCGCCAGCCTTGACGGCATGAAGGGAGAAACCTGATGCAGATCCTGCAGCCGCCCGGCTGGGCCAGACCCAGGGGCTATTCCAATGGCATCGCCGTGCGCGGCGGCAGGACGGTGTACGTCGCCGGGCAGGTCGGATGGACTGCGGAGGGCAATTTTGCCGAGAAGTCCTTCGGCGGACAGTTCCGACAGGCGCTCGCCAACATCCTCGCGGTGCTTGCGGAAGCAGGCGGCCGACCGGAGCACATCGTGCGCATGACGTGGTACGTCGTCGACCGAGGCGAATACTTCCGCGCCCTGGGCGAGATCGGCACGGCGTATCGCGAGCTGATCGGCCGCCATTACCCGGTGATGACGGTGGTCGAGGTGCGCGGGCTGGTGGATGCCGAGGCGCGTCTCGAAATCGAGGCCACCGCGGTCATTCCGGATTGACGCACGCCG
The DNA here is from genome assembly GCA_004298325.1 of Betaproteobacteria bacterium. Lineage (GTDB taxonomy): Bacteria > Pseudomonadota > Gammaproteobacteria > Burkholderiales > SG8-39 > 2-02-FULL-66-14. The sequence goes on along the minus strand of SCUF01000200.1, from coordinate 3,490 downwards.
GGCGCCGAATCCCTCACGAGCGGGAGCATGGAATGAAAGTCAGCATCGTCGGCGGCGGGCCGGGCGGACTATATTTTGCCGCGCTGGCGAAAAAGGCCTGGCCCGCCTGGGACATCACGGTCTGGGAGCGCAACCGGCCGGACGACACCTTCGGTTTCGGTGTCGTCTTCTCCGACCAGACGCTCGACACGTTCAAGGCCTGTGACGGGCCGTCGTACGAGGCGATCCGCCGCGCCTTCGCGTACTGGGGCGACATCGACGTGCACTACAAGGGCGAGGTGATGCGCATCGGCGGCAACGGTTTCTGCGGCTGTTCGCGCGTGACGCTGCTGCAACTGCTGCACGAGCGCTGCCGCGAGCTCGGCGTGCGGCTCGTGTTCCAGCGCGAAGTCGACGACATTGCCGAGTTTGCCGACTCCGACCTGATCCTCGCGGCGGACGGCATCAATTCCAGGATCCGCGAGACCTACCGCGATCATTTCCGGCCGAGCGTCGACCTGCGGCCGAACAAGTTCGTCTGGCTGGGCTCGACGCTGCCGATGGACGCGTTCAAGTATTTCTTCCGCGAGACGCCGCACGGCATCGTCGTCGCGCACGGCTACCAGTACGAGCCGGGGCACAGCACGCTGATCGCCGAGATGGACCACGCGACCTGGGCGGGCTTCGGCTTCGAGGGCATGGACGAGCCGCGCATGATCGCCACGCTCGAGGCGCTGTTCGCGGAGGAACTGCAGGGCCACAGGCTGATCGCCAATCGCTCGCTCTGGCGCAACTTTCCGGCGATCGTCAATCAGACCTGGGTGATGGGCAAGGTGGTGCTGGTGGGCGACGCCAAGGCCACCGCGCACTTCACCATCGGCTCGGGCACCAAGCTCGCGATGGAGGACGCGATCGCGCTCTACGAAGCCTTGCGCGCCGAAGGATCGGTGGCAGCGGCGCTGCGGCGTTACGACACGGCGCGGCGCGAGGAGGTCGAGAAGACGCAGCACGCGGCCAACGTTTCGCTCACCTGGTTCGAGCATATGCGGCGCTACTGGGGCATGGATCCGGCGCAGTTCGGCTTCGGCCTCATGTCGCGTTCGAAGCAGATCACCTGGGAAAACCTGCAATTGCGCGACGCGCGCTTCGTCGAGCGCGTGCAGCACTGGTTCGCGCAGAAGCAGAGAGCGGACGGCTATGAGGTTGATACGGCGAACCCGCCGGTGCCGATGTTCACGCCGTTCCGGCTGCGCGGCATGCAGCTGGAGAACCGCGTCGTGGTCTCGCCCATGGACCAGTACTCGGCGGTGGACGGCATGCCCACCGACTGGCATCTCGTGCACTACGGCTCGCGCGCGATCGGCGGCGCGGGCCTGGTGTACATCGAGATGACCTGCGTCTCAGCGGAGGCGAGAATCTCTCCGGGATGCACGGGCCTCTGGAATGACGCGCAGGCGCAGGCCTTCAGGCGCATCGCCGAGTTCTGCCACGCCAATTCGAAGGCGAAGCTCTGCCTGCAGCTCGGCCACTCGGGCCGCAAGGGTTCCACCCAGCTCGGCTGGGAGCGCATCGACCACCCGCTCGCGGCAGGCAACTGGCCCGTGATCTCGGCCTCGCCGATCCCCTATTACGAGGGCGAGTCGCAGCTGCCGCGCGAGATGACGCCCGCGGACATGGAACAGGTGCGCGGGCAGTTCGTGCGGGCCACGCGTTATGCCGAGCAGGCCGGCTTCGACATGCTGGAACTCCACATGGCGCACGGATACCTGCTCGCGAGCTTCATCTCGCCGCTGACCAACGCGCGCCGCGACGAGTACGGGGGAACGATCGAGAACCGCATGCGCTTTCCGCTCGAAGTGTTCCGCGCCTGCCGTGCCGCCTGGCCGCAGGACAAGCCGATGTCGGCGCGGATTTCGGCGACCGACTGGGCGCCGGGCGGCCTGTCGCCCGAGGACCTGATGGCGCTCGCGCGGATGCTGAAGGAAGCGGGCTGCGACCTGATCGACGTCTCCACCGGGCAGACGGTGCCGGAGCAAAAGCCGGTGTATGGCCGCATGTACCAGGCGCCCTTTTCCGACTGGGTGCGTAACGAAGTCGGCATCGCGACCATGACGGTGGGCGCAGTGACGACTGCGGACCAGGTGAACACGCTGATCGCCGCGGGCCGCGCCGACCTGGTGGCGCTCGCGCGGCCGCACCTCGCCAATCCGTATTTCACGCTACAGGCCTCGGCGTGGTATCAACACCTGCCGCAGCACTGGCCGAAACAGTACCTTTCGGGGCGGGACCAGGCCTTCCGCGTGGCGCTGCGCGACAGGGCCGAACTGACCGACACCAGGCTGCGGGCGCGGCCAGCGAGCCATGAAGTCAGCCGCGAACCCGGCGACGTGAAGAGGGCGGCGTAGGCCGCTTCGGCAATCCAACCAGGAGGCATGCATGCTCATCGCCATCGTCAGCTTCAAGCTGCCGCAGCCCATGAACCTCGCTCAGGCCACCGCCGCGTTCGACCAGACGGCGCCGAAGTACCTCGGCAAGCCGGGACTGGTGCGCAAGCACTATTTCGTCACCGAAGCCGGCGACCGCGCCGGCGGCATCTACCTCTGGAAATCGAAGGCCGATGCGCAGGCCTGCTACAGCGCCGAGTGGCGCGCGATGGTGACGGCGAAGTATGGCAACGCGCCGGAAGTCGCGTACGTGGAAAACCCGGTCATCGTGGACAACCTCGCGGGCCGCATCGAGAAGGCGTGACGCCTGTGCGCTGCGCCTGGGCGAGGAATCCGCTCGCCATCGCCTACCACGATCGCGAGTGGGGCGTGCCGGTGCACGACGACCGTGTGCTGTTCGAATTCCTGCTCCTGGAGGGCGCACAGGCGGGGCTGTCGTGGGACACGATCCTCGCCAAACGCGAAAACTACCGGCGCGCGTTCGACGGCTTCGATCCGGCGAAGGTGGCGCGCTACGGCATCGCGAAAAAGCGCTCGCTGCTGGCCGACGCCGGCATCGTGCGCAATCGCCTGAAGATCGACGCCGCGGTCACCAACGCGCGCTGCTATCTCGAGCTGCAGAATGAGCGCGGCAGCTTCGCGCAATATGTCTGGGGCTTCGTCGATGGCCGGCCGCTGCAGGGCGCGCGCCGTCGCCCCTTCGACGTGCCGTCGAAAAACGGGGTGTCGGACGCACTGTCCAAGGATCTGAAGCGCCGCGGCTTCAGGTTCGTGGGAACGACGATCATGTACGCATTCATGCAGGCAGTGGGGATGGTCAACGACCATACGACTGACTGCTGCCGCTATCGGACGCTGGCAGGATGATCCGGCTGCTATGCATGATCCTGCTCATCGCGCCCGGCGCGGCCCGGGCCTTCGACGTCAACGGCGTGGCGCTCGGCGCACGCGAGGCCGACGTGAAGCAGGCGTTCTTGAGCGCGTACTGCAAGCCGCTGGACTGGAAGAGCCGTGCCGCTGACCGGCGCTGCGACGACGCCAGGATCGCTTTCGGCGGGATTTCCGCG
>SCUF01000199.1 GCA_004298325.1 Betaproteobacteria bacterium | reverse complement strand
CGATCTGGATGTCGTTGTGCGGTTTGCGGCCGATGGTCGTGCGCTCCTTGGAGAGCTGGATCTCCTTGAGCACCTGTCCCTCCATGCTGAGTATCAGTTTCGCCATGTCCGATCCCTTGGCGGATTATTTTAGCCACGCAAACAGCTTGCCCATCACGCCGCGAGGCCCCGGGTATTCCCGCAGGACGCGGACGAGTATAACCGATACGTTGTCGCGGCCGCCGTTGTCGTTGGCCACCTGCACCAGCTGTTGCGCGGCAAGACCGAGGTTGCTGCCGAACGCGCGCAGCGTCTCGCCGATGTCCTCGTCGGCGACCATGTCGCACAGGCCGTCGGAGCACAGCAGATAGAGGTCGCCCGGGCGCGCCCCGTACTCGTGGATTTCGGGTTCGACCGCGGGGTCGATGCCGAGCGCGCGCGTCACCAGGTTCTTGTGCTGCGCGTGTTTCGCCTGCTCGGGCGAGATCAGGCCCGCATCGACCTGCTCCTGCAGCAGCGAATGGTCGCGCGTCACCTGGCTGAGTTCGCCGTTGCGCAATCGGTACAGGCGCGAATCGCCGAGGTGCGCGACCAGCACCTTGTTGTCGTAGAACAGGCACACCACCAGGGTCGTGCCCATGCCGGAATACTGGGGCTGGCTCTGCGCGGCCTGAAAAATCGAAGTGTTCGCCTTCAGCACCTGGTCGCGCACCAGGCGCGTCGCCATCGCCACATTGGTCACCGGGTCGATCTCGTACGCCGGCGTCTTGGCGAGCAGCTGCTGCATCTCCGTCGTGATCAGCGTGGTCGCCATGCCGCTCGCCACTTCGCCGGCGTTGTAGCCGCCCATGCCGTCGGCCAGGACCATCAGGCCGTTGGCCGGGTCGGCCGCGATCGAGTCCTCGTTGTGAGAGCGCACCATGCCCGGATCGGTGCAGCTCGCAATTTCGAGGATTTGCGTCAGATCCATCCGGCGCCGCCTAGAGCTCGATGTCCACGCTCTGGACACGCGTGGCCGCGGCTGCGGCACCCGCGCCGCCGGCCAAAGCCGCGCGCAGCGACTGCGCGAACTCCTCCCCCGTCTGGAAGCGCTCGTCCGGGTTCTTCGCCATCGCGCGCGCGAGAAACGCGACCAGGCCGGCCGGCACGTCCGGCCGGACCGAAAGGATGTCGGTGGGCGGCTCGTTGGCGATCCTGAACATCAGCTGCGCCATCGATTCGCCCTCGAACGGCAGCTTGCCCGAGAGCAGCTGGTACAGGCTGACGGCGAGCGAGAACAGGTCGCTGCGGCCCTCGATCTTCCGGCCGGCGAGCTGTTCGGGCGACATGTACGAGGGCGTGCCGAGCACCATGCCGGTCTTGGTCTTGGAGGAATCGGTGAGCCGCGCAATGCCGAAGTCGGTCACCTTGAGGGTGTCCGTGTCGGGGTGGTACATGATGTTCGCCGGCTTGATGTCGCGATGCACGACGCCCTGCCGGTGCGCATAGCCCAGCGCCTCGGCGGCGCGGGCGACGATCGACACCACCTGGTCGGTGCCCAGCAGATGGCCCGGCTTGCAGAACGGCACCAGGTCGCCGCCCTTGAGCAGCTCCATGGCGATGTAGCACAGGTCGTGCTCTTCGCCGGCGTCGTAGATGGTGACGATGTTCGGGTGCGACAGCCGGCCCGCGGTTTCGGCCTCGCGAAAGAAGCGCTCCTTCACCTCGACCAGCTCGTCGGCTTCGAACTCCTGCGACAGCGCCATCGTCTTGATGGCGACCACGCGCCCGATCTTCGGATCCTTGCCGAGATAGACGACGCCCATCGCGCCCTTGCCCAGTTCCTTCTCCACCTGGTAGCGGCCGAGCATCGGTTTCTCGACCGTTCCGCCTTCGCCGAGGATCGAGACGTTGGTCCGCCCCGCCGCCGCGCCGCCGCCGAGCATCACGGTTTCCGACAGCTGCTTGGCGCGCGACAGCTTCTGCCCCACGTCGCGGAACTTCGGGTCGAAGACGTGCATGTGGCGGAACACGGCCTCCGCCTTGTTGAACTGGCGCTTGCGCTCGAAGTCGAGCGCAAGGTTGTAGAGGTTCTCCATGAGCGCCTCGGACAGCGGCACCTGGCGGAACTTGTCCCAGGCCATGTCGAGCTGTCCCTGCCCCTGGTAGGCGAGGCCGAGCATGCGATTGGATTCGGCGGAGGTCTCGTCCGACTTCACCTTGGCGCGCTCGGTGACGATGAAGCGCTTGGTCACCAGCGCGACATGGCCCACCAGCAGCAGCACGCCGGGCAGCATCAGCTGCAGCCAGGTCGCCTGCGCGGTCATCAGGACGAAGTGCGCCGCGACCAGCACGGCGAGGATGCCCGCGGTGATCGCCGCAGCCGGTCCGGCGGCAAGCCGCGGCAGCGCGCCGATCAGGTAGGCAGCGACCAGCAGCAGGACCACCCACTCCGCGATCTGCGACCAGTCCGGCACGACGAAGAAATGCTCCTGCAGGATCGACGAGACCGAGTGCGCCACCGTCAGCACCGGCGGCATCGCCGGCGACACCGGGGTCACCGAACTCGAACCGATGCCCGCCGCCGTGGCGCCGATCAGCACGATCTTGTCGGCGTACTTGGCGGCGGGGATCTTGCCCGAGATCACGTCATAGAACGAGTCGACCTGGAAGGCCGGCTTGCCGTCGCGGTTCTTGTAGAAGTAGGTGTGCATCTGCAGGTCCGGATCGGTGGCGATCCTGAGCTTGCCGAGCGACACCCCCTCGCCGAGCGAAACCTTGATGTCCGCCGGTCCCAGATTGAGGCTGCGCGCCGCGATCATCATCGACAGCGACGGATACAGCTGGTCGAAGTACCCCAGCACCAGCAATTCGCCGCGCCGCCCGCCGTCGACATCGACGTTGGGATTGAGATGGCCAAGCCCGGCGGCGGCGCGCCCGACCGATTCGATCGGCGCCTGGAGCGCCAGCGTGGGCGGCGGCGAGGCGCCGCTGCCGCCGCGCGCGGCGGCGACGACATTCTTCTGCACGTAGTCCGGCAGCGGCCGGTCCGGCTTGCCGCGCGGCTCGCCGATGGTGAAGAGCATCGGCAGCAGAACGTTGCCCGCCCTGGCATAGCTCTCGGCCAGCTTGCGATCGGGATTGAGCTGGAGTTCCGCTTCCTTCAGCACCGCGACGAACTCCGCCATGGGCGCAGGCGGCGCCGCGGCGGTCGCCTCAGCGGCTGGCGGTTGCGGCGCGGATTCGCTCGCGGCCGCCTGCGATTTCTGCGCCAGCTGGAGCAGCCGGGTGATGTACTGATAGCCCGGGTCGAGCTGCGGTTCGCTGAAGAACACGGTATTGCCGATCACCTTGGCCTTTGCGCCGGCCAGCAGATCGGTCATCCTGGCGTGCACCTCGCGCGACCAGGGCCAGCGCCCGATGTTGGCGATCGATTCGTCGTCGATGGCGATCACGGCGATGCGATCGGACGGCGTACGGGAAGAGGCGAGCACGCCCATGTCGTAGGCCTTGCGTTCCAGGCTCTGCATCAGGTCGCTGCCCGCCGCGAACAGCATCGCGAGGACGACGATCACGCCCAGAAACCAATCGCTTTTCCAGAACCCGGACTTCAAGGACTTGATCACCGGCTATCCCCTCTCCCCCAAACGCCTTCGCCGCGAGACTGCGCTGAGCCGGGCGCGCGCGAAAAAATTCTACGCCATGCCCCGACCCCAGCCTTCGATCAGGCGCTCGCGCCGGCAGCATCGGCCGGTCTTTCTGGAAGCCATCTTCCGGGCACGCTTGAACCCCCTGGAATCCCGCAGATGTGCACGGAAAACAGGGGGCTGGGGCGAATTCTTGCAGTAATTTTTCAGATACGTCAAATATTTACGCGCAGCCGGCGCCGCGCACCGGCCGGCGCGGGGCGAGCGATCAGCTGCCGAGTATCTGGCCGGCGCGGATGGCTCCGCTGGCGATGAGATCGGAGGCCGCCGATTTCTTGCCGTCGCCGAGCTTGGCGCGCAGCACCTCGATGCGCCCGCCCTGGGCGCTGATCTGGAAGGCGCGCTCGCTGACTCCGACCACCTCGCCCAGCTTGCCCAGGACCGCGCCGAAGGTGCGCACCGCGATCTTGCGCGCATCGAAGATCTGCAGCTCCTGGCCTCCGAGCGTGGTCCACGCCCCCGGTGCCGGATTGCATCCCCGAATCAGGTTGTAGATGAAATCGACGTGACTGGCCCAGTGAATGCGGGCCTCGCCCTTGCGGCACCAGCCCTCGTAGGTCGCCTGGGCCTCGTCCTGCGGATATTCGTGGTGCTTGCCCGCGACGACGAGGTCGGCCGCCTCGAGCATCGCCTGCACGCCCATGGGGAAGAGGCGGTCGAAATACACGCTGCCCAGCGTATCGTCGGGCCCGATGCGGGTCGCCTTCTGCAGGATCACCGGACCCTCGTCGAGGCCGTCGGTGGGCCGGAAGATCGTGAGCCCGGTCCGGGCGTCGCCGCGGATGATCGGCCAGTTGATCGACGAAGGCCCGCGGTACTTCGGCAGCAGCGACGGGTGATACTGGATGGTGCCGTGCTTCGGAATGCCGACGAAATCCTGCGGCGCGAATTGCAGCACGAAGGCCATGATGCCGAGGTCGGCGCCGGCGGCCTTCATGGCCGCCTGCGCCTCCGGGCTCTTCAGCGAGGCGAACTGGTGGACGGTAATGCCCTTTTCCTGGGCCGCGACCTTGAGCGCATCGGAGCGCGCGCCGGGCTTTTCCGGCGCGCAGAACACCGCCGCGACCTGGTCGCCGCGCGCGAGGAACGCCTCGAGCACCGATTTTCCGAAGTCCTGCTGACCCACGATCGCGACGCGCATCACGCGGCCTTCTTCGGCGGCACCGAAAACGCGCCGGCGCTCTTCAGGGCGTTGATGCGCGCCTCGTCATAACCGAGGACCGAGCGCAGCACCTCCTCGGTATGCTCGCCGAGCGTCGGCGAACGCTCGATGCGCGCCGGCGAAGCCGAGAGCTTGATCGGCATGCCGACGTTCCACCACTTGCCGCGCTGCGGGTGGTCGAGCTCGACCCACATGTCGCGGCCGCGCACGTGCTCGTCGTGCGTCAGGTCCTCG
>SCUF01000198.1 GCA_004298325.1 Betaproteobacteria bacterium | reverse complement strand
CTTGTCGATCTTGTTGACCGCCACCACCAGCGGCACTTCGGCCGCCTTGGCGTGGTTGATCGCCTCGATGGTCTGCGGCATGACGCCGTCGTCCGCCGCCACCACCAGGACGACGATGTCCGTGACCTTGGCGCCGCGCGCGCGCATGGCCGTGAACGCCTCGTGGCCGGGCGTGTCGAGGAACGTCACCACGCCGCGCGGCGTTTCGACGTGATAGGCGCCGATATGCTGCGTGATGCCGCCCGCCTCGCCCGCGGCCACCTTGGTGCGACGGATGTAGTCGAGCAGCGAGGTCTTGCCGTGGTCGACGTGCCCCATGACCGTTACCACGGGCGGACGCGGCTTCAGTTCCGCTGCGCCACCTTCCGAGGTCTCCACCAGATAGGCCTCGGGGTCGTCGAGCTTGGCCGGCTTCGCCTTGTGTCCCATCTCCTCGACCACGATCATCGCGGTCTCCTGGTCGAGAACCTGATTGATCGTCACCATGGAACCGAGCTTCATCAGCACCTTGATCACCTCGGCGGCCTTCACCGACATGCGGTGCGCCAGCTCGCCCACGGTGATCGTCTCCGGCACCGGGATCTCGCGCACCACCGGCTCGGTGGGCGCGACGAACGTCGGCTGTTCCCCGCTTGCAGGCGCCGCCCGGTGACGCGCGCCGACGCGCGAATGCCATCCCGCGACGCCGCCGCCGGCATCGCCGCGCGTCTTGATGGCCCGACGGCGCGCCGAATCGTCTTTCAGGATCGTGGTCGGCTTGGCCTTCTTCGCCTTCTTGTCGCCCTTGGTTTCTTCGCTCTTCGGCTTGGCATGCAGCGTGCCTTCGGTCGGCGCGGCGGCGGCAGCGGCCGGCTGCGCCGCGGCCGCGGCCTGCTCCTCGCGCTCGGTCTGCTTCTGCTCCTGCTCGCGCCGCTCGCGCTCCTGTTTCTCGCGCAGTTCCTGTGCCTGGATGTCGGCCAACTGCTGCTGGCGGCGCCGCTCTTCCTCGCGCAGCGCCAGCTCGCGGGCGTCGATCGCCGGGGCCTGCGGCGCTGCCAACGGCGCGGCAACAACCGGTGCCGGCGTTGCTTCCGCGGCCGCGGCAGCGGCCGCCAGTTCGGAAGGATCGCGCTTGACGAACACGCGCTTCTTGCGCACCTCGACCTGGATGGTGCGCGCCTTGCCGGTCATCGAGTCCGCCTTCTTGATCTCGCTGGTCTGCTTGCGCGTCAGCGTGATCTTGTTCTTCGACTCCGCCGAGCCGTGCGCGCGGCGCAGATATTCGAGCAGCCGCGACTTGTCCTGCTCCGAAAGCGCATCCTCGGGTACGCGCTTTTCCACGCCGGCGGCCCGCAGCTGCTCGAGCAGCACCGACGGCGGCACCTTCAGCTCGCTGGCAAACTGGGCGACGCTGGTCTGGGCCACGTTTATTGCGCCTCCTTGGGCGTCACCGCGGCGCTGGCAGCGGCATCCTCCGCGAACCAGTGCGCGCGCGCCGCCATGATGAGACCCTTGGCGCGTTCGGCCTCGATGCCGCTCAGCTCGGCCAGTTCGTCCACCGCCAGGTCGGCCAGCGCATCGCGCGTCTTGACGCCGCCGGCCGCAAGCTTAGCGGCGAGCGACGTATCCATGCCATCCAGCTTGAGCAGCTCCGGGTCGACACCCTCGAGGCTTTCCTCGCTGGCAATCGCCTGCACCAGCAGCGCGTTGCGCGCCCGGCTGCGCAGTTCGTTGACGGTTTCGTCGTCGAAGGCGTCGATCTCGAGCATCTCGTTGATCGGCACATAGGCGACTTCCTCGAGCGTCGAGAAGCCTTCCTGGATCAGGATGTCGGCGACTTCCTCGTCGACGTCCAGTTTCTCCATGAACAGGCCCTTGATGCGCCCCGCCTCCTCCTGCTGCTTGCGCGTCGACTCCTCTTCGGTCATGAGATTGATGGTCCAGCCGGTCAGCTCGGAGGCGAGCCGCACGTTCTGCCCGCTGCGGCCGATGGCGATGGCGAGGTTTTCCTCGTCCACGACCACGTCCATCGAATGCTTCTCCTCGTCCACCAGGATCGAGCTCACCTCGGCGGGCGCGAGCGCCCCGATCACGAACTGCGCGGGGTCGGCCGACCACAGCACGATGTCGACGCGCTCGCCGGCGAGTTCCTGCGTCACCGCCTGCACCCGCGAGCCGCGCATGCCGACACAGGTGCCGATGGGATCGATGCGCTTGTCGTTGGTG
>SCUF01000197.1 GCA_004298325.1 Betaproteobacteria bacterium | reverse complement strand
GGAATGGCGGGACGCGGCAAGCGATGCGATGAAGGGCGGCGCCGGCGCATTCCGGGATGCGCTTGCCGTGGAGTTCCCCTCGGATCCCAAGGGGGGCATCCCGTTCTTCGGCATGGGCGAACCCAACCGCCCGGTCACGATCTATCAGTGGAAATCGGATTGGCGATCGGCGCGCGACAACGACGTCGACGAGAAATACCCGAACATGATCGTGGACTGGTATCCGTTTTCGGGACGCGCTCCCGGCGAGATCGCCGAGGCGGTGGACTATGGCAAGAAGGAGGAGGGCAAGGCGTTCCTTACTTCCTGGGCGGCCGGCAACACGCTCGGCGGCCCGGCGCTGCAGGCGCAGCGCTCGGTGGAAAAACTGGTTGCGCGCGGATTCGGAACCATCACGCCGGTCGCCGACCAGCAGCAGGACGGCGAAGCCAACGCGCTGTGGAAGAACGGCAATTGGACGGCAGTTCTCACCATTCCGCGCGCGCAGGAAAAGTTCACCTTCGCGCGCGGCCAGACGGTGCCGGTGGCGTTCGCCGCGTGGGATGGGGCGAAAAGCGAGCGCGGCGGGGAGAAAGCGGTCTCGACCTGGTATTTCCTGAGCCTGGAGCGACCGGGTAGCGTGTTCACCTACGTCGCGCCGCTGCTGGCGGTGGCTGGCGTGGTCGCGGTCGAGCTCGCCGGCCTGCGCGGGTTGCGTGCGCGCCGAAACCCGGCCGTGGCGCATCAGTCGTTCGGCGCGGTCGCGCGCCAGTGGATCAGGGATTTGCGTGCGATGATGACGCGGGGTGGCAAGGGCAGCGCTTGAATAGCTCTGGCGTTGGCTTGGCGCGCCGATAGCTGAGACGCAACCATGACGATCCGCTCCGTCGCCGCCTCACCGCCGCTTCCCTGCATCATCTCCTGGAACCTGACGCGCCGGTGCAATCTCGCCTGCGCGCATTGCTATCTCGACGCCGTGCTGCGGAAGACGGAGGCGCGCGACGAACTGGACACGCAAGAGTCTCTCGCCGTCATCCGCCAGCTCGCTCAGGCGGCGCCCGGTGCCATGTTGGTGTTGACCGGAGGGGAACCGCTGCTGCGCCGCGACCTGACGCGGCTGGTGAAAGCGGCCAGTGGCGACGGCCTGATGGCGGTCGTCGGCACGAATGGCACCCTGCTTGACACGGCGCAGGCCGAAGCTCTCAGGGAGGCCGGCGCAGCAGGTGTCGGGATCAGCCTGGATTCAGCGGCGCCGCAGTTCCACGACCGCCTGCGGGGACGGCAAGGTGCGTGGGCCAGTGCGTGCTGCGGCATCGCCGTCGCGCGCAGCGCTGGTCTGGCGGTGGTCGTGCAAACCACGGTGTTTGAAGAGAACCGCCGCGATTTGCCCGCTCTCGCTGATCTCGCAGAGCGGGAGGGCGCGATGGCATTCAACGTGTTTTTCCTGGTGTGCACCGGCCGCGGCGTGACGCAGACTGATCTCGCATCGGCAAGTTATGAAGAAACGCTGCGCGAGATCGTTCAGCTTCAGCACAAGCACCCCAGCTTGAAAATGCGCGCCCGTTGCGCGCCTTACATGCGCCGGGTGCAAGGTTTGCACGCGGGTGAAAGCGGCTACGGCTACGCTGACTGGTCCAGCGCATGCCTTGCGGGTCGGCGCTATTTCCGCATCACTCCCCAAGGGCGAGTAACGCCCTGCCCCTATATTCCTGCGGTGGTCGGCGACCTCAGAACGCAACCACTGCAACAGATATGGAACGAACATCCGACGTTGCGCAGTCTGCGCAACGAGTTGCCGGGAGGAAAATGCGGCGTATGCGATTTTCGCTACAGTTGCGGCGGATGTCGAGCGCGGGCGCTGGCGCAGCACGGGGAGCTGCTCGCCCAGGATTCCAAGTGTGGCTACATCGTGCCCCCAGATCGCCGCCCCGAAGAAATGCCGGAAATCCCACAGCGTCCTCGCGTCGAGTGGGAGACCGATGCACAGGCGCGACTGCTTAGCATCCCCGCTTTCGTGCGCGACCGGGTAAGAACACTCCTTGAAGCGTCCGCCATCGGCGAGGGGGTCGACACCATCACGGTCGAATTCCTGATGAACCACCGGCCACCGGCCGATTTGCTGGACCGCTTGCGCGCTCGTATTGGCCGACGTGCCGGGGGAGGCACTATCGTCGGTTCAGAGTGAATCAATAACGCGCACGGTGTTGGCTTGGAGTTGCCCCGTTTTCGTGGACGGTTTAGCGCTTGGGTCACAAGCGGTTATCCACAGGCTGCGCGCGGAGCGCTGCAAACGCTAGCGAGCGCGCAGCCCCGTGGGTAACCGCGCGCTCAGGGTTAATGGCATGACGCCGTTCGAATGCGACGGGCGAGATCCGGCCGGCAGTCGAAGGAACACGTCAGGCATTGCGGGCGAGTGCGCTGACCTCCTGCGCCATCCAGGTGGGAAGGCGACTGCGCGCGGCGGCGATTTCACGCAGCTCGGCCTTCGAGAGCTTGCGTCCGAGCGTCCGCAGCGCTTCGGCGGCGTGCTTCGGGCCGAGCCAGGCGAGCGCTCGGAGCGCGTGTCCTGCGGGTCGCTCCGGCATCAGTAGTTGCCAGGAGGGGGCGTGGCGCAGCTCCACCACCTGGGCGCCGAGCGTGAGGCGGCGGCTTCGTCCGGATGTCAGGTAGATCTCGCGCACCGGGACCTGGGTTGTCAGCCCCAGCGCGTTCGCGGCTGCCGCCCCGTGGAGGGTCACCGTCTCGCCCCTTTGCTGTCCCATCGTGCGCACGAGCATCGCCGCGCTCGGCGGACGCGTGCCGTATTTCCCTTCGACTAAACGCACGTAGACCCCGCGACCGGCGCGCATCAGTCTGCCGCGCCGGACCAGGCGACACAGCGCCTGATCCACCGCGGCACGGCTCCCGAGATGCAGGAGCGCCTTGGCGGACAGGGAGCCGCCCTCGGGAAGTTCCCGGGCGAGCCTCAAAATCGTATCGGTAAGAACTTCCATCAGAATCTCCGGTTGTCAGAATTATACACATAGTTCTGACACTCTTGTGCCCGTGCGTGTTGCGCGAGATTTCCGTACTTGCCGGAGCAGCGGATCGACTTCGCTCTGGCCATCGACCTCTGCGGCCACGCACTGCGTCCGCTGGATTTGAGGCCCTCAGTGCAGTTGGTCCGATTTGCCGTGGCACTGTTTGAATTTCTTGCCGGAGCCGCAGGGACATGGATCGTTCCGACCGACCTTATTCGGGTTCCGAACCGGTTCGCGACGCACAGCAGACTCACGCGCTATTGACCCACGGCGCTGCTCCAGCCAGTGCGCGTGAATCTTTCGGACCGTTCCGGGCAGGCCTTCAGCGAGAGCCTTGTGTTCGTCGAGTGACAGGCTCTTGCGCTTCAGAAGCTCCCAGCCTTCCTCCGTACCGTAGAGCGTGATCGTCGATATCAGTTCCGGGTTGCCAACCGTGATCGGTAGCCAGCCCGTGGAATCGAGTAGCACCGCCTTCATGAATCCGGAACACCATTCATCGAGGATCGGAATCGGGTCTCCGTCATTCGGATTTTCCATGAGTAACGGTTCGTACTGGTCCGGTTCACGGTGCAACGTGCTTGCGATATCGTTCGCGTGGCGCATCAACAGCCCGAGGATGCGTTTCGCCTGAGCCTGACTCGCGAACTCCGGAGCGTCCTCACCGTTCTCCAGGTCCCAGACCCACCGGATCCATTCGCTCGGAAGGATCGTCTTGGGGCCGCAAACGATCGCTGTCAGAAAACCGTCGAGGGTTGAGATGTCCATCGAATTCTCGATGCCCTCTGCATCCATCAGGAACTTGTCGAGCTCGCTGATTTCCGCGTCCGTCAACGGACCTTCGGCCTGAATATTCATCGCTCTTGGTTTCGTCCCGGCAAACCTTGCCAACATAGTAACATATTTGTTATTATCGCCACGTGGATTACACGATCGTCTACTACAGTGCGGCGGTCCAGGAGCAGATTCTCGAGTTACCGGATGGCCTCGCTGCCCGGTACGTCGTGCTGACCCGGCGGATGATCGCCCTCGGCCCAAATCTCGGAGAACCCCATACCAAAGCGTTCGGGGACGGGCTCTTCGAGTTGCGGTTAAAGGGGCGCGAGGGGATCGCCCGGGTATTTATCTGCACACTTGTCGGGAGGCGCATCGTCATGCTGCACAGTTTCATCAAGAAAAGTGAACGTACGCCACTGCGCGAACGTGAGATCGCAGAAGCGAGATTGAAGGAGGTCAAACATGCGAACGCATAATCAGCTGGTCAGGACATTGCTGCGCCGTCCCGGGGTTCGGGCGGAGGTGGAGCGCATCGAGCGAGAGGAAGCGGTACTGCTCGACGCCCTGCTGAAGGCGCGCCAGGAGGCTGGCCTCACCCAGGCCCAAGTGGCGGAGCGGATGGGAACGCACGCTCCCGCGGTGGCGCGTCTGGAGCGCTCATTGGCTACCGGAAGGCATTCGCCGTCGATTGCGACGTTGCGCCGGTACGTGAAGGCGTGCGGGAAGCGTTTGCTTCTGCACGTTGCGTGAGATTTGCGTGACTTTGTCCGGCAACCTGCGTCGCCTGCAGGGATGCCGCTTTTCTGCCCCACTTATATGCAAAACTATTGCCTTTTTGTTAAGTATTGCCTATGATTGGGCATGGCTTCCTTTGACAAATATCTAGACGAGCAGCTTGCCCGTGGCCGCGCCTACTTTTCTCGCAAAGAGGCGCTGGACGCGCTCGGCCTCGCCCCGGAAACGCTCGCCGTCGCGGTCAGCCGGTTGATCAGGAAACGCCGTCTCGCGAATCCACGACACGGCTTCTATCTGATCCTTCGACCCGAAGATCAGACGAGCGGGGCACCGGACCCGGTGCGCTGGATCGATCCCTTGATGAAGCATCAAGGAATTGACTATCGTATCTCGTTGCTTCGTGCGGCGGCATTCCACGGTTCGTCGCACCAGGCAGCCATGGTTTTTCAGGTGATCGTCCCCAAACAGCTGCGCGCCTTCGAGATCGGCCGCCACCGATTGCAGTTCGTCTACCAAGCCCCGCATACTTTCGACAAAGCCAATCACCCCGAGTGCCTGGCACAAATGAAGAGCGACGCTGGTTTCGCCAAGGTGGCCGGCGTCGAGCTGACCCTCCTGGATTGCACTCGCTACTTTCATCGGGCCGCGGGCATCAACGGCGTCGCCCAGATCGTCAAGGATTTGGGGGCAAGAGCCAACTCCCGCAAGCTGGCCAATCTGGCGGCTGTCTACGAAAACTCTTCCGTGCGGCGGCTCGGCTATTTGCTGGAACTCGCCGGCCACCTGCACCAAGCGAAGGCACTGGAGCCCTTCGCAAGAAAAGCCAAGTCTGTCAAACCTCTGGACCCTTCAGTCAAACCCCTCACTGCGTCGCTTGCCAGTCCGCTGCAGAAGAACCCAAAGTGGATGCTGGCCATCAACGAGCCGGTGGAGGTTGATTTTTGATCCCGCAGGCTTACCTGCAGGAATGGAGCGCGAAGGCACCTTGGCCTGATCTGCGTCAGGTCGAGCAGGATCTGATCATCTGTCGCGCGCTTTGCGACCTGTTCAACGCGCCCGCGTTG
>SCUF01000196.1 GCA_004298325.1 Betaproteobacteria bacterium | reverse complement strand
CGCGGATTTCGGCGCCGACGTGATCAAGATCGAGTCGCCGCCGGGGGTCGACCCGAACGAAGGCATGGGCGGTCCGCGCCACGGTCCGGACATGCAGAACCTGCACCGCAACAAGCGCTCCATGACGCTCAATCTCAAGCTGCCGGAGTCGCGCGGGGTGCTCGAGCGCCTGGTGAAGACCGCCGACGTCGTGGTCGAGAATTACCGCCCCGACGTCAAGTTCCGGCTCGGCATCGATTACGAGACGCTGGCGCGCATCAATCCGCGCGTCGTCCTGGCGAGCGTGTCCGGCTTCGGGCAGGATGGGCCGTATGCCCGGCGGCCCGGATTCGATCAGATCGCGCAGGGCATGAGCGGCCTGATGTCGGTGACCGGTTTTCCGGGGCAGGGTCCGGTGCGCGCGGGTGCGGCCGTCGCCGACATCACCGCGGGGCTCTTTGCGGCGCTCGGCATCATGACTGCGCTGCTGGAACGGGAGCACTCCGGCAGGGGCCAGTGGGTGCAGTCCTCGCTGCTGCAGTCGGGCGTCGCGCTGCTCGATTTCCAGGCCGCACGCTTTCTGATGAAGGGCGAAGTGCCGCCGCAGGTCGGCAACGACCATCCCACCAGCATGCCGACTTCCGCGTACCGCACCCAGGATGGCTACATCAACGTCGCCGCCACGGGCGACGGCATGTGGCAGCGGCTGTGCGCCGCGATCGGGCGCGAGGACCTGCTGCAGCGCGCCGAGTTCGCGTCGCAGCAGGGGCGCGCCGATCAGCGCCTGGCGCTGAATGCCGAATTGAACCAGGCGTTGTCAGCTCGCACCGGTGCGGAATGGATCGACATCCTCAACCGGGCCGGCGTACCGTGCGGGCCGATCTACGACGTGGCGCAGATGTTCGCCGATCCGCAGGTGCGCCATCTCGGCATCGCCGCAGAGGTCGCGCATCCCCAGCTCGGCCCGATCAAGGTTCTCGCACAGGCCGCTGGGCTTTCCCGCACGCCGCCCGCCGTGGTGGCGCCGACGCCCGAAGTGGGTCAGCATACGGACGAGGTGCTGGCCGAACTGGGTTACGGCCTGCAGGAAATCGCCGCGCTGAGGCAGCAGCGCGTGGTGTGACACGAAAGACCGGGAGGACGCCCATGATGAAAACCCACCGATGGCTCTTCGGGATCGCCGCGCTCGCGATCGCAGGTCATGCACCGGCTCAGTTCCCGAGCCGGCCCATCACGATGGTGGTGGGCTTCGCGCCCGGCGGAGGCACCGATACGGTCGCGCGCATCCTCGCGAAGACGGTGAGCGAGGGTCTCGGGCAGCAGGTCGTGGTCGATAACAAGGCAGGCGCCGGCGGCAATATCGCCACCGACTACGTCGCCAAGGCGGCGCCGGACGGACACACGATCCTCCTTGGCAACGTCGGTTCGCTCACCGTCGCGCCGCACCTGCTGGCAAGCCTGCCCTACGATCCGCTGCGCGACTTCGCTCCGATCACGATGGCGGTGGTATTCGCCAACGTCATCGTCGTGCATCCGTCGGTCCCCGCGAAAACGCTCGCGGAGTTCGTGCGGCTGGCAAAGGAAAAACCCGGACAGCTCACCTACGGCTCGTCGGGGATCGGCGGCGCGGGGCACCTGGCCGGCGAACTCCTGCGGATCATGGCCGGCATCGATCTGGTCCACGTACCCTACAAAGGCGGCGGGCCGGCGATGCAGGGACTGCTCGGCGGTCAGATCTCGGCCTACTTTGCCACGCCGGTCGCGGCCGGGCCGCACATGAAAGCCGGCAAAGCCCGCGCCATCGCGAGCACCGGCACCACGCGTTCGCCGTTCCTGCCCGAGGTGCCGACCGTCGCCGAGTCGGGTTACCCGGGTTACGAGGCGATCAACTGGTATGCCTACGTCGCGCCCGCGAAGACGCCGAAAGACATCGTCGAGCGGCTGAACCGCGAGATCGTAAGAGCGCTCGGCTCGCCGGAAGTCAAGGAACTGCTCGCCAAGCAGGGGCTCGAACCCAAACCGAGCACGCCCGAGGAACTCGCGCGAACGATGGAGCGCGAGTACGCGACCTGGGGCCGCGTGGTGAAGGAAGCGAAGATCACTGCGAACTGAGCAGCGACTCCCCCGGGCGCACACGCGTAAACGCGACCGGCTTCATCGTCAGCTCGCTACGCCCGCCGCTCTGGCGCACGCTGGTGAAGGACGACGATGCGAGCGGTCCGGTGGCGGCAAAGTCCTCGCGGAAGTGAGCGCCGCGTGAGTCCTCGCGCGCGAGCGCGGCTTGCGCGATCACGCGGCTCACCTCGGTGAGGTTCTTCAGGTTCAGCCAGTCGTGCCAGGCGAGGTTGTAGGCGCGCTCGCCGTCGGGTAGAGCGTAACGGTCGAGCTCGGCATCCAGCGCCGCGAGCTCAGACAGCGCGGCCGTCAGTCCGGCCGCGTCCCGCATGATGCCGACCTTGTTCCACATCGTTTCGTAGAGATGCTCGCGCAGCGGCTCGAGCGAGCCGCGCGCGCCGCCGCTGCGCGGCTCGCAGCGTTGCAGCGCCGCCTCGAGCGCCGCCGTATCGGGATCGCGCCAGGCGCCCTCGGCCGCGACCCACGCGGCGATCGCATCCCCCGCGACGCCGCCGTACACGGTCGAATTCGCGACGCCGTTGCCGCCAAGGCGGTTGGCGCCATGTACGCCGCCCGCGTCCTCGCCGGCCACGAACAGGCCCGGCAGCGCGGTGCGGCAATCGGGCGCGAACTCGACCCCGCCCATCATGTAGTGCGCCGTAGGCACCACTTCCACCAGACCGCCGGCCAGATCGAAACCGCAGTCGGCGCAGCGCTCGACCATGCCCTTGAACTCCCGCGCCACCCGCTCCGGGCCGAGATGAGCCATCGCAATGTACAGGCCGCCGTTGGGCGTGAGCCTGCCGCCGCGCATTTCGGAGAACATCGCGCGCGAGACGACGTCGCGCGTGGCGCGTTCACCCTTCGGATCGTAGCGCTGCATGAACCGTTCTTTCGCGCCGTTCAGGAGATAGCCCCCCGATCCGCGCAAGCCTTCCTCGAGCACCGTCCCGGTCATGCGCGTATGCGACCCCGCCAGCAACCCCGTGGGATGGAATTGCACCATCTCCATGTCGCGCAGCGCCAGCCCCGCGCGCAGCGCCATCGCCAGCCCGTCGCAACTCTTGTCGCCGGAGGGCGTGTGGTAGCGATACATGGTCGGACCGCCGCCCGTGCCGAGCAGCACCGCCTTGGCGCGCACCAGCAGGTACTCGCCCGTGCCCATGTCGATCATCAGCACGCCGGCAAGCCCATCGCCGGCGCGATCCGGCAGCAGTGCCACGGCGCGATGCTCTTCCAGCCGCGCGATGCGCCGTGCCCAGACCTGCTCGGCGAGCCGGTTGATGATTTCGATCCCGGTCAGGTCGCCCTTGTGCACCGTGCGGTCGAAGCTCTGGCCGGCAAACGCCTTCTGGTGGATCGTGCCGTCGGGATTGCGATCGAAAAAGCAGCCCAGCTCGTTTTCCAGCTCGTGGATGCGCTCGACGGCGAGCGTCACCAGCTGCCAGGCGAGATCCTGGTCGGGCAGCCACTTGCCGCCCTCGATCGTGTCCATGAAATGGCGCTCGACCGAGTCGCCCGGCGCGAGCGCGACGTTGTAGCCGCCCTGCACCATGCGCGTGCAGCCGCACTTGCCGAGCAGGCCCTTCACCGCGATGGTGATCGAGAGCGCCGGATTGGCCTGATGCGCGTGCAGCGCGGCGAACAGCCCGGCGCCACCGGAGCCGAGGATCAGGACATCGGTCTCAAGCGAGCGCACGTTCGCGGCGCAACCACTGCGATGCCAGCACGGTCACCAACAGCGCGAAGCCTATCCCGTTCGAGACGGAACCCGGATAGACGAGCGCGAATCCCGCCCCCAGCAGCATGAGTCGCTCGTATCGCGGGGTGCGCTTGAACAGCCAGCCCTGGAACGCGCCGGCGAGCGAGAGAATGCCGACAGCCGCCGTGAAGGTGATCAACGCGATCGAGCCCCAGTTGGCAGTGCCCAGCGTCTTGAACGATCCGGTGAGGAGCAATCCCGTGCCGGCCGGATCAAGCACGAAAATGAACGGCACGAGAAACGCGGGCGTGGTGTATTTCCAGGTCTGCAGCGTCGTCTTGTACGGGTCGCCACCGGTGATCGCCGCGGCGGCAAAGGGCGACAGCGCCGTGGGCGGCGAGACTTCCGACAGCACCGCGTAGTAGAAGATGAACATGTGCGCCGCGAACTCGGGAACCTTGAGCGCGATCAGCGCCGGCGCCGCGATCACTGCGCAGATGATGTAGCTCGCCGTCACCGGCACCGCGAGGCCCACGATCCAGACGATGAGCGCCGTGTAGATCGCGGTGAGGAGCAGCGAATTCCCGGCGTAGGCGAGCACGATGGAACTGAACTTCAGCCCCAGGCCGGTGAGCGTCACCACGCCGACGATGAGGCCGGCGCCGGCGCAGGTCGCGGCCACGTTCAGCACTGCGCGCGAGCCGTTGTCGAGCGCCTGGAAGAAACCCGAACCGAAAAAGCCGCGCCAGAAGGGCACCTTGCCCGCAAAAAAGCCGTAGGAGAACAGTGCGCAATCGCGGTGCAGGAAACTCGTGACGAACGACACCACCGTCGCCCAGAAAACCGACAGCTCGGGCGAGAAGCCCATCAGCATGAAAGCAACGATCGACACCAGCGAGAAGAAATGGAACCAGTATTTCTTCGTCAGGCTCCAGGCCGACTCCACCTTCTCGAACACCGCGTCCTTCATGCCGAACTTGCGCGTGTCGATCTCGACCATGATGAACAGCGTCAGGTAGTACAGGCAGGTCGGGATCACCGCCATCAGCAGCACGTCGAGATACGAAATCTTGAGGAATTCGGCGATCAGGAACGCCGCCGCGCCGAGCACCGGCGGCGAGATGATGGCGCCCAGCCCGCCCGCCGCCAGCAGGCCGCCGGCCTCGTTCTTGCCGTAGCCGACCTTGGCGAGCATGGGCGCCGCCACCGCGCCCAGGGTCACCGTCGTTGCCACGCCCGATCCCGAGGGCCCCCCGAGGAGAAACGAGGCGAGCGTCACCGTGCGGCCGGCGCCGGTCGGCTTGCCGCCCATCGCCGCGAAGGAGAAGTCGATGAAGAACTTTCCCGCGCCCGAGAACTGCAGGAACGCGCCGTAGATGGTGAACAGGATGATCAGCGTCGAGGAGACCGCGATCGCGGTGCCGTAAATGCCCTCCAGCGTCATGTACATGTGGCCGACGAGGCGCGGGAACTCGTAGCCCTTGTGCGTCCACGGCGCGGGCAGGTACGCGCCGAAGAAGGCGTAGAGCAGGAAGCAGATCGTGACGAACGGCATGATCCAGCCGGTGGTGCGGCGCATCGCCTCCAGGATCAGCAGGGCGAGGCCGACGCCGAACACGATGTCCCACTGGTTGGGCACGATCGAGCGGTCGAAAAAGTCGTCGCCGCCCTGGATGAGGTACACGGCAGAGGCGATCCCCGCGGCCGCGAGCAGCCAGTCCCACCACATGACACGATGACGGTAGCGCCGCGCCACGGGAAAGATGAGGAAGGTCAGGAACAGTACGAACGCCACGTGGATGGCGCGCAGGTGCTCCGGACGCACGATGGCGTAAGCGGTATACAGGTGGAACAGCGACATCGTCACCGCCACCGTGGCGACGAGGCGCGCGATCCAGCCCGTGAGCTTGTTGTGGACCCCCTCCTCGCGCTCGATCATCTCCTCGGCGCGCGCCAGCGCCTCCGCGCTGACTTCCTGGGCCGGCTGGTGCAGCCGCGCGACTTCGTCGCTCATGTCGTCCCCCAAATGAAAAGCCCCGCCAGGAACCTGGACGGGGCTTTCGCGCCGCGTGGCTTCAGTCGACCTTGGCGCCCTTTTCCGCAAAATATTTCAGCGCGCCCGGATGCCAGGGAATGCCGCCCGTGGCCGCGGTCTTCTGCTTGTCGAGCGTGAAATTCGCCGCCTCCTTGTGCACGCGGATCAGCTCGTCGCGCTTCTCGAAAATCGTCTTGACGATGTTGTAGGCCGTCTGATCGTCCATCTTCTCGTGCGCCACCAGCAGATTCATCACCGTGGCCTGGTGGTTGTCGGCCGCCATGCCCCTGTAGGTGTCCTTCGGGATCGCGTCCTTGACGTACAGATTGCCCCACTTCTGGTTCATCGCCGGCACCAGGTCCGCGTGGTCGATCATCTGGATCGTCACGCCCGGCGAGTTGGCAAGGTCCGTCACGGCAGCGGTGGGCAGCCCGCCCACCCAGAAGAAGGCGTCGATCTTGCGGTCCTTGAGCGCGTTCACGGATTCGGCGACGCCGAGCCGCTCGCGCGTCATGTCCTTGTCCTTGTCGAGGCCCGCCGCCTCGATGACGCGGAACGCCATGACCTCCGTGGCACTGCCGCCCGAGCCGGTGGACACGCGCTTGCCCTTGAGATTGGCAATCGACTTGATGCCGGTCGTCGTGATCGACACCACGTGCATGCGATTGGGGTACATCACGATGAGCGTGCGCACAGGAACGGGCTTGCCGGCGAACTTCTGCTGGCCCTTGTAGGCATCGAGGCCGGCGTCCACCATGGTCATCCCGAGATAGGGCTTGCCCGTGCCGATGAGCTGCAGGTTGGCAACCGAACCGCCGGTGACCTCCGCGGTCGCCTGCATGCCCGAGACATATTTCGAGAGCACCGCGGCGATGCCGCCGCCGAGCGGATAGTAGACGCCGCCGGTGCCGCCGGTGCCGATCGAGATGTTCTGCGCCGCTGCCGGCAGCGCCGCGCCAACCAGCGCCAGGGTCGCGAACCGGGCCAATTTTCGAAGGGTCTGCATGATGGTCTCCTTTTGAAGTCTGCGGAATTCTACCGGACTACGCCTTCACGCCGAGGGACGCAAGCGCCTCGGCGCGCCGCGCCAGCGCGTGGCGCTTCACCTCCGAGTAAAGGCTCGCGCCGTGGCTGTCCATGGCGACCAGCAGCGGCCCGAACCCCCGCACGCGGAATTTCCACAACGATTCCGGGTTGAGGTCGTCGAGGTCCACGTCCTCGATCGCCTCGACCCACGTGGTTTCAAGTGCCGCCGTGCCGCCGATGATGGCGAGGTACGCCCCGCCCAGTTCGCCGAACGCCGCGAGCGAGCCTTCGCGCAGGCCGCCCTTGCCGATGATCAGGCGTACGCCGCACCGCCGCATCAAGGGGTGCGTAAACCGCTCCATGCGGTCGCTGGTGGTGGTGCCGATGCAGAGCGGCGCGTATCCGGCGGGATGCTCGGCCGACTTCGGCACCTTCTTCACGTTCGGGGCGGTGTGGATGACGGCGTGGCCGCGCAGGTCGAAGCGCGTGCTGCGGCCGCGGTCGAAGAGGTGGATCTGGGTCGCGTCGCGGATGCCGTAGAGCGTGCCCTGCAGCGTCACCGTGTCGTTGACCTTCAGCGCGCGCGCCTGCGCCTCGGTCACGGGCATCGCGAATTCGTGGTGTGCCATGCGGCTATTGCGCCTGTCCCAGCAGTGCGCGCTTGAGGTCGTCCTGCACCGGCTTGTCGCCGAGCCAGATCCTGAGAAGCGCGCGCGCAAAGTCGTCCCCGGCGATCGGTTTGCCGCGCGGCTTGCCGTCCACGTTCACCACGGTGCCGGCGCCGGGCTGCAGGTCGAGCGCGATCGCCATGCCCTTCTTCGCTTCCTTCAGTTCCTCCATGATCGCGCCCAGTTGCGCGATGCGCGGCTCGAGCGCCTGCATCGCGGCTGCGTCGTGGTTGGCGCGCATGCCGTCGGCCAGCGCCTCGGTGAACGTCGCCGCGTCGACGTCGCGCAGCATGTGGATCGCGACGCGCTTCGCGCCCGGCGCCGCGATCGCATCCGCGGCCGCGACCTTCTTCTCCACGAGGTAGAGCCCCATGGCGTAGACCTGGAAGAAGGCGCGCTTGCGCAGCCCCGCGCCGTTCAGCACCAGTTCCGAGTTGCCCACCCGCGTCCGGTCTTCGAGCTTCACGCCCGCCACTTCCGCGGCGCCGAGCGGCAAAGCGCCGAGCAGCAGCGCGAGCACCAGCATCCTAATAGCCATACTCGACGCCTCCGGGGCGAAACGTCGCCCGCGCCCGTCGCGCCGAATGGCATTGCATGTTGACTGCCACCGGGTTCATGGTGATATGCGTGGCGGCGGTCTCCACATGCACCGCAAACGCGGTTGCATCGCCGCCCAGACCCTGCGGCCCGACGCCGAGCAGATTCACCGCGCGCGTCAACTCCGTCTCGAGTCTGGCGCCGTCCGGATCATCGCACTGCGAACCGAGCGGCCGCGTGGCCGCGACCTTGGCGAGGTGCACGCACAGGTCCGCGGTGCCGCCGACGCCCACGCCGACGATGGTCGGCGGGCAGGTCTTGCCGCCCGCTTCGAGCACGCAGTCGACGACGAAGCGCTTGATGGCGTCGACGCCTTCGGCGGGAATCGCCATGCGCAGGAAGGAATTGTTCTCCGAGCCCGAGCCTTTCGGGATCATCTCGATCTCGAGCGTCTCCTCGCGATCGGAAAAATCGACCGCGATCACCGGCACGCCGCGGCCGCAGCTCGAATGCTCGTTCGCGCGCGTCACCGGGTGCACCACCGAGGAGCGGAACGGATGCTCGCGCGTGGCCCGCTCGCAGCCGCGGCGGATCGCCTGCTTGAGCGCGTGCCCGTCCACTTCCACCCCGCGTCCGATGGCGACGTTGTAGATCGGGATGCCGGTGTCCTGGCACAGCAGGTTGTCGGTCCGCTCGGCAACCCCGATGTTCGCGATCATGGTGCCGAGCACGCGCTGCGCGCCGGGGTCGGACTCGCGCCGCGCCAGCGCGTCGAACCCCTGCTTCACGTCAGGCGGCAGGAGTTTGAGCGCCCGGATGTAAAGCTCTCGCGCGACCGTCTCGACCTGGGCGGGTTCGACCTTCACTTCACCTGGATCTTGCGTTCCTTCACCACGCGCGCCCAGAGCTTCGATTCCTCCTGCATCGCGCGGCCCATCTCCTCGGGCGTGTCGCCCACCGGCTGCAGCCCCTGCACGTACATGCGCGCCTTGAGCTGGGTCGCCTCGAGCGCCGTCTTGGTGTCGCGGTATACCTTCTGGATGATCTCCTTCGGCGTACCCGCCGGCGCGACGATGCCGAACCAGCCGGTGTTCTCGAAACCCGGCAGCGTCCTCGCGATCGGCGGCACGCCGGGCAGCAGCGGAAATTCGGTCTTGCTCGTCACGCCGAGCGCGCGCAGACGCCCCGAATTGACATGGCCGAGCGCCGCCGCGACGTTGCCGACGAAGAACGTGGTGTCGCCGCTCACCAGGCCGGCCAAACCGGGACCCTCGCCCCTGTAGGGCACCGAAACTGCGTCGATCCTGGCGGTATTGACGAAATTCTCCGCTGCGAGGTGCGTCTGCGAGCCGATGCCCGCGTGGCCGAAAGTGAGCCTGCCCGGTTGCGCCCTGGCCGCGTCGATCAATTCCTTCACCGACTTGTAGGGCGATTTCGCGTTCACCACCAGCACCTGCGGGCCGGACACGACCTTCGTCACCGGCACGAAATCCTTTTCCGGGCTGTAATTGAGCTTGGCGTAGACGTGCTGGTTGGCGGTCACCACCGAGCCGGAGGGAAAGAACAGCGTATAGCCGTCGGGCGTGGCGCGCGCGGCTTCCGCCGCCCCGACGCCCCCGCCCGCGCCGCCGCGATTCTCGATCACCACGGTTTGGCCCCACATTTCCTGCAGTTGCTGGCCGAGCAGCCGCGCCGAAATATCGGTTGCCCCGCCCGGCGGGAACGGCACGATGAACGTGACCGGCTTCTGCGGCCAGGATTGCGCCTGCGTCGCCGAGGCGATCGCGAGCGCCGCAACAACACCCAGGATCTTGCGCATTTCCATCGCACACCTCCTCAATAAAATATTCTACCGCGTCAACGCGAGCGCGAACGCGAGGCTGACAGCCAGTGAAACCCCCGCAGCCAGCGCCGCCAGGGTCTTTTGCCAGTCTCGCCACGGCAGGAATTCCAGCGCCAGGACACGCAGCCCCCCGGCCAGATGCGCCGAAAGCAGCAGCACGATGCCCCACTCGGCGAGCTTTACCAGCGGCCGTTCGGTCCAGGCGAGGAACGAGTCGAACGCCGCCTCGCCCTCGAGCGCGCTGCCGAGCGCTGCGAAATGGCCGGGGAGGAACAACACCAGCAACACCCCGGAGATCCGGTGCACGAGAAAGGCCCAGTAGCCGGCGTGGCCTCTCATCCGAACATCCCCAGCACGGCGCGCATGCCCAGCACCGCGAGCGCGAGCGCGAGCGCGACGAGGAAGACCTCGCGCGACATGCCCCGCCAGCGGAGCCATTCTCCGAGCACCGGGCGCAGCCCGATCGGTGCATGCACCGCGATCGCCGCAACGAACAGGCTGTAGAAGGCGAGCCAGCCGGGGTTGCCGCGCGTGCGCCCGAGGATTTCAGCCGCCGTCAGTCCGCCCTGGATGGCGTAGATCATGGTCGCAAGATGCACCACCACGCAAAGCGCGAGCAGCGCCGCGCTGGCCCGCTGGGCGACCCAGAGCAGGGTCTCGTGACGCGCGCTCACAGCGCCCCCGCCAGCAAAGCCTTCGCCGCCGCGCGCTTCAGACCCGCGATCGAGGCCGTCGGCGCAATGCCCTTGGGGCAGCGCTCGGTGCAGCCCATCTGCGAGTGGCAGGCATGGCAACCGGCATCGCCGGCCACCGCGCGCAAACGCTCGGCCTGCGTCACGTCGCGCACGTCATTCAGCAGCGTCCAGGCCCGGTTGAGCGCCGCCGGTCCGAGGTATGCCGGGTTCTGCGCCACCACGTCGCACGAGGCGTAGCACACCGCGCAACCGATGCATTCGATGCCCGCCTCGACGCTCAGGCGCTGCGCGGACCGCGGCGCCACGCGCGCAAAGGCGTCGCGGCGCGACCGCGCGCCGCGGAACACCCCTTTTGCGCGCGACCACTTGTCGAAGAACTCGCGCATGTCGGTGACCAGATCGCGCACCACCGGCAGGCTGCGCAACGGCGCGATTTCGAGGCGCCCGTCGCGCGCCACCTTGTCGACGTGCGTGCGGCAGGTCCAGCGCGCGACGCCGTTCACCGTCATGGCGCAGGAGCCGCACATGCCGACGCGGCAGGCGAAGCGGTAGGCGAGCGTCGGATCGAGTACGCGCTGGATGTAAGTCACCGCGTCGAGCACGCTCTGGCTCGCCTGGCGCGGCACCTCGAACGGCTGGAAGCTGCCGTCCGCGCCCCCGCGCCAGACCCGGACCTGAAGTTTCGTCATCGCCGCGTCCTCAATGCGCTGCGCCGGGCGGGACACTGTTGCGCGACAGCACCGGCGCCGCGAGCGGCGCGATCGCGACGTTGACGCAGGCCGGCTTGCCGGAAGCGATCGCGCGCTCGATGGCGCCGTCCAGTTCCCCGGCCTGGGTCACGTGCTCACCGTGCCCGCCGAGCGCTGCGATCGCAAGGTCGTAGCGCGCCGGCAGGAGATCGCAGCCGTGTGCGCGCGCCTCGCCGTACAGGCGCAGCTGGATCTGGTGTTCGGCATTCCAGCGCGCATCGTTGCCGAGTACCGCCACGAACGGCGCGCGGTGGCGTACCGCGGTCTCGTACTCGGCGAGGTGAAAGCCGAATGAACCGTCGCCCAGGGTTGCGATCACGGTGGCGTCGGGGCGCGCCAGGCGGGCCGCGATCGCACTGGGAATCGAGCCGCCGATGCCGCCGCCGGGGCCGTTGCTGATGCGCGTTGCGGCCTTCGCACAAGCCATGGCCCACTGCCCGAATTCGCCCCCATCGCTGACGTAAATCGCGTCTGGCCGCGCGGCCAGCGCCCGATCGACGGCGAGCGCGACTTGCACCGGGTGCACCGCGTTCGGCTGCGATCCGGCCTGCGCCCATTCGGCGGGCCGTTGCTCGAGCGCGCGCTGCACCGCCTGCGCCCAGGCTGCAAGCGAGGGTGCACCGGAAAAACCGCGGCGCGCCTGCGCGATCAGGCTGTGCGCGGCCGGCAGCGCGTCGGCCAGCGCCCCCAGCACCATGCGCCCGGCATCGCCGATCATGGCCGCGCTGCGGCGCAGCGCCTCCGCATCGGGGTCGATATGGATGAAACGGCAGTGCGCGCCGAAGGCCGGCGGCCGACCGAAGCGCAGCGCGAAATCGAGTTTGCGGCCCAGCAGAACGACGAGGTCGGCCTGGGGCAGCAGGTCCGGCAGCGCGCCGAGCGCGGGATCGGCCGTACCGCGCGGACTCTCGGTGAACACCACCGGCACGCCCATGGCCGCGCCGAGCGCTTCGCGCGATTCGCGGCCGCGGCCCGCCGCCATGGACGGTCCGGCGAAGATCACTGGCCGCTCGGCGCGTTCGAGCTCGGCGACGATGGCGCGCGCCGCTCGGTCGTCGAGCGCGTTCGCCGGCGCGGCGAACGCCGGTGCCTCCGGAATTCTGCCCTTGACGTCGCTGACGCGCGCCTCGATGACATCGACCGGAAGGCTCACGTGCACGGGCCCGGGGCGGCCGGATTTCGCGATGCGCATCGCTCGCGCGATGTCTTCGCCGAGCGTTGCCGCGCTTTGCGCGGTCCACGAGGCCTTGCACAAGGGCGCGGCGACTTCGGCCTGGCGCAGTTCCTGAAACGCATCCGTCCCCAGCTCCGCGAGCGGCGCGTGGCCGGAGAGCATGACGAGCGGCGACTCTGCGGCCAGCGCGTTGAACAGCGCGCCGACCCCGTTCGCGTGTCCCGGGCCGCCGGTGAGCAGCGCCACCCCGGGCTCGCCGGTCAGCCGGCCCCAGGCGTCTGCCATGTGCACCGCCGCGGCTTCATGGCGCACGTGCACGATGCCGATTCCGGCGTCGAGCGCGGCGTCGTACAGCACCATGATCTGGTTGCCGGAAAGCGAGAACAGCCGCTGCACGCCGGCGCGCGCCAGGGCGCCGGCAACGATATCGGCGCCCCGCAAGGCGCGGTTCATGCGCCTCGCGCGTTTCCTAGTGCGCGGGCGTCACGCGCTTTCATACAGGCGCGTCAGCACGAACTCCCGGTGCCCGAGCGCCTCGGCCGCGGTGAGCCGCCCGTTGGCGGTGCGGAACATGCACTCGAGCAGCTTGTCGCCCGCCTGGTCCGGCGTGAGTTCCTTGCACAGCAGCCCGGTGACGTCGACGTCCATATGCTCCGCCATCGTGCGCACGGTGCGCGGATTGGCGCTGAGCTTGATCACCGGCAGGATCGGATTGCCGATGATGTTGCCCTGCCCGGTGGGAAAGAAATGCACCGCGAACCCGGCGGCCGCGCACAGCGTCAGCATTTCGGCGGCGGCCGAGGACGAGTCCATGAACCACAGGCCCGGCCCGCCCGGCGTCTCGGCTTTGTCGAGCACGCCGTCGACCATGCACTTGCGGCCGATCTTCTGGATGTTGCCGAGCGCCTTTTCCTCGATCGTGGTGAGTCCGCCCTCGATGTTGCCCTTGGTCGGCTGCGAGTCCATCAGGTCGCTGGTCTTGTGCCGCTCGATCACCTGCTGGTAGCGGTCGAACATGAACTGGAATTTCTG
>SCUF01000023.1 GCA_004298325.1 Betaproteobacteria bacterium | reverse complement strand
GCCGCGGCCCTTCGCGGCCCCTCTTCCAACAATTCCAAGGAAACGTTTCATGCCCAAGATCACGACCGCGAGCGGCCTCATCATCGAAGATCTCGCCGCCGGCGCAGGCGCCGAGGCGAAGGCCGGCAGCCAGGTCAGCGTGCATTACACCGGCTGGCTCGTCTACGGCGGCGAGAAGGGCCGCAAGTTCGATTCGAGCAAGGACCGCGGCGAGCCGTTCGAATTCCCGCTCGCCGCCGGCCACGTCATCAAGGGCTGGGACGAAGGTGTGCAGGGCATGAAGATCGGCGGCCGGCGCGAGCTCACCATCCCGCCCGAGCTCGGCTACGGCGCGCGCGGCGCCGGCGGCGTCATCCCGCCGAACGCGACGCTGATCTTCGAAGTCGAGCTGCTCGGCATCGGCTGAGCGTTGCAGGTCGCCATGAGCCGGCTCGAGGAACGCCTGCGCGTGCTCTCCGGCGCGCGCCTGCGCGGCCTGCGCCGCGGCATCGAGAAGGAATCGCTGCGCGTGCGGCCCGACGGCAAGGTCGCCGAGACGCCGCACCCGGCAGTGCTCGGCTCGGCGCTCGCGCACGCGCACATCACCACCGATTTCAGCGAGGCGCAGCTCGAGCTGATCACCGATCCGCACCCGAGTCCCGAGGCCTGCATCGAGGAGGTGACGCACATCCACCAGGTCGTCTACCGCGCCATCGGCGAGGAGATCCTGTGGTGCGCGAGCATGCCCTGCGGGCTGCCCGCCGACGACCGCATCCCGCTCGGCCGCTACGGCCGCTCCAACCTCGGGCGCGCCAAGACCGTCTACCGCAACGGCCTCGCCTACCGCTACGGCCGGCGCATGCAGATGATCAGCGGCATCCACTACAACTGGTCGCTGCCGGGACTGCAGAACGCGGATTACTTTTCGCTGCTGCGCAACTTCCGGCGCAACGGCTGGCTGCCGATGTACCTCTTCGGCGCCTCGCCCGCGACCTGCACCTCGTTCGTGGAGCAGCGCGTCCATCGCTTGCAGACGCTCAAGCCGGGCACGCTCTACCTGCCGCACGCCACCACGCTGCGCATGGGGCGCCTGGGCTACCAGAGCAACGCGCAGGCGTCGATCATCGCCAGCTTCAACAGCCTCGAGGCCTACGGTGCGGCGCTCGAAAAAGCGATGCTCGAGCCCTATGCGCCGTACGAGCGCTTCGGCATCACCGGCAGCGAAAGCGACGGCCAGGGCTATCTCGTCGACGGCTACCGCCAGCTCTCGAGCACGCTGCTGCAGATCGAGAACGAGTTCTACGGCAAGATCCGCCCCAAGTGCCGCATCCACAGCGGCGAGCGGCCGCTGCACGCGCTCCGGGAGCGCGGCGTCGAATACGTCGAAGTGCGCCTGATGGACCTCGACCCGTTCGCGCCCGTGGGCATCACGGCGCGCACCATGCGCTTTCTCGACGCCTTCCTGCTGCATTGCCTGCTCTCCGAGAGCCCGCCCGACACGCCCGAGGACATCGTCGCCGCGGCGCACAACCAGGAATGCGTCGCCGCGCGCGGCCGCGAGCCGGGGCTCGTGCTCGAGCGCGGCCGGGAAACGGTGCGGCTCGCGGACTGGGCGCAGCAGATGATCGCCGAGTGCGCGCCGATCGCCGCGGCGCTGGATGCCGAATTCGGCGGCGGCGCCTACCGCGAGGCGCTGTCTGCCGCCGCGGCGGTAGTGGCCGATCCGTCCCGGACGCCCTCGGCGCGCGTCCTGCGCACGATGGCCGAGCGCTTCGAGAATTCCTACACCCGTTTCGCGCTCGCGCAGTCGCGCGAGCATGCAGCCACGCTGCGCAGCCTGCCGCTGAGCGACGCGGTGGCGCAGCGCTTCGCGCAGATGGCGGCCGAATCGCTCGCGAAACAGCGCGCGATCGAAGCCGCCGACACGCTCGGCTTCGAAGAGTGGCGCCGGCACTACCTGTCGCCGGAGATGTTGAAGGTCTAGCGGCCCCAGCGCCGCGGCCGCAGGCTGGCCTTGAGGTAGAGCGGATGCGCCGGCTCGCCCGAGCCGTTCAGGTGCAGCGCATGCAGGGGCACGCCGCTGCGCTTCAGCAATTCAACCACGCGCGCCGAGCGCTCCAGGTGCGCGCCGTGATTGCCCCAGGCGCAGACGACGAGCGCGGCTGCGCGCGCCGCGCGCGCGATCGCGGCGTCGTTAGCGGGTCCCACCGGATCCCTGGCAGCCTTCATCGCCGCCGGGTCGGTGGCGCGCCAGCCGAAAATGTTCGTCACGACGAGTGCGCCGTAGCCCCAGCGCTCGGCGTAGTCGCGCGCCCGCGCGCAGGTCGGGTCGAGCTTCTCCTCGTCCGCGGTGCTCGGGTTGAGCATGAGGAAATTGGCCGCGGGTTTCGCTGCGTCCCAGCGCCGCCATAGAAGGTAGCGCCAACGCAGGCAGTCGGAAAACGCCGCGCCCGAGGCTTGCGTGCCGCGCCGCACCGTCATGCTTGCGCCGGCCGCTGCATCGGGATCGCCGCCACGATCGAAGGCTCCATGGGCCAAGCGTATCGCAGGGCCACCGGGTGCGGCACGGGCAGGGGCTTGCCCCCAGAGGCTGCGCACCCGCCGGGCTTCGGCTATATTCGCGCCCTCGACTGCTTCAGGATGCGCCATGAAGCTCTGGCTTTTCGACTGCAACGCCCCCGCGGCCGACATCGAGGCCGGCTGCCGCGCCGCCGCCGCGCTGATCGAAAAACGCGGCTTCACGCTGCAGCAGGCCTACGACGCGGTGATGAAGCGCAGCAACCGCGAGCGCTTCGAGCGCCGCGCGGCGCAGGCCTGGGACAACGCCGAGGACGAGGCGCTGCGCGTCACCTACCACGGCGAGGAGCCGCCCGACGAGCCGGTGCTCGGCCCCGCCGAGGAGCCGGAATAGCGGCGCGCAATCCGGTGTCGGGCCCGGCCTCGGCTAGCCGCCCTTCGCCTTCTGGCTGTCGGCGTAGAGCGAGGGCGTGACGCGGCCGCGCGCCAGCACGTCGCGCACGTGCTTGACGTCCTGGCGGCCGAGCGTGCCGCTGCCGTGGTGCGGCCGGTGCAGCGTATCCTCGTAGCCGTTCAGCTTCACGCGCACGCGCGCGCCGGAGAGATTTTCCACCTCCGCGCCGAGGTGCACGAACAGCGACTCGATCTCGCGCCAGTGGAGGTTGTTGCTCGGCGGGTCGCGGAAGATGGTTTCGAGCAGGCGTTCGTGCTTGTGGCTCATGGCCGGCGGCCTCGGG
>SCUF01000195.1 GCA_004298325.1 Betaproteobacteria bacterium | reverse complement strand
CAAGGGCTTTTCCGACCGGCGCCTGGCGCACCTCATGAAGACGGGCGAGCAGGCGGTGCGCGCGCGGCGCCACGCGCTCGGCATCCGCCCGGTGTACAAGCGCGTCGACACCTGCGCCGCGGAATTCGCCACGCGCACCGCCTACCTGTACTCCACCTACGAGGAGGAGTGCGAAGCCGAGCCCACTGCGCGCAACAAAGTCATGGTGCTCGGCGGCGGCCCGAACCGCATCGGCCAGGGCATCGAATTCGACTACTGCTGCGTGCACGCGGCGCTGGCACTGCGCGAAGACGGTTTCGAGACCATCATGGTCAACTGCAACCCGGAGACCGTCTCCACCGACTACGACACCAGCGACCGGCTGTACTTCGAGCCGCTGACGCTGGAGGACGTGCTCGAGATCGTGGACAAGGAAAAGCCCTGGGGCGTCATCGTGCAGTACGGCGGCCAGACGCCGCTCAAGCTGGCGCGCGACCTCGCCGCGGCGGGGGTGCCGATCATCGGCACCAGCGCCGACATGATCGACGTGGCGGAGGACCGCGAGCGCTTCCAGAAGCTGCTCGAGCGGCTGCAGCTGAAGCAGCCGCCCAACCGCACCGCGCGATCGGCACCCGAGGCGGTGCGCCTGGCCGAGGAGATCGGCTACCCGGTGGTGGTGCGGCCGAGCTACGTGCTCGGCGGGCGCGCCATGGAGATCGTGCACCACCAGGCCGAGCTCGAGCGCTACATGGAATTCGCGGTCAAGGTGTCGAACGACTCGCCCGTGCTGCTCGACCGCTACCTGTCGGACGCAATCGAAGTGGACGTCGATGCGGTGTCCGACGGCGCCCAGGTGCTGATCGCCGGCATCATGGAGCACATCGAGCAGGCCGGCGTGCACTCGGGCGATTCGGCCTGCTGCCTGCCGCCGCATTCCCTCGCCAGCCACCTCGAGCGCGAGCTGCACCGGCAGACGGTGCTGATGGCGAAGGCGCTCAACGTGGTGGGGCTGATGAACGTGCAGTACGCGATCCAGCGCGGCGTCGTGTTCGTGCTGGAGGTCAACCCGCGCGCCTCGCGCACCGTGCCCTTCGTCTCCAAGGCGACCGGCAAGCCGTGGGCCATGATCGCGGCGCGCTGCATGGCCGGCAGATCGCTCGCGCAGCAGGGCGTCGGCGCCGAGGTGGTGCCGCCCTATTTCTCGGTCAAGGAGGCGGTGTTCCCGTTCGTCAAGTTCCCGGGCGTGGACACGATCCTCGGGCCGGAGATGAAATCCACCGGCGAGGTGATGGGCGTCGGTGAGTCCTTCGGCGAGGCCTTCATCAAATCGCAGCTCGCGGCCGGCGTGCGCCTGCCCAGGGACGGGCGCGTATTCGTCAGCGTGCGCGACGGCGACAAGCTCGCCGCGGTGCAGGTGGCGCGCGAGCTGACCGACCTCGGCTTCGTGGTGATCGCGACGCGCGGCACCGCGCGCGTGCTGGCGGCGCACGGCGTCGCCGTCATCGCCGTCAACAAGGTCGCCGAGGGCCGGCCGCATATCGTCGACATGATCAAGAACGGAGAGGTCAGCCTGATCGTCAATACCGTGGAGGACAGCCGCACCGCGGTGGCCGACTCGCGCTCGATCCGCACCACGGCGCTGGCGCAGCGCGTGACCTACTTCACCACCATTGCCGGCGCGCGCGCCGTCTGCACCGGCATGCGGGCGCTGCCGCGGCTCGAGCCCTACAAGCTGCAGGACCTGCATGCGCGGCTGCAGTAGCTTCGTCTAAACTGCGCGCATGGCGAAAACCCCGATGACCCTGCGCGGCGCCGAGCTGCTGCGCGTGGAACTGAAGCAGCTCAAGGCGATCGAGCGGCCGGCGGTGACGCAGGCGATCGCGGATGCGCGGGCGCACGGCGACCTGTCCGAAAATGCCGAATACGACGCCGCGCGCGAGCGCCAGGGCTTCATCGAGGCGCGGATTGCCGACATCGAGGCGAAGCTCGCCAACGCTCAGGTGATCGATCCGAGACTGGTGGACGCGGACGGGCGCTGCGTCTTCGGCTCGAGCGTCGATCTCGAGGACGAAGCCGACGGCAGCGCGGTGAGCTGGCAGATCGTCGGCGAGGACGAAGCCGACATCAAGTCCGGCAAGATCTCGATCGCCTCGCCCATCGCGCGCGCCCTCATCGGCAAGTACGCCGGCGACGCGGTCGAAGTCCACACCCCGGGCGGCGTCAAGCGCTACGAGATCCTCGACGTGCGCTACGAGTAGGGGTGGTTCT
>SCUF01000194.1 GCA_004298325.1 Betaproteobacteria bacterium | reverse complement strand
GCTCGGCGGCCAGGTCGAGGCGCTCGCCTCGGGGCCGGCGGCGGCGATCGGCCAGATCAAGGGCGGCAAGATGCGCGCGCTCGCCTCGTGGAGCGACAAGCGCCTCGCGCTGCTGCCCGACCTGCCCACCTTCAAGGAGCTGGGCTACGACGCCGAGTTCTACATCTGGTCAGGCGTGTTCGCCCCCGCGGCGACGCCGGCGCCCGTCCTCGCGCGCCTGCGCGAAGCGGTGCGCAATGGCGCGAACGATCCCGATTTCCGCGGTGCGATGGCGAAAGTTGCGACGCCGGTGGCGTATCTCGATGCGCCCGAGTTCCAGAAGTACTGGGACGCCGACGCGCGGCGCCTCGCGGTGGTGCTGGAGAAGATCGGCAAGGTGGAGCAGAAGTAGTTCGCTGCTGGACGCGCTGGCTCGCGCGTAGGCATCGGCCGCGGCACGGTTTTGAATTTCTCCAGATCTCGGCTTATCGGCGAGATTCATGCCGAAAAGCCGAGAACGGGGAAATCAAGATACGCGCATCGCGTCCCGACGCGACCGGCGCGAATGACTTCCCGCGTTAACGCTAGCGTTTCTTGCGCCTTCCGCGCCAGTTGGCTTTCTTCGGCGGCCGGTACTGCAATTCGCGACCGGCGCGGCGCTCGAACGGGTCGCGCCGCACCAGCGAGCGCGCCTGCGCCCGGGTGATCAGGCGGAAATGGCGCGTGGCGTCGAGCGCATTCGCCAGGTCCCAGGTCTCGTGCTCCGAGGTCGCCCAGATGGCCGGATCGACGCCGCGCAGGTCGAACGGCCGCGAGTAGGTGCGCAGCGTTTTTTCGTAGCGCTTGTTGTAGTACTCATGGAAATACGACATCGCCAGTTCGCGCAGCGACCGGTAGACCGGGTCGCGCCAGCGCAGCACGAGGCCGTTGGTTTTCGAAATCGCGCCCCAGCGGCCGCGGCGCCGGAACACCGCCACGACGTGGTCGTAGTCGCGCACCGCCTGCAAGTCCATCAGTAGCGGTGGCTCGCCGTGGATCCAGAGGGCGCAGGCGGCGAGCGTCGCGCCCTCGATGCAGTGCGCGCGGCGCTGCTTGAGCACGGTGCGCACCGAGTAGCAGGTGTCGCCGTCGGGCTCGAAGTTCTGCCGCAGACCGTTGAGGAAGCTCTGGATCTTCGCCGGGGTGTCGAGCCGGCGCAGCAGGGCGAACTCGGCCCGGGTGAATCCGAGCAGTTCGCGCGTGGCTTTGCGGGTGCGCATTTTTTTCGACAGTGTAGCGCGACCCGCAGACGCAAGAGCGGGACTTCAGCGCCGTGCCAGGTCGAGGGCCCTGCGCTCGCCGAACCAGCCGCGCGCCGCGCTTCGTCGTGGTTGAAGCCCCAGGCAAGCCGCCGCCGCAGGGCTCGCCTCGGTCCTGGCCGCCCGGGCGAGCCGTATCAGGGCGGGCGCGCGTGGCCTGTACCGGTTCGTGGCGATCCTCCTTCTCAGGCAGCGGCGAAATCATATACGCTTACCTGTCCTCATCCCACCGCCCATCCCCCGCCACGCGATGACTGCCCTTCCCGACTACCCCACGCTCGCGATCGAACCGGCCGGCCGGCACGTGCTGGTGGTGCGGCTGAACCGCCCCCAGGTGCTCAACGCGCTCGACACGCAGATGGGGCGCGACATGTTCGACCTGTGGACACGGCTCGCGGCCGATCCCGGCGAGCTGCGTTGCGCCGTGCTCACGGGATCCGGCGAGCGCGCCTTCTGCGCCGGCGGCGATCTCAAGGAACGCAACGGCATGAG
>SCUF01000193.1 GCA_004298325.1 Betaproteobacteria bacterium | reverse complement strand
CTTCGCCGGCAGTCCCGGCATCATCGAGGGCAAGGCCCGCGTCTGCCGCACCGTGAGCGAGGTCGGCCAGCTGCAGCAGGGCGAGATCCTGGTGGCGCCGACCACTTCGCCGTCGTGGGCGCCGGCGTTCGCCAAGATCGGGGCCTGCATCACCGACGTGGGCGGCGTGATGAGTCATGCGGCCATCGTATGCCGTGAGTACGGCATGCCGGCTGTGGTCGGCACGGGGCATGCGACGAAGATCATCCGCACCGGCATGAGGCTCCGCGTGGACGGCTCCACCGGCGCTGTCACCATCACGCGCTGAAGGCTGGCGGTGGGCAGCGTGGCCGAAGCCATCGGCAGGACGCCGGCGGACCCGATGAAGCCGGGGCTGCCGGTGGTCTGCTGGTTCGAGGAGTGCCGCATGGACTCCGTGCCGCTCGTCGGCGGCAAGTGCGCCTCGCTGGGCGAATTGATCAACGCCGGCGTCCGCGTGCCTCCCGGTTTCGCCCTCACTACCGAAGGTTATCGGCGATTCATGGCCGGGGCCGGGATCGATCGCGAGGTGCAATCGCTGCTCGCCGGCCTGGACGCGAAGGATCCGGGCGCGCTGGAGAAGGCGAGTGCGCAGATCCGGGCGGTGATCGAGGCGCAGCCCTTCACGCTGGAGATGGAGGACCAGATCGCCGAGCGTTACCGCAAGCTCGCGGTGCGCTGCTGCATGCCGGCGCTGCCGGTGGCGGTGCGCTCGAGCGCCACGACCGAAGACCTGCCGGGCGCCAGCTTCGCGGGCCAGCAGGACACGTATCTGTGGATCCGCGGCGTCGACGGCGTGCTCAGCCACATGCGCCGCTGCATGGCGAGCCTCTACACCGAGCGCGCCATCGCCTACCGGGCCAACCGGGGCTTCAACGACGCCCGGGTCGCGATCAGCGTCGGGGTGCAGAAGATGGCCAATTCCTTCACCGCCGGCGTGATGTTCACGATCCATCCCGCCAACGGAGACCGTTCGGTGATCGTGATCGATTCGAACTTCGGCTTCGGCGAGTCGGTGGTCGCGGGCGAGGTGACACCGGACCATTTCGTGGTCAACAAGATCACGCTCGACATCATCGACCGCACGATCTCGCAGAAGGAGGTCTGCTACACGGTCGATCCGGTGACGCAGACCTCGCGCGCCATGGAAGTGCCGTTCGAGCGCCAGCGCGTGCAGTCGCTGATCGACGACGAGATCACCGAACTCGCGTGGATGGGCAAGCAGATCGAAAAGCACTATGGCCGCCCGATGGACATCGAATGGGCGGTGGACAAGGACCTGCCGGCCGGCGGCAACATCTTCATCCTGCAGGCGCGCCCGGAAACGGTATGGAGCGCAAGAAGCCGGTCGGCCGCGGCCGCCGCGGGCGGCTCCGCCATGGATTACATCCTTTCCGGCATGCTCGCCGGCAAGAAGGTGAGATAGCAGCGAAATTCAACCACGGAATCGATACGGAGCCGACATGAACGTCAGGACGGAAGTGAGACCCATCGACGATCTGCGCAGCTACATCGCAGCGGTGGAGGCGCACGGGCAGCTGCATCGCGTCAAGGCCGAGGTGGACTGGAAGTTCGAGCTGTGCCACATCTCGAAGGTGAACGAGGAACAGAAG
This sequence comes from Betaproteobacteria bacterium, assembly GCA_004298325.1. Lineage (GTDB taxonomy): Bacteria > Pseudomonadota > Gammaproteobacteria > Burkholderiales > SG8-39 > 2-02-FULL-66-14. The sequence continues at coordinate 1,353 of SCUF01000193.1, read as the reverse complement.
GGGCCGGCGCTGCTGTACGAGAACGTGAAGGGTTATGACATTCCGGTGTTCACCAGCGCCTTCACCACGCCGCAGCGCCTCGCGATCGCGCTCGAGCAGGACCCGTCGCTGTCGATGAGCAACCTGTCCAAGAAATGGATGCAGCTCACGACGAAGCAGATGGTCAAGCCGCGCACCGTCGACAACCCGCAGGTGATGGAGAACGTGATCACGGGCGAGCGGATCGACATCAACAAGTTTCCGAGCCCGTGGTTCTATCCGGATGACGGCGGGCGCTTCTTCGTCACCTCCGGCTTCCTCGTGACCAGGGACCCGGACACCGGCTGGACCAACCTCGGCACCTATCGCGCGCAGGTGCTCGGCAAGGACATCCTCGGCTCGCAGATCATCAAGGGCAAGCACGGCGACATGCACATGAAGAAATACCAGGAACGCGGCGAGCTGATGCCCGCGGCGTACGTCGTGGGTTGCGATCCGGTGCTGTTCCTCGCGGCCTCGACGCTGGTTTCGGCGCAGACCGACGAGTACGACATCGCGGGGTCGCTCCGCGGCCGCCCGGTGCCGGTGTTCAAGTCGGACCTCACCGGCCTCACGCTGCCGGCCAACGCCGAGATCATCGCCGAAGGCTTCATCGACCCGAACGAACTGATGGACGAAGGGCCGTTCGGCGAGTACACGGGCTACTACTCCGGCAACAAGGGCAAGGACTACCCCAAGCCGGTGCTGCGCATCAAGCGCATCCTGCATCGCAATGACCCGGTCATGTGGGCGACGACCGTGGGCAAGCCGATCAACGACATCCACATGATCCAGTCGCTCAACCGCACCGCGACGCTCTGGTACGACCTCGAGACCATGAAGGTGCCGGGGATCCAGAGCGTCTACATCCCGCCGGAGGCCTGCGGCCGCTTCTGGGTGGTGGTCTCGGTGAAGCAGATGTACCCGGGCCATTCGAACCACGTCGGCAACGCCGTGATCGCGAGCACTACCGGCCACTACGGCGTCAAGGGCGTGATCACGGTGGACCACGACATCGCCGCGGACGACTGGGACCGCGTCTGGTGGGCGCTCGCCACGCGCTTCGATCCCAGGCGCTCGGCGCAGATCATCGACCGCGGCCGCTCGACGCCGCTCGATCCCGGCCTGCCGATCGAGGCCCGGGAAGTCACCAGCCGCATCCTGCTGGACGCCTGCACGCCCTACGAGTGGAAGAACAAGCCGAGCGAGATCTTCATGGACCGCGCCGTGCTGCAGAAGGTGTCGGACCGCTGGAACGAGTACGGCTTCAAGGGCGCGAGCCCGGTCGCCGACATGATCCCGCGGCTGACGCGCCCCGAGGCGCCGAAGAAGGCG
>SCUF01000192.1 GCA_004298325.1 Betaproteobacteria bacterium | reverse complement strand
GCCCTTCATCTCCTCGAGCCAGGACTTGTACTTGGTGTTGGACGGCGAATAGGTCACCACCACGCGGTAGCCGGCGTCGGACATCTTGGTCGAGATCGTTTCTCCCAGCCCGCCCATGCCCCCCGTGACCAGGGCAAGTCTCTGCTGCGCCATGATTTCTAGCCTCCGCTGCCTTCGCTGCAGGTTTGATCGAGTTTACACCATCACATCATGTGCATTCCGCCGTTCACCGAGATGTTGGCGCCGGTGATGTAGCCTGCCTCCTCCGAGGCTAGAAACGCCACCACCGCGGCGACTTCCGCCGGTTGCGCGAGGCGTCCCATCGGGATCGAGGCCACGATCTGGTCGCGCACCTCCTTGCGGATCGCCATCACCATGTCGGTCTCGACATAGCCGGGCGAAACCGTGTTCACCGTGACGCCCTTGCGGACCACTTCCTGCGCCAGCGCCTTGGCGAATCCCGCCATGCCGGCCTTGGCTGCCGAGTAGTTGGTCTGGCCGAACTGGCCCTTGATTGCGTTCACCGACGAGATGTTGATAATGCGCCCCCAGCCGCGGTCCACCATGCCGTCGATCACCTGACGCGTGACGTTGAAGACGCTGTTGAGATTGGTGTTGATCACCGAATTCCAGTCCATCGCCGTCATGCGCTTGAACATCGAGTCGCGCGTGATGCCGGCGTTGTTCACCAGGATGTCGACGTTGCCGACGACGGCGCGCACGTTGTAGAACATCTCGGCGCAGGACTCGAAATGCGATACGTCGCCCTCCGCGGCATGCGCACGCAGGCCATCCCCGCGCATCGCAGCCAGCCAGTCCTCCTTGCGCTCGTATCCGGGCAGGCAGCCGGCGACGACGGTGTGTCCTGCGCGGGCGAGACGGCGGCAGATCGCGCTGCCGATGCCGCCCATGCCGCCGGTGACGAACACCACCCGCTTCGGCGCCGCGTCCACCCCCAGCCGGCCGTCGTTGTCCTGCTCGCTTACGCGCTGCACCAGATGCATCGACATGCTGTTGTCTCCCCGGGTTGTCGTAGTCGTTATGGTGTTACGGTGTTACGCGCGCTCGACGGCGAGCGCGACGCCCATGCCGCCGCCGATGCACAGCGAGGCCAGGCCCTTCTTCGCGTCGCGCTTCTGCATCTCGTGCAGCAGCGTGACGAGGATGCGGCAGCCGGAGGCGCCGATCGGGTGTCCGAGTGCGATCGCGCCGCCGTTCACGTTCACCTTCGAAGTGTCCCAGCCCATCTGGCGGTTGACCGCGATCGCCTGCGCCGCGAAGGCCTCGTTGATCTCCATCAGGTCGAGATCCTGCGGCTGCCAGCCGGCGCGCGAAAGGCAGCGCTTGGACGCCGGCACCGGCCCCATCCCCATGTATTTCGGATCGACGCCTGCCGAGGCGAAAGCCTTAATGCGCGCGATGGGCTTCAGGCCCAGTTCCGCAGCCTTGCGCGCGCTTGTCACGATCACGGCAGCGGCGCCGTCGTTGATGCCGGAGGCGTTCGCCGCGGTCACGGTGCCGTTCCTGTCGAACGCGGGCTTGAGGCCCTGCATCGCCTCGAGCGTCGCGCCGTGGCGCGGATATTCGTCGTCGGCGAACACCACGGGCCCCTTTCTCGACGCGATCTCGAACGGGATGATCTCGTCCCTGAAACGGCCCGCCTTCTGCGCGGCTTCGGTTTTGTTCTGGCTCTTCACCGCGAACGCATCCTGCTCCTGGCGCGTGACCGCGTACTCCTTGGCCACGTTCTCCGCCGTGACGCCCATGTGGTACTGGTTGAACGCATCCCACAGGCCGTCGACGATCATCGAATCGACCAGTTTCGCGTCGCCCATGC
>SCUF01000191.1 GCA_004298325.1 Betaproteobacteria bacterium | reverse complement strand
CGACATCGAGTTCCCGAACGACCTGCTGCGCGAGCTCGATCGCATGGAGTTCTACGTCTACGAGACGCGCGAGCTGGTGAAGTCGGTGCACCGCCCGATCGTGTTCATCACCTCGAACAACGAGAAGGACCTGCCCGACGCCTTCCTGCGGCGGTGCTTCTTCCACTACATCCGCTTCCCGGACAAGGACACGATGGAGAGAATCGTCGGCGTGCACTTCCCGGGGCTGAAGAAGTCGCTCCTGCGCGAGGCGATGGAGGTGTTCTTCGAGGTGCGCGAGGTGCCCGGGCTGAAGAAGAAGCCATCGACTTCCGAGCTGCTCGACTGGCTGAAGCTGCTGCTCGCCGAGGACATCCCGCCGGAGGCGCTGCGCTCGAAGGACCGCAAGACGATCATTCCGCCGCTGCACGGCGCGCTGCTGAAGAACGAGCAGGACGTGCACCTGTTCGAGCGGCTGGTGTTCATGACGCGGGCGCAGCGGCAGTAGTTCGCGGCGGCGCCGGCTGGCTGGAAGGGGGAGGAACATGACCGGTTCGCTGGAAAAGACGGTACAGGTCGAGCAGCCGCCGCCCGACGGCGGCGTCGCGGTGCTGTTCGCCGACATCGCGGGCAGCACCAGGCTCTACGACGCGCTCGGCGACACCGACGCGAAGACCATGATCGACGAGGCGCTCACCGCCATGCGGGTGATCACGCAGCGCCACCGCGGCCGCGTCATCAAGACGATCGGCGACGAGCTGATGTGTCTGTTTCCGAACGCCGAACGCGGCTTTCTCGCCGCCACCGACATGCAGACCGTGGTCAACGCGCTGGTGGTCACCCAAGGCGTCAAGCGCATGATCCGCGTCGGTTTCCATGCCGGGCCGGTGATCGAGGAAAAAGGCGACGTTTTCGGCGACACGGTGAACGTCGCGGCGCGCATGGCGGGGCTGGCCAAGGGGATGCAGATCATGACCACGCGCGCCACCGTGGACGCGCTGCCGGAACCGCTGCGCGCCTCGACGCGGCCGATTGCCGCGGTCGCGGTGAAGGGCAAGGCGGACGAGCTGTCGGTCTGCGAGGTGCTCTGGCAGGAGAGCGACGACCTCACGATGGCCGCCGGCGTGCATGCGGCGGCCCAATCGCCGGTGGAACTTCTGGTGCACCATGGCGCGAAGGCGTTCGTGCTGGGCGCGGACCGTCCGGCGCTGCTCCTCGGCCGCGACGCCGCCTGCGATGTCGTGCTGGCCGATCCCAAGGCCTCGCGCCAGCACGCCCGCATCGAGAAGCGGCGCGACAAGTTCTTCCTCACCGACCAGAGCAGCAACGGAACTTACGTGACCATCGAGGGCGAGCCGGAGATCGGGCTGCGCCGCGAGGAGACGATGCTGCACCGCAGCGGGCGCATCGTGTTCGGCCACAGTGCCGCGGAGCCCACGACGGACGTCGTGACCTTCGCGCTGAAGCACTGACGGCGCGTCAGGTCCGCAGGAACTGCTTGCCGCGCGCCGGCGGTGCCGTCAGCAGCCCGGCAGGCGGTGCCGTCTCGAGCTTGCCACGCACCGAATCCGCAGTGCAGGCTGCGCTGTAAGTCACGTTGACGGCCTGTCCGCTCACGCTGCCGAGCGCGAAACAGGACTGGCCGAGCTTCGCGTTGAGCGGCTTGAGCACGCCCTCGGCGATCAGATCCCCGGCGCTGCCCTCGGGCAACTCGACGCGAAAGCTGCCGTCGCCCGTCGCCTGCGCATCGAGCACGCCGCGCAGGCTCTTCAGCTCGCGCAGCAGGGCCTTCGCCGAGTCCGCGCCCGGCAACCCGCTCACGGCCAGGTTGACGTTCTGCGCGCCGAAACTGAAGTGCGCGAGAAAGAAGTTCTTCGAGAATTCATCGCCAACCTGCTTGCCGATGTCGGCCAGCGCGGCGTCCTCGCTCGCCCAGCTGGTGTTCTTCGGCAGCTTGGTGTTGACGTAGATTTCCTCGCCCGTGGCCTTGTCGATCGCCTTCACCGTCCAGGAGGTGAGCGCCGTCTTGGTGATCGTCAAGCCGGAGGCGGCAAGCCTTGCCGAGAGCAGCTTCACTTTCACCTCGCCGACGATGTGGAAGTCGGCGCCCTTCGCGTCCGGCCCGGTTTTGCTCTCGCCCTCGATCGACCAGGTGCGGAAGCCGAAAGACTTGATGCGCTCCTTGATCGCGTTCTCGGCGAGCTGCGAGCGCGCCGACGGCACTGCCTGCGACGTGTCGGCGTTGCTGACCAGCATCTGCACGGCGATCCTGGGATCGCCGTTGTTGCGGATGAACTCGATGCGCTCCTTGTCGCTCATCCGGTTGAGCGACTTCTGCACGTCGCGCACCCGGATCGTGGCGCGCGTGCTGAGCGCCACCAGGCCGTCCTTGCCGAGCTGCGGCGCGTCCTCCGCGAGCGTCGCCTTGATGAATTCGCCCGAGCGCGGCAGGAATTTCTCCCGCACCCACTGGTAATTGCGGTTGATCGAGTCGCCCGAAACGTACAGCGCCAGCGCCTTCTCGATGAGCTGGCGCTTGGCGTCCGCGCGCGCCTCGGTGCCCGCGGCCGCCGCGTCGCCGTTGAATCTTGCCGGGTCGGCAAGGCCCACCGCGCTGATGGTGAGCACCCCCGGTTCGGCCGGCGCAGCGGCAGGCGCTGCCGCCGGCGCCGGTGCGGGCGCGCGCATCGCGCCCTGCGGCGGGATTGCCGCGGCCTGGGATGCGGCTGCCGCAGCCGGCTGGGCCGACTCGGCTTTGCGGTCGCCGCTCACGTAGATGCCGGCGCCGATCGCGATCGCCAGCGCAACGGCGAGCGCGCCGCCGAGTATCGCGAGATTGGCCTTGTTGCGCGCGGGCGCGCCCATGGCGGCAACCGGCGCGGGCGCCTGTTGTGCCGCCGCCGGCGCCGATGGGCGCACCGGCGCGGCGTTCACCACAGTCGCCTCGCTCGCGGCGTTCACGAGGGTCGCGTCGCCCGGGGCCGCCATGACCGACGGCGTGCGTCCCTCGGCAACCGCGCCGATGTCGGCGGCGAACTGCGCCGCGCTCTGGTAGCGCTCGGCCGGGCTCTTCGCCATCGCCTTGTTCACGACCGCATCCCAGGCCGGCGGCAGCGTGGTGTTGAGCGTGGACGGCGGCAGCGGCGCCTCCTTCAGCACCTTGTGCATGATGGTCGTCACCGCGCCGCTGAACGGCCGCTCGCCGGTGAGGAACTGGTAGAGGATGACGCCGCTCGAGAAGAGGTCGCTGCGGCCGTCCACCGGCAGGCCGAGGAACTGCTCCGGCGACATGTAGGACGGCGTGCCGAGCACCGTGCCGGCCTGCGTCAGCTCGGAGGTCTCGATGCGCGCAATGCCGAAATCGGCGACCTTCACCGCGCCGCCCTCGAGCACGATGACGTTGGCGGGCTTGATGTCGCGATGCGTCACGCCGTTGCGGTGCGCGTGCTCGAGCGCCGACAGGATCTCGCCCATGATGCGGGCGATGTCGCGCGTCGCGAAGCGCTGGCCGCTCTCGAAGTAATCCTTCAGCTCCCGGCCCCTGACGAACTCCATGGCGATGTAGGCGACGCCGGCGTCCTCGCCGTATTCGTAGATCGCGACGATGCCCGGGTGATTGAGCCGCCCGGCGGCCTGCGCCTCGCGCTTGAAGCGCGCCGGCAGCTCGCCGCTGTCCCCCTGGCCGGCGACTTCGGGCTTGATGGTCTTGATCGCCACCGTGCGCTCGATGAAGGGATCGAACCCTTCGTAGACGACGCCCATCGCGCCGCGGCCGAGTTCGCGGCGAACGACATACTTGCCCAGCCTGGACGGTTCCGGCACGGTCAGCTCCCGCTCATCGCAGACAGGGCGCGGCGCAACCGCCTATTTGTACTTGGAATCGATTTCCCAGACGTTCTTCTGGATCAGGCGCTGCACCATCGTGTCCAGGCCGACGCCGCCCTTGGCCGACTGCGAAACGCCCATCACCGAGGTGCCGGTGGCGCCGACTTCCATTTTCTCCTCGGTATAGCCCTGCGCGACCTGCTCGGTGGTGGTGGCGTCCATGATCTTGTAGCGCATGCCGATCAGCCATACGCCGGTGGCTTCGCGCGTCTGCACCGAACTCGCGACGGTGCCGGTGGCGTGGCCGCCGACGCCGCCGATGAGCCCGCCCAGCAGCGAACCGACGTGGCGGCCGTCGAAGCCCTGCTTGACCTCCGAGATCTGCTCCGCCTTGAGGATGTCGAACTTCACGATCCACTTGGTCGTCTTCAGCTTGCCGATCTGCATCGTCTGGCGCGCCTTGTCCGGGTCGCCGAGGTTGTAGGCGAGCGAGATCTCGTTCACCAGCGGTCCCAGGTTGCTGCGCTCGAGCACGCCGAAGTTGGCCTGCGACAGTTCCAGTTCCGCATAATCGGCGACGTTGTTGGGACCGAACTTCTGCGTGAAGGTGGCGTTGTTGCTCTTGATCTCGCCCGGGATGACGACCAGGTCCGGACCGCGCCGGCCCTTGTTGACGTAGTCGACCGCCTTGTAGGCGGCGACATCCGCAGCCGCATTGGCCTGCTGCGAGGTGGCGCTGCCCGCCGTGGGCGAAGGATTGCCGAAGGTCGGTTGTGCCGTGACGTTCGCGGCCGCCGGAAACAGCGCAGCCGCCACGATCCAGATCGCAGCTTTCATGGTTCCCCCTCCTGTTGGCCCCGCCGGAGCGAAGCGAGTGCTATTTTCGGCGCCCCACCGGCTGCTGGCAATACTCGCTGTAGAGCTTCGCCACTACTTCTTCGGCCTGTTCGTTAATCAGCGTCAACGCCATGCCCTGGACGTCGGCGCCGCTGTAGGACTGCGACTTCGCTTCGGCCTGGGCGACGGGCCTGCCGTCCGATCCGGTGAGCACGAAGTGCATGCTGACGGCAACCTGGTTGACCGGAATCATGGGATTGCGCATGGCGCGCGCCGAAATCAGGCCCTTGAGCGTGTAATTGGCCGCCAGGCGCCGGGCTGCGGAGAGCGCGGCATCGGGATTATTCTTGAAATAGGCGTCGATCTCGGCCTGCGCGACCTGCTTGCGGATCTCTTCCGGCGAGTAAGTGCGCAGCCCAAGCCGGCGCAGCCGCTCGTTGATCGCGTCCAGATGCGGGCTGAACGCCGCCTGGCGCGCCTGCACCACGCCGTTCACCTCCTCGCCGATCAGCACCATGATCTTGCGGTTGCGGATCTGCTCGCGGCAGGGCGTCGAGAGCTGCGTTGCGATGCGCTGCTGGCGCTCGGCCTTCGCCGCCTCCTGGCCCTGATCCTCGTTGGAGAACTTGAAGCCTTGCGCGCCGGCCACCAGGGGCAGCGCGCCCAGCATCAGCAGCAGGTCCCGCAGGCGCATGGCGATAACTCTTTGAAGGCACGCCAGTATAATCGTCGCTGCGCCCTTTGGGCGAAACCATGCTGATCGATTTCTTCCTCAAGCTCAAGTCGCACAAGCTGCCGGTCTCCATCAAGGAATACCTGACGCTGCTGGAGGCGATGCACAAGGGCGTGATCGGCCCGTCGGTGGACGATTTCTACTATCTGTCGCGCGCCGCGCTGGTCAAGGACGAGGCCAACTTCGACAAGTTCGACCGCGCCTTCGCGGAGTTCTGGCAGGGCGTCGAGACGATTCCGGGCATCGAGGCGCAGATCCCGCTCGAATGGCTGCTGAAGCAGGTCGAGCTGACGCTTTCCGAAGAGGAAAAGGCGCAGATCAAGGCGCTCGGCGGCTGGGAAAAACTCATGGAAACGCTGAAAAAGCGCCTCGAGGAACAGAAAGGCCGCCACCAGGGCGGCTCGAAGTGGATCGGCACCGGCGGCACCTCGCCCTTCGGTGCGTATGGTTACAACCCGGAAGGCATCCGCATCGGCCAGGACCGCAGCCGCAACCGCAGCGCGGTCAAGGTCTGGGACCAGCGCGAGTACCAGAACCTCGACGACTCCGTGGAACTCGGCACCCGCAACATCAAGGTCGCGCTGCGGCGGCTGCGCAAGTTCGCGCGCGAGGGCGCGCCGGACGAGTTCGACCTGGAAAACACGATCAATTCAACGGCCAGGAAGGCCTACCTCGACATCCACATGCGGCCCGAGCGCCGCAACGCCATCAAGGTTCTGATGCTGATGGACATCGGCGGCACGATGGACGACCACATCAAGCTCGCCGAGGAACTGTTCTCGGCGGCGAAGACCGAGTTCAAGCACCTCGAGTTCTTCTATTTCCACAATTGTCTCTACGACTTCGTGTGGAAGGACAACCGCCGGCGCCACTCGGAGCGCACGCGCACCTGGGACCTCCTGCACAAGTACGGCCACGACTACAAGGTCGTGTTCGTGGGCGACGCGACCATGAGCCCCTACGAAATCCTGCAGCCGGGCGGCTCGATCGAGTACTTCAACGAGGAAGCCGGCGCGGTGTGGCTGAAGCGCGTCACCGACATCTATTCGAAGTGCATCTGGCTCAACCCCGAGCCCGAGGAGATCTGGGCCTACCGCCAGTCGATCCAGGTGATCCGGGAATTGATGGGCAACCGCATGTTCCCGACCACCATCGAGGGGCTGGAACGCGCGATGAAGGCATTGGCGAAGTAGCGCCAGCGCGCTCCCGCGATGACGCTTCCGCCCCGATTGGCGGCCCGCTTGCGTGCCGCCAGGCCATTTGCACGGCTTGCCCCCGGAACGCTCGCCCAGCTCCTGGAATACGCCCACGTCGAGTCGCTCGCGCCCGGCGCGACCCTGTTCCGCGAAGGCGAGATCTCGGAGTTCGTGCACTTCGTGCTGGACGGCTCGGTCGGACTCGCCGCAGCGGCGGAAAAGCGCGAGGGCACGATCATCGAGTTTTTCCGCGAAGGCGAAACCTTCGTCGCCGCCGCGGCGATTCTGCGCCTGCCCTACCTGGTCTCTGCGGTCGCGCTGTCGCGCGCCCGGGTCGTGGCCATTCCGGCAGCGGTCTTTCGTTCAGTGCTCGGGCGCGACCCGGTGTTCGCGCGCGCAATGGTCGACGTGCTCGCGCATCACTGGCGGCTCCTCGTCGAGCAGCTGAAGGACCTCAAGCTCCGCCCCACGGCCGAGCGGCTCGCCGCCTACCTGCTGGTGCATGCCGACGCCCCGCTCGAGGGGCGCGCGGTCACGCTCGCCTTGCGCGAACCGCGCCGGGCGCTCGCGGCGCGACTGAACATGACGCCGGAAAGCCTCTCGCGGGCGTTCGTCCTGCTGCGCCAGCACGGCGTATCGAACGCCGGCCGCAGCGGCGTGCGCATCGGCAACCTGGCGCGGCTGCGCCGCTTCGCTTACGGCGCTTCGGCGGTCCCGCCGTCCAGCCCCCCGAGGCCGCGCGGCGGCTGACACATCCGCCTGCGGCGGACGCGTTCAGCCCGCGCCAGCCAGTTTGCGCGCATCCAGCCACGCGATCGCCGCGCCCGCGAGCGCCAGCGCAAGCCCGCCAAGGGTCAGCTGCACATGGCTGAGGCCGAGCTCGCCGCCGCCGGGCAGCGCCATCGCCAGACCTCCGGCGAGCAGCAGCGCGCGCGCCGTCCATCCGGCGATGCCGTCCGCCAGCGCGCCGACGCCGACCAGATAACCCTCGAGCGCGGAGGCGATCACGGCGAGCCCCGCCACCGCGGTACCGACCACCACGATGATCTCCCAGGGCGCGCCGCGCAGGATCAGCGCCGGGTTGAGCACGAAGAAGAACGGCACGAAATACATCGCGCTGCCCAGGCGCACCGATTGCAGCCCAACCTGCATCGGCGGCGCCTTGGCGATGCCTGCGGCGACGAATGCCGCGAGCGCCACCGGCGGCGTGATGAACGACACCATGCCCCAGTACAGCATGAACAGGTGCACCGCCACGGGGTCGAAGCCCGCGGCGACGAGCGGCGGTGCGAGCACGATGGCGAGAAAGATGTAGCAGGCGGTGATCGTCATGCCCATGCCGAAGATGAAGCTGGTGATGGCGCCCATCAGCAGCAGCACGTAGACGTTGTTGCCGGCCAGGTAGACGAGGTCGTTGGCGAGCGTGCCGGCAAGGCCGGTGACCGAAAGCGCGCCGATGATCAGCCCGACGCCGGCGAGCAGCGCGGCGAGTTCGGACAGCGCGCCGCCCACGCCTTCCAGCAGCGCGCGCAGGCGCTGCCAGTCGAGCCGGTGGCGGCGCGAAAACTGGTTGATGACCAGCAGCAGCGCCGTGGCGTAGAACGGCGCGAGCGACTCGCGCTGCAGGATGAGCAGCATCCACACCAGCAGCGCAAACACGAACAGGTAGTGCCAGCCCTCGAGAAAGGCCGCGCGCAGCGACGGCAGTTCGGCGCGCGGCAGGCCCTTCAGCCCGTTCTTCGCCGCGTAGCCGTCGATCTGCACGAACAGCGCGAAATAGAAAAGCAGCGACGGCACCAGCGCCGCAATCGCGACCACCGAGTAGGGCACGCCGAGGAACGCGGCCATGACGAAGGCGGTGGCGCCCATCACCGGCGGCATCAGCACGCCGCCGGTCGAGGCGCAGGCCTCGACGCCGCCGGCGTAGGCCGGCTTGAAGCCGATGCGCTTCATGGCGGGAATGGTCACCACGCCGGTGGTGAGCACGTTCGAGACCACGCTGCCGGAGACCGAGCCCATCAGGCCGCTGGCGAAGATCGACACCTTGGCCGGGCCGCCGCGCACCGAGCCGAACAGCGCGAAGGCGAGGTCGTTGAAGAAATGCGCCGCGCCGGTGTACTGCAGCACGGCGCCGAACATGACGAAGCCGATCACCAGCTCGCCGAAGGCGCGCGTCGGGATGCCGAGCGCGCTCTCGCTCGAGGCGAAATGAAACGACGCCGTGGCGGCGAGGTCGCGCGGCAGGCCGGCGATCGGCCCCGGCATGTAGCCTGCGTAGACGGGGTAGAAAGAGACCAGCGTCACGACCACGAACACCGCGGTGCCGCCGGCGCGGCGCGTCGCCTCGAGCAGCATCAGCCAGCCGGCGTAGGCGATCCAGACCGCCTCGCGCGGCGCCTTGTATTCCCAGCCCTCCAGGACGACGCGCTGCGCGTTGAGCGCGAAATACGTGAACACGCCGAAGGACAGCAGGAACAGCAGCACGTCGTACCACGGCACGCCGTCGCGGCGCGCGCCCCGCGTCGCCGGCATCAGCAGGAACACGCTCCCCACCAGCAGTGCGCACAGCCAGTAGAGGTAGGCGCTGTCGATCAGCGTCGTGCCGACGAAGAAGCCGAGGTTGAGGAGCTGGTTGAGCGCGAGGCCGATCGCGGCGAGCACCAGCACGACGAGCACCGCGCGCCACAGCGGCGGCAGCGCCCGGTGGCGCGCCCCGGTCGGCGCCGGGGCCGCGTCGGCGCCGGACATGGCGCGGGCCTAGCTCACCAGCTGGTCGTTACAGGGTCGAAACCGGCCTTGCTCAGCGCCGCGGCGCGCGTCTTCTGCCACGCGGCGACGAATGCCTTGTCGTCGGCGTGCGAGGCCTTCTTCGCCTCGGCCCAGGCCGCCGCGAGCGCCTGCTGGCGCTGAATCAGCTTGTCGTTGTGCGCCTGGTGCTCGGGCTTCCACTTGCCGGCTTCCTTCCAGTAGCGGATGGCGCCGTCGTGAAACGGAATCACCCAGGCGAAATTCTGCCGCTCGACCGCCCAGCCCGAATTGCCGGGCGCGCCGCCCTTGTACAGCTCGAAGCTCTCGACCATCGCCTTGGTCATGTTGTAGACGAGGTCGGTGTTCTGCGAGGCGTAGGTCATCAGGATCGGATACGGGTAGGTGGCGGACTCCGCCGGCTTTTCCTTCGACAGTTCGGCGCCCTCGGTGCCCATGAACGGGAAGAAGAAAGGCGCCATGGCCTGCATGCGCGCCCAGCCGGCCTTGTCGCTGTGCGCGAAGACCGGGTAGACCAGGCCGCGCGGCGACTTGGCGACCTTGTAGGCGAGGCCCGAGATCGACGACGTGAACGCGGCGTCGACCTGGTTGTTGACGATGCCGTCCATGGCCGCGCCGAAGCCGCCGAACTCGACCTTCTGGACGTCGTTCCAGGTGAGGTTGGCGAACGCCAGCATCGCGGTGATGTTCTGGTTGAGCGAGGGTGCGCCGATCACCCAGGCGACGCGCTTGCCCTTGAGGTCCGCGACCGTGCGCACGCCGCTGTCCTTCGCGGCCACGACGGTGAGCACCTGGTCGGAAGTGTTCAGCATCAGTCCGCGGATCGGCTGCGGACCCCAGTTGGGAGCGCCAAACTCGAACACACCTTCCTGCGCGAGATACGCCCCGCCCACGCCGTTGGCGGAGAACTGCACCTGGCCCTCGCGCACCGGCAGGTTGCGCGAGACGTCATTCTTGCCCGGCAGCACGCGCAGGCTGACGTTGTACTTCTGCTTCAGGGCATTGCCGATGGCGACCGCCTGGTTGTAGCCGCCCGAGCCGACGTCGTAGGCGCTCCAGGCGATGGTCGGCGGCAGCTTGACCTGCGCGGTTGCGGACCCGGCAAGCAGTGCCGCTGCGGCGGCGAACGCTGCTGCGCTCGCCCGTGTGATGACAGGGTTCATGGGGCCTCCTCCAGGTTGGCGCAAGCATGTTAACCGATCCGGCGGCGCCCTCCCAAGTCCGGGTCAGCCGTTCAGTTTCGCCATGGCGCTCGCCGGGTAGCGCGCCCCTCGAGCCGCGCCCGGCGGGCACGCCGCGTCGAGCGCCGCGACCTCCTGCGTGGTGAGCACGAGATCCGCGGCGGCCGCGTTCGCTTCCAGGTGATCGATGCGGCGCGTGCCCGGAATCGGGACGATGCCTTCGCCCTTCGCCAGGAGCCACGCCAGCGCCACCTGCGCCGCAGCGCAGCCGTGGTCGGCAGCGATGCGCCTCACCGGTTCCACCAATGCCACGTTGGCGCGCAGGTTGTCGGCCTGGAACCTCGGGTGCGCGCGCCGGCGATCGCCTTCGGCCAGGCTTTCGGGGCCCGCGATGGCGCCGCCGAAGATGCCGCGCCCGAGCGGCGAATAGGCGACGTAGCCGATGCCGAGCTCCCGGCACAGCGGCAGGACTTCGATCTCCGCCTCGCGCGTCCAGAGCGAGTATTCGGTCTGCAGCGCCGCGATCGGATGCACGGCGTGCGCGCGGCGGATGGTCTGCGCGGACGCCTCGGACAGTCCGAGATGGCGTACCTTGCCCTGCTCGACGAGGCGCGCCATCGCCCCCACGGTCTCCTCGATCGGCACTCTCGGGTCTACCCGGTGCTGGTAGTAAAGGTCGATCGTCTCGATACCGAGCCGCTTCAGGCTCGCCTCGCAGGCGGCGGCGACGTACTCGGGCCGGCCATCGACGCCGTAATCGGCGTTCGGACGCCAGACGTTGCCGAATTTCGTCGCAATGAGGTACTCGCCGCGACGACCCCCGATCGCGCGGCCGACGAGTTCCTCGTTCTTGCCGTTGCCATAGGCATCCGCGGTGTCGATGAAGTTCATGCCGATCGCGGCGGCCCGGTGCAGCGTGGCGATCGACTGCTCCTCGCTCCCCGGGAAATAGAACCCGGGCATCACCATGCAGCCCAGGCCGATGGCGGGCACCTCGAGCGCTCCGAGCTTGCGTTGTTTCATCGGGCGATCTTCGCATCGCGGTGAGCCGCAATGCAACTCCATGCAGTTCGTGGGCGCTCGCGCGTCCGGACGGCAAGTGGCGGTGTGCTTGACACCGCTCAATACGGGCGCGCTGCGCAGTGGCTAAATGGAAATTGGATTTTGCTGTGGCGAATCTGACTGACCTGATGGAGGCAACATGAAGAAGCTTGGGGCCATCGGCCTTCTGATGTTGTCGTTGGCGGCTCTCCCCTGGGTGGCGCAGGCGCAGCAGCTGGCATACGCCTCCAAGGATGTGCATCTGCGCGCGGGACCGGGACGCGACTATCCGGTGGTTGCCATCCTGCCGGCGGGCTTCGAGATCTCGGTGCTGGGTTGCCTGAGCAGCTACAGCTGGTGCGACGTGCTTGCAGGTTCGAGCCGCGGATGGGTCTATGCGGGCAACCTCACCTATTCGTACCAGGGCAGCAACGTGCCGGTGCTGACCTACGGCGCCCAGATCGGCATCGCCGTCCTCAGCTTCGTCCTGCTCGATTACTGGACCCACCACTACCACGATCGCCCGTTCTACCGGCAGCGCGAGCAGTGGGTCCATCGACCCCGACCACCTCGGCAAGTCCATCCCGGCGCGCCGCGTCCGCAGCCGCCTCAACAGATCCGTCCCGGGACACAGCGTCCACAGCCGGCTCAGCCGGATAGGCCGAGCGTCCAGCGTCCGCAGCCACCGCAGCCGGTGCGCCCTGGGGTGCAACGTCCGCAGCCGCCTCAGAAGGCGGGCGCGGACGGACAGCGCCCACAGTCACCAAGACGGGACGGTCCTCGCAAATAGCAGTCCGAAGGACTGCGAAGATGTTGTCGGTACACGACCGTCCCAGAGGGTACGCCTCATCGCGAGGCGATGTAGCCGCGTCGACGCGACGTTATGATGCAAACAGGTCATGTTCTCGCCTCGCACCTCCGCGCTCCCGAGCAACTCCGCCCTCGCAGGGACAAGAGTGCGGCTCGTGGGATGGATGACGGCCAGCGGATTGCTGCTTGGCGCGTGCATTGGCCTCATTCGCGGCATCAACCTTGGTCCGGAATATCTCGCCGTCGCGGTTTTCAAGGGGACGGTTCTCGGGGTGTTGTTCGCCGTTACCTTAGGCGGGCTCGAACAGATCGTGCTCCACGGGCTATGGCGGCGCCTCGCCGTCGGCCGGGCAATCCTCGTGCGCACTGCCCTCTACGCCCCGGTTTCGCTCGGCCTCTACCTTGTGGTATCGGCTGCCTTCACCCCTTGGATCCCATGGAGCCTCCAGCAGTCGATGATCCTTCCCTCGCTCGGGATCGCGGTTGCGAGTCTCCTCGTCCTGAGCGCGGTCGTGGCGCTCATACGTCTCTTGGGTCTTCGGGTGCTCCGGAACTTCTTGTTGGGTCGCTACCAGCATCCCTTCGAGGAAGAACGCATCTTCCTCTTCCTCGATCTCGTCGGCTCGACCACGATCGCCGAAAAGATCGGCCACCTCCACTATCACTCGTTCCTGCACGACTTCATCGAGGACCTCGAGGATCCGCTGCTGGAGCACGGTGGCGACGTCTACCAGTACGTCGGGGACGAGGTTGTCGTGACGTGGCCAGTCGCTGATGCGCGCTCGAACGGGCGCTGCCTCGCCTGCCACTTCGCCATGGTCGATGCGATTGGCCGAGCGCGCAGTCGCTACGAGCACGCGTACGGCGCCGCGCCATCGTTCCGCACGGGAATCCATTCCGGACGCATCGTGGCAGGTGAGATCGGAGATCGACGGAAGCAAATCGTGTTCGTGGGAGACGTCGTGAACACCGCGTCGCGCGTTCAGGCTGAAGCCAAGGCGCGAGAAAAGGACCTCGTCGTCTCGGGCGATCTGCTGGCGCGAATCGATCTCCCTGTCGAATTTGAGGCACGGCCTCTCGGTGCAGTTCAGCCAAAAGGAAAGGAGCAGGCCGTAGAACTATTCGAAGTTGTGCGCTGCTGACCTGCCCCTTTGAGCAATACCAGCGAGCTGTTCGTAATTCGCGGGTCAATCGTGACCGTCCATGTCCTGTCCATCTAATGGGCAGGACGTGGGGGTCCCGGCTATTGAAAAGGGGGCGCTATAGCGGCGCTCCCCTCAGATGGAATTGGTAGGTCGTGGCGGATTCGAACCGCCCACCAACGGATTAAGAGTCCGACGAACTGCCAGTCCGCCGCGCCGCCGCAGTGCCGGGTCAGCTCGCCAGCGCGCGCGGATCAGCTTGCGCGCCGCGCGCAGCAAGCTCTCTCAGCAGCCCGAGGTCCTTCTTCAGTTGCGCCTGGATGTGCGCCACCTGCGCCGCGTCCAGGTGCCGGTACTTCCCTACCGCCTCGAGGTATTCGTCCACCGGCCGCAGGTCGTCTACGGATCGCGTAAAGCGCAGCCCTGCCGCGGGCGTGTACTCCCACAGCGCCACGAAGCCCGTTTCCACCGCCTTGCGCGCCACCTCGATGTTGGCCTGCGACGGAAAGCGCCAGCCCGAGGTGCAGGGCGAATAGATGTGCAAGTAGGCGAACCCGGTCTTCGCCGCCTCGATCGCGGCAGCGAGCTTCTCGTACAGGTCCTCCATGAATGCGGTGGACGCAGTTGCCACGTAGGCGCAGCGATGCATCATCATCAGCAGCGGCAGGTTCTTCGCTTCCTGCGCCTTCCCGTGCGAGCGCTCGCCGACCGGCGTGGTCGAAGTCCAGGCACCGTACGGCGTGCAGCCCGAGCGCTGCATGCCGGTGTTCATGTAGCCCTCGTTGTCGACGCAGACGTAGAGAATCTCCTCGCCGCGCTCCGCCGCGCCCGAGAGCGACTGGAAGCCGACGTCCGCCGTGCCGCCGTCGCCCGCGAGCGCGAGCGCGGTCACGTCCCGGCCCTTGCGTTTGTACGTGCGGCGCACGCCTGCGAGCATCGAGGCGGTGTTGGTGAGCAGCGGATGGAACACCGGAACCTTGGTTCCGGTCTTGCCGTTGTAGCCCACGGTCCCCATCCCGGGAATGCAGCCCGGCGGCGCCGCCACGACCGTTTCCGGCCCGACCGCGCGCAGCACGTGGCGGATGAGCAGCTCAGTGTTGCAGCCCTGGCAGCCCGCCAGTCCGGGCACAAACAGATCTTCCAGTTCGCCGTAATGGTTGTAAATGCGCGCGCTCTTCACGTGGCGCAGCGCGCCTTCGCTGCAGGCGGTGACGCAGGCCGGATCGCCGCCGCACAGGTCGCATTTCGTGACATGTCCCGCGCGCGCGTCGAAAGCGATGCCGGCGTAGGTGCAGCCCACCGTGCACAGCAGACAATTGACGCACTTCGTGCCGTCCCAGGCGACAACGCCCGAGGCTGCGTCCTTTTGCAGCGCCGCCGCAGGGCAGACCGAGACGCAGCCCGGATCGCCGCACTGCCGGCACAGCGCCAGCTCGAAGCCGTCGTTGGCCGCAGCCAGGATCTGGATACGCGAAGACGCATGCTCGAAGCTGCCGGTCTTCGCCTGCGCGCAGGCGCTCATGCAATCGCCGCAGCCGTTGCACCTGGCGGCGTCGAAGGCGATGGTTTCGTAGGCGGCCATCGGTCTAGCGCCAGAGTTTCGACATCAGCGTGCGCGCGGCCTGGCGCGGATCGTCGAGGAACGCCTGCTTCACGGGCCCGAGATCGACCCGCCGCAGCACCAGTTCGACCATGACGCCGGCATCGAACGGCATATCGATCGAGAAAATGCCGGCGAGGCGATTGTCGCGCAGCACGATCTTGCGGTAGCGGCCGGCCTGCGCATCGCAGTGCACGCTCGTCTCGCCGCCCTCGATCGCATCGACGCCGACCGAAAGCGCCTGCCGGCCGAAGAAGTGATAG
>SCUF01000190.1 GCA_004298325.1 Betaproteobacteria bacterium | reverse complement strand
CGCCTCGTAGCCCGCGGCGATCCGCTCCAGCTGGTGCAGGTCGCCCGCGCGCGCCTGCGCCGCGTCGTACAGGCGATCGAGCTGCGGCTCGAGCCACTCGCGCACGCGCTGCACCTGTCCGGGCCACGGCGTGCGCACATCGCCCAGCCAGGCGATCAGCGCATCGAACGCCGCCGAGCGCGACTGCAGCGCCTGCCAGGCATGGCCGTTCGCCTCGAAGCGCGCGAACGCGCGGGCCGCAGTCCCCGGTCCTACGCCCTGCTGCAGCTGCAGCGCGCGGAACGCGGCGACGCGGTTTTTCGGGTTGTCGGCCCAGCGCAGGATCGCGAGCAGGTCCTTGACGTGGCCGGCCTCGAGGAACTTGAGGCCGCCGTATTTCACGAATGGAATGTTGCGGCGCGCGAGCTCCAGTTCCAGCGCATCGGAATGGTGCGCGTTGCGAAACAGCACCGCCTGGCGCCGCAGGATCACGCCGGCTTCGCGCGCCTCGAGCACGTGCGCGGCGACGTAGTCCGCCTGCGCCAGCTCGTCGGCCACGGTCACCAGCCGCGGCCGCGAGCCCGCGCCGCGCGCCGCGCGCAGTTCCTTGCGGTACTGGCGCAGGCCCTCGCCGATCAGCGCGTTGGCCGCGTCCAGCACGCCTTGCGTAGAGCGGTAATTGCATTCCAGCGTGATGACCTGCGCGGGCGCCGCGTACTGCGCGGGAAAACCGAGGATGTTCTCTACGGTCGCCGCGCGGAAGGAATAGATCGCCTGGGCGTCGTCGCCCACGACCGTCATGCCGGCGCCGTCCGGGCGCAGGCGCCGCAGGATTTCCGCCTGCAGCACGTTGGTATCCTGGTATTCGTCCACCAGCACCTGCTCGAACAGGCCGCCGATCTCGCGCGCGAGCGCCGCGTCCTGCATCATCGCGTGCCAGTACAGCAGCAGGTCGTCGTAATCGAGCGCCTGGTGCGCGAGCTTGCGTTCGACGTACGCCCGGTACAGGCCAGCGAGCCCGGCTTCCCACTCGGCGCACCACGGGAACTCCGCCTGCAGCGTCGCCGCGAGCGTGCCCTGGGTGTTGACGCGGTGCGAGTAGATCGCGAGGCAGGTGTCCTTGCGCGGGAAGCGGCGCGCGCTACCGTCATCGGTCTTCGCCAGCGCCAGCTCGTGGCGCAGCACGTCCATCAGGTCGGCGGCGTCGCCGCGATCGAGCACCGAGAACGACGGCTCGAGCCCGACCCGCGCGGCGTGACGCCGGATGAGGCGGTTGGCCACGGAATGAAACGTCCCCGCCCACGGAAAGCGCGCCTCGCGCCGCACCTCGGCCGTGATGCGGCGCGCGCGCCGGGTCATCTCCTCGGCCGCGCGCCGGGTGAAGGTGAGCAGCAGGATGCGCTCGGGCGCAACGCCTTCCAGCACCAGATGCGCGACGCGGTGCGCGAGGGTGTTAGTCTTGCCGGTGCCCGCGCCCGCGATGATGAGCAGCGGCCCGGCGCGGAACGCGCCCTCGGCGCCACGGCCGCCGAAGCGCGCGGCGGCGCGCTGCCGGTCGTTCAGGCGATCGAATGCGGCGAGGGCTTGCACAGCGGCGACTATAGGCGAGAACTGTATGGATATCCAGCCCCGCCCTGGCCGGCTTTACGCCGTCCTGTCGTTGCTCTTGACCCTCACCGGCCCTGCAATGGCGCTCGACCTGGACAAAGCCAGGGACTATCTCGGCATGGAATACGCGCATTGCGCCAACTGGTTTCTGATCATGCGCGAGGTCGCGGCGCGGTCGTTCCCGCCGGGGCTCGACCGCAACATGGCGATGGCGCAGCAGGAGGAACTGGCGCAGCAGGCGTTCGAGCGTTCCGCCGAGGCGACCAGCCGGGAAACCGCGCTGGCGCGCGCGAAGGCGTCGATGGAGTCGATGAAGGAGCGGATGAAGAACTCGCTCGAAAACCTGCCCGTGATCGCCGACGATTACGCGTACTCCTGCAAGACGCTGATGGAATCGCCCGATGCGCGCTTGCGGTTCTGGCTCGAGCAGAAGTAGGCGCGCGGATCGCTTCGCGCCTTGATCTAGGTGCCGCTGTCGGCCGCGATCGGGCCCGGCACGCGCGGCCAAGCTGTCGGCCATGAAGCCGGAATTTGAGTCCGGGCCGCGCAAAATGCAAGAATCGCGGCCTCATGGTCCAGCAGCACACGCTCAACTTCCGCACCCGCGGCCGCGGCACGCTCGACATCACCGCGGAGATCGAGCGCGCGATCGCGGCGAGCGGCGTGCGCTCGGGCTTGTGCAACGTGTTCCTGCAGCACACCAGCGCCTCGCTCATCCTGTGCGAGAACGCCGACCCCGCGGTGCGGCGCGACCTCGAGACGATCCTCGCGCGGCTCGCCCCCGACGGCGACCCGGCCTACGTGCACGGCACCGAGGGGCCGGACGACATGGCGGCGCACGCGCGCGCCGTGCTGACGACGAATGCGCTGGCGCTCCCCGTGAGCGAAGGACGCCTCGCGCTCGGCACCTGGCAGGGCGTGTATCTCTGGGAACATCGCGCCGCCCCGCACGGCCGCCGGGTCATCGTCACAATCATGGGAGAATAGGTCGGTCAGCGCCGCGGCCCTTCGCGGCCCCTCTTCCAACAATTCCAAGGAAACGTTTCATGCCCAAGATCACGACCGCGAGCGGCCTCATCATCGAAGATCTCGCCGCCGGCGCAGGCGCCGAGGCG
>SCUF01000189.1 GCA_004298325.1 Betaproteobacteria bacterium | reverse complement strand
CAAAAGCGCCAACCTGCATATACAAGGAAGTACAAGTGATTCAGTACAACCACTACACGCGAGCGACGCGCGCCACGATGCAGACACGTCGCAGGGTAGTGGTGATCTGATCTTTCCGGACACGTTGCTCCCGGAAGAACGGGCCTCGGCCCGCATTCTGCTCCAGCGCTGCGCGGATCAAGCGCAGGCATTGCTCGACGAGCTGAGCGCACGTTTGCAGGCGAAAGCGGTGCACATGAGCCCGATCGGGTACCTGCGCGGCCTTGTCAGGCGTGCCATTGCCGGCGAATTCGTCCCCGAACTCGGACAGCGGGTCGCCGCTGCCAGGCGCAGGCGCCGCGAGGAGTTGATCCTGCGCCAACAGCGCGAGGCGGAAAAGCAACGCCTTGCCGCAGAGCGCGCTACCCCGGAATACCAGGCCAAAGTCGCGGCGCGTCGGGAGGAGATCCGGCGAATGCTCGACATGATGCAGGCAGGACGCCAACGGGGCAAACGTTCATGAGTATGCGGCACGCCCGAATGCCGAGCAGCGTGAGCCACCGGCAGATAGCACTGCTAACGCACTGCTGCGCCACTCGCGGTGTTACGCAACAGGTTCATCCAGGTGGGACTCCTCATGACAGCAAGTGACCCAGCAGTGCAGTTCCCGGTAAGCCCGGACTCGCCCTTCGCGGATGGCTACGACATCGCGACCGAGCGCGACGCGTTGGCGGATCTCGTGGCCTCAGCCAACCCCGATCAGAACGATCCGCGCTGGGACAGGTTCGTCGAACTGCGCGAACGGGAAAGCGAGCTGCGCGAGACGGCACAGAGCGAAGCACGACACCCAGCGCCTGCCCACGCTGTGGCAGTCAAGGCAGCGAGCCCCATCGCAAAACTGGGGCAACTGGCGGATGCCACACCGGACACGATGACGCTGCACACCAAGGACGCGTATCGCATGTTCACCGGCCGTCCCGCGGACTCCGCAGCCAAGTTGCCGCCCATCCCCGGAGGAAAGCGCTTTGCGGCGGTCCTCAAGTCCATCTGGCACTTGTCGGCGAACGACAACCCGTATGCCGAGTGGATCCTGGTCCGGATGTACGACGGTCTGGTCGCGATTCGCGCCCATCTGAGCCGCGTGATCACAGCGCGAGAGGAAGCGATCGATCTCCTCAAACGCAAAGGGCTGACGCTCTCCGTGATGGGTTCGCGAAGCCCCACGACTGTGGAGCTTGGCTTTCGCAGTCCTTATGGCTACGCCACGGCGGAGGCGATCGTCGAGTTTGACTACTACGTGCGGATGATCAAGACGCTTATCCACAAGGACCGCATGAGCGACGAGGAGGGTAGGGTAGCGATTCGCGTAGTCGGTAGGGAGATGCGCGCCCTGTTCCTGGAGCCGATCCGCTGGGAGCGGCATCTCTTGCGCGAGGAGCTGCGGCCATTGAGCCGCAGCGACTTCCTGCCGACAGCAGACGAGATGGCGCGCCAGCGTGTGCGTGCCATGGTTGCTCTGTTCGGCGAAGTACCGCGCAAGGTATTTACCGGGGCAGAGACGCCGCGGCATACACGCCGCCGCGTGAAGCTGACCAACGCCGAGCTGCGCCTCCTGGAACAGGCGTCGCTCACCGCGGCTGAAGGTCCGCAGCAACCCGACACGGAACTGCTATGAGATCGCGATCGGTCATCGGGGTATCCAGGAGAGGGGAGCAATGAGTCAATCGACCAAACGGAGGCAATGATGTCGAACGAGTTTCGTGGTACTGGAAATGTGGGTGACCAGCCGGTCTTGAAGACGGTCCTGGTCGGTAACGATGAACGGCAGGTCGCCGAGCTTCGGGTGTTCTTCGACGAATATCGCCAGGACGGCAAGGGCGGTCTGGAGCAAGCC
>SCUF01000188.1 GCA_004298325.1 Betaproteobacteria bacterium | reverse complement strand
AGCCCATGTCCTTCGCGCGTTGCACGAGGATGTCGCCCACCACCGCGGCACGCAGGCTGCCGGCGCCATCGATCACGATGACGCGCCCGGCGCCGGGCTCCTTCAGCTGCTCGTGCACCAGCAGGTTGTCCTCGTAAACCTTGAGCGTGGCCATCGGCCCGCAAAAACGCCTGGCGCCGCCGAAGTGACGGAACAGTGGCGCCACCACGTGAACCTCGTCGGTATGCGCGTCGTAAAGATCAGCGGTCTTGAACATGGTCACATGTTGGGGTAGTTGGGACCGCCGCCGCCTTCGGGCACCACCCAGACGATGTTCTGCGTCGGGTCCTTGATGTCGCAGGTCTTGCAATGCACGCAGTTCTGCGCGTTGATCTGCAGGCGCGGCTGGCCGCCGTCGTGCACGATCTCGTACACGCCGGCCGGGCAGTAGCGCTGCTCGGGCGCGTCGTAAAGTTCCAGGTTGACGTTGACCGGCACCGACGCATCCTTCAGCGTCAGGTGCACCGGCTGGTCCTCGGCGTGGTTGGTGTTCGAGAAGGCGACGTTGGTGAGGCGATCGAAGGTGAGCACGCCGTCGGCCTTCGGATAACTGATCGGCTGGGCTGCGGTCTTGCGCACCAGGGTCTCGTGATCGGCGTGCGCATGGCGCAGGGTCCACGGCGCCTTGCCGCCGAATACGATCTGGTCGATGCCGAACATGAGCGAGCCGGTATACAGGCCCCTGGCCATCCAGGGCTTGAAGTTGCGAGCGCGCCAGAGCTCGTCGAACAGCCACGACTGGCGGAAGGACTCGGGGTACGCGCTGAGCTCGTCGGCGGAGCGGCCGGCGGCGAGCGCGGCGTGGGCTGCCTCTGCCGCCAGCAGGCCGGTCTTGATGGCGGCATGGCTGCCCTTGATGCGCGAGGCGTTCAGGAAACCGGCTTCGTCGCCGATCAGGCCGCCGCCCGGAAACACGAGCTTGGGCAGCGACTGCAGTCCGCCGGCGGCAATGGCACGGGCGCCGTAGGCGACGCGCTTGCCGCCCTCGAAGAAGCCGCGGATCGCCGGATGCGTCTTGTAGCGCTGGAACTCCTCGTAGGGGCTGAGGTAGGGATTGGCGTACGCAAGTCCCACCACGAACCCCACGGCCACCTGGTGATTGTCGAGGTGATAGAGGAACGAGCCGCCGTAGGTCCGGGAATCGAGCGGCCAGCCGGCCGTGTGCACGACCAGGCCGGGCTGATGTTTTTCGGGCTTGATGTCCCACAGCTCCTTGAGGCCGATGCCGTAGACCTGCGGCCCGGCGTCCTTGCGCAGGTCGAACTTCGCCTCGAGCTGCCTGCCGAGATGGCCGCGGCAGCCCTCGGCGAAGAACGTGTACTTGCCGTGAAGTTCCACGCCCGGCTGCCAGGCATCGGTCTTCTCGCCCTTGCGGTTGACGCCCATGTCGCCGGTGGCGACGCCGCGCACCGCGCCCTTGTCGTCGTAGAGCACCTCGGCCGCGGCGAAGCCGGGAAAGATCTCGACCCCGAGCGCTTCGGCCTGCTGCCCCAGCCAGCGCGCCAGGCTGCCGAGGCTGATGACGTAATTGCCGTGGTTGCGAAAGCAGCCCGGGAGCAGCCAGTTGGGCGTGCGCGTTGCGCCGGACTCGGTGAGGAAAATGAAGCGGTCTTCAGCGACCGCGACCTTGACCGGTGCGTCCCGCTGCTTCCAGTCCGGGATCAGCTCGTCGAGACCGCGCGGATCCATCACCGCACCCGACAGGATGTGGGCGCCGATCTCCGAGCCTTTCTCCAGCACGCAAACCGAGGTCGCGGCGGAAAGTTGCTTCAGCCGGATCGCCGCCGCCAGGCCCGCCGGCCCGCCGCCGACGATCACGACGTCGTACGCCATCGATTCACGTGACATGCACTTTATTGTAATCGCCGCCCCGCGCGTCGCGTCCGGGCCGGAAAACTATAATCCCGGGATGAACGAGCCCCGCTGCCTGGCCCACGTCGAGCGCATCGCGATCCGCTGGGGCGACATGGACGCCATGGGTCACGTCAACAACACGGTCTACTTCCGCTACATGGAGCAGGCGCGCATCAGCTGGTTCGAGAAGCTCGTGCCGCAGGCCGAAGCCTGGAAGCACACCGGCATCGTGATCGTGAACGCCGCCTGCCACTACAAGCGCCCGATCACCTATCCCGGCACGGTCGAGGTGCGGCTGCTGGTCGGACGCATCGGCACCTCGAGCGTGGCGACGTTCTACGAGCTGCGCGTTGACGCCGACCCGGAACCCTGGGCGAGCGGCGAGGCGATGGTGGTGTTCGTCAGCATTGCGACGCAACGGCCGATGCGCATCCCGGACGAGATGCGCGCGCGGCTCGCGAAAGCGACGGCCCTGTGAGCGAGCAGCCGCTGTGGACCCCGAGCGCCGCGCGTGCGGCGCAGACGCGCCTGGCCGGCTTCATGCGGCGCGCCGGTAGCGGCGACTGGAACGCGCTGCACCGCTGGTCGGTGGAGCGCAGCGCAGACTTCTGGAGCCTGCTCTGGGATTTCTGCGAGGTGAGGGGCGAGAAGGGCGCGCGCGCCCTGCTGCACGGCGATCGCATGCCGGGCGCGCAGTGGTTTCCGGAAGGGCGGCTCAATTTCGCCGAAAATCTGCTGCGCCACCGCGCCGGCGACGATCGCGACGCGATCGTGTTCTGGGGCGAGGATCGCATCCGGCGGCGCCTTTCGGGCCGCGAGCTGCACGAGCTCGTCTCGCGCCTGGCGCAGGCGCTGCGCGCGGCGGGCGTAGAGCCGGGCGACCGCGTCGCGGGCTACCTGCCGAACCTTCCCGAATCGGTCGCGGCGATGCTTGCCACCGCGAGCGTCGGCGCCATCTGGTCATCCTGTTCGCCCGACTTCGGCGCGCAGGGCGTGCTCGACCGCTTCGGACAGATTGAGCCCAGGGTGCTCTTTTGCGCCGACGGCTATCTCTACGGCGGTAAGGAGTTCGATTCGCTCGACAGGGTGCGCGACATCCTCCAGGGGTTGCCGAGCGTGCGCCACTGCGTCGTGCTGCCCTACCTGGGCAGGCCGGCCGGCATCGGCACCGCGCTCGGCGATTTCATCGCGCCGTTCGCGCCGGGCGCGCTGGATTACCCGCGGTTCGCGTTCGAACACCCGCTTTATATCCTGTATTCGTCGGGCACCACCGGCGTGCCGAAATGCATCGTGCACGGCGCCGGCGGCACGCTGCTGCAGCATCTCAAGGAACATCAGTTGCACTCGGACGTGCAGCCGGGCGATCGCCTCTTCTACTTCACCACCCTCGGCTGGATGATGTGGAACTGGCTGGTCTCGGGTCTGGCTTCGGGTGCGACCCTCCTGCTCTACGACGGTTCGCCGTTCGCGGCGCGCGGCCAGGTGCTGTTCGATTTGGCGCAGGCCGAGCGCATGACGCACTTCGGCACCTCGGCCAAGTTCATCGATGCCATCGCCAAGATCGACCTCAGGCCGCGCGAGTCGCACGAGCTCGGCAGCCTGCGCGCCGTCCTGTCCACCGGCTCGCCCCTGGTCGCGGAGGGTTTCGACTACGTCTATGCAAACCTCAAGCACGACGTCTGCCTGTCGTCGATCTCGGGAGGTACCGACATCGTTTCATGTTTCGTGCTCGGCAATCCCATGCTGCCAGTGTGGCGCGGCGAGATCCAGTGCAAGGGTCTGGGCATGGCGGTGGAGGTGTTCGACGAGCAGGGACAGCCGCTGGCGCAGGGCAAGGGGGAGCTGGTGTGCACGCGCCCCTTTCCTTCGATGCCGGTGGCGTTCTGGAACGACCCCGACGGCCGCAAGTACCGTGCCGCCTACTTCGAGAAGTTTCCCGGCGTCTGGCGTCACGGCGACTGGTGCGAAGTGACGCCGCACGGCGGCATGATCATCTACGGACGCTCGGACGCGGTGCTCAATCCCGGCGGCGTGCGCATCGGCACTGCCGAAATCTACCGCCAGGTCGAGCAGCTCGACGAAGTGGTCGAAGCGCTGGTCATCGGCCAGGACTGGGGGGGCGACGTGCGCGTGGTGCTGTTCGTCAAGCTGAAGGAAGGGCTGACGCTGGGCAACGGGCTTGCGGCCCGGATCCGGCAGCGCATCCGCGACAACACCACGCCGCGCCATGTGCCGGACAAGATCCTGCAGGTCCCCGACATCCCGCGCACCAAGAGCGGCAAGATCGTGGAGCTGGCCGTGCGTGAAATCGTTCATGGACGAGCGGTGAAAAATCTGGACGCACTCGCCAATCCGGAGGTGCTGGAACACTTCCGCGGCCGCCCGGAGCTGGCCGCGGACTGAACGCGTGGCGGGGGGGCAAGGATTCACCTATACTTAATTTATATGCATCAAAAAAGAGGTGGTCTGGCGGCGCTGAAGGGGGTCGGCGCCGCCCTCGCGTTGGCGTTTGCATTCCCCGCTTTGCCACAAGCCCCCGCGGTCCAGACGCCGCTGGAGCTGCGGTTCGACATCGCGCGCTATCGCGTCGAGGGCAATACGCTGCTGCCCGCGCCAGAGATCGAGCAGACCGTCGCGCCGTTTGCCGGCCCGGGGCGCGACTTCGGCGACGTGCAGCGCGCACTCGAAGCGCTGGAAGCCGCTTACCGCCTGCGCGGCTACAGCGCGGTGCAGGTCTATCTGCCCGAGCAGGACCTGGTCAAGGGCGAAGTGACGCTGCGCGTGATCGAGTCGAAAATCAAGAACGTGCAGGTACGCGGCAACAAGTTCTTCGGCGAAGCCAACGTGCGCGCGAGCCTGCCCTCGCTCGTGCCGGGTGAGTCGCCGAATGCGAACGCGGTGGCGAAGAACCTCCGCCTGGTGAACGAGAACCCGGCGAAACAGACCAACGTGACGCTGCGCGCCGGTGCGGGCGAAGGCGAAGTCGACGCGGTGGTCGAAGTGGCGGACGAGAATCCGCGCAAATGGTTCGTGAGCCTCGACAACACCGGCACCGGCGCCACGGGCTACCACCGCCTGGGCTTCGGCTACCAGAACGCCAGCCTCGGCGGCAGCGACGATGCAATGACGCTGCAGTACGTCACCTCGATCGAGAAGCCCAGCCAGGTGAGCATCTACAGCGTCGGCTATCGCAAGCCCTTCTACACCCGCGGCACTTCGCTCGACCTGGTCGCGGGCTACTCGGACGTCGACGCCGGGACGACCCAGATTCCGCAGGGGCCCCTGCAGTTCAGCGGCCGCGGCGGCGTGCTCGGCGCACGCTACAACTGGCAGCTCGAGCGCATCGCCGGCTACGACCACAAGCTGAGCCTCGCGCTCGATCACCGCATGTACCGAAACAGCTGCACGGTGGGCAATCTCGGTCCCGCAGCGTGCGGCACGGCGGGCGCCACCTTCAATGTCACGCCGCTGACGCTGGGCTACGGCGGCAGCTGGATCCGCGAGAAGGCGAACATCGGCATCCATGCCAGCGCGTCGGCGAATCTCGGCGGCGGTTCGCGCGGCGACACCGCGGCGCTGGACCGCGCGCGCTTCGGCGCCGACGCAGGCTACATGGTGTACCGCTTCGGCGCGAGCTACGCGCGCGCGCTGGCGGGGGACTGGCAGGTGCGTGCACGGCTGGATGCGCAGTACGCGAACGAACCGCTGGTGCCTCCAGAGCAGTTCGGCATTGGCGGCGCGGCCTCGGTGCGGGGGTTCCTCGAGCGCGAGCGGGCCGACGACCGCGGCCACAGCGGCTCGCTCGAGCTCTACACGCCGGAGCTGGCGCCGCGCCTGGGTTGGGCCGAATGGAACCTGCGCCTGCTGGCGTTCTACGATTTCGGCCGCACCACGCGTGTCGAGCCGCAGCCGGGCGACGAGGTGCACAACGGCATCGCGAGCGCCGGCATCGGTCTGCGCCTGGCGCGGCAGAAGAGTTTCGGCTTGCGCTTCGACCTGGCCCAGATCGTCGATCCGGGCGGCACGCGCGAGCGCAACCACCACCGTTTCAACTTCGGCGCGGTCTGGTCGTTCTGAGCTTCGCGCCTGCGGTTAGGGGGAGTCGATGAGCCTGAGTCTTTCTTGCCGCTTGCCGCGCGCCAGGCTGATGTGCGCGCTGGTGGCCTCGTGCTTTGCCACGCAACCGTTTGCCAATCCCGCCGGACCTTCGGTGGTCGCCGGGCAGGCGAGCTTCAACACGGTCGGCAAGAGCCTGACGGTCACCAACAGCCCGAACGCGATCATCAACTGGCAGGGCTTTTCCATCGGCGCGGGCGAGATCACGCGCTTTGCGCAGCAAAGCGCGTCGAGCGCGGTGCTCAATCGCGTGGTGGGGCAGGATCCGTCGGCGATCCTGGGGACGCTGACGTCGAACGGCCGCGTCTATCTCGTCAATCCGAACGGGATTCTGTTCGGGCAGGGCTCGCGCGTGGACGTCGCGGGGTTGGTGGCGAGCACGCTGAATCTGTCGAACCAGGATTTCCTCGCAGGGCGGCTGAATTTCGAAACCGGCGCGACCGCGGGTTCGATCGTCAACCAGGGCGACATCGTCACGGGAAGCGGCGGCCGCGTGTTGCTGATCGCGCCGGACGTGCAGAACCATGGACTCATCTCCAGTGCGCAGGGCGAGGTGGTGCTGGCTGCGGGCAAAAGCGTGCAGCTGGTGGAAGCGGACCTGCCGATGCTGAAGGTGGAGGTGAGCTCGGGGGGCGAGGCGCTCAACGTCGGGAGAATCATTGCCGAGGGCGGCAAGATCGGGGTCTACGCCGGCTTGATCAATCAGCGCGGTGTGGTGCGTGCAGATTCGGCGAGCGTGGATGCTGCGGGGAGGATCGTGTTCCGCGCGAGCGACACGGCGATCCTGGATGCGGGCAGCGCGACGAGCGCGAGTGGCGTCAGGGGCGGCGAGATTCAGGTGCTCGGCGACAAGGTTGGCCTGGTGGGCAACGCACGGATCGACGCGTCGGGCGAAGTTGGCGGCGGCACGGTGCTGGTGGGCGGGGACTTCCAGGGCAGGAACCCGGAGGTGCCGAATGCCTTCCGCACCTACTTCGGGCCAGAGGCCACGATCACGGCCGATGCGATCGCATCGGGCGATGGCGGCAAGGTGATCGTGTGGTCGGACGACGCGACGCGCGCCTACGGCACGATCAACGCGCGGGGCGGGGCGCAGGGCGGCAATGGCGGGTTCGTCGAGGTGTCGGGGAAGAGTTGGCTGGAGTTCCAGGGCAAGGTGGATACGAGCGCGCCAATGGGCGCGTCTGGAACCTTGCTGCTCGATCCATCGGATGTGGACATTGTTTCCGGGTCGGATACCCTGGCCGGCGGCGCCGGATTCGACGGCGGAAATCCGAACAACATTTTCACTGGTGGCAGCGGCGCCTCGTCGATCGGCTGGGGAACGATCAAGACTCACCTGACGACCACGAACGGCGGCACGAACGTCGTCATCACGACTTCCCCCAACTTTAGCGGGCAATGCTCGATAGTCGGTGCGTGCGGCGACATCGACGTCATCAACGACTCGCCCGATCTCGCATCCTCGAACACCCTGAGCCTGCTTGCTCATCGGAACATCAATGTCACTGGGGGGGGCATCACCAACTCGGGCGGTGGCACGCTTGAACTGTGGGCTGGATGGAACGGAGCGAGTGCCACCACACCGGCCTTGGGAAACGCCGGCAACATCACGATCACCAAGCCGATCAACCTGTCGGGTGCCGTGGCGGGTGAAGTTCTGCTGCATGCAAACAACAACATTACGGATTCCGCTGCGGCGGGCGGGGTCATCACCGCCAACAAATTGCTCGCCAGCACGAATTCGGGCTCAGTCCCGGGTTCAGTTCTGCTGGATTCGAATTCCCACATGGTGGACATCATTGCTGGTAATTCGAGTGACCAGTTCCTGTTCAAGAACGGCAAATCCCTGGAAATCGGAACCGTGGCGGGAATCAACGGCATCAACGTGACTGCGCTTTCCAGTTTCAGCGACAGTGCGATCAATATCCAGTTGACCAGCGGCAGTTTGCTCGTAACTCAACCCATTGCCAGCAACGCCAGCGACCCGTTAGGAGCGGCGTCAATCGCGCTTACCGCCGATACGGGGGCGATTGGCGTGACGAACAGCAGCATCAGTGCCCAAGCAATCACTGGCCTCAGCACAGGCGCGGGCGGATCTGCAACTGTCGTGCTTCAATCGGGGCCAGGAACTTCTGTCAATCTCGATGGCGGGACCGTATCCGCGACTGGTGGAGACGGAGTTGGGGGCTCCGACGGCGGCGGCGCGGCTTCGGTGACGCTCACGGGGCCCGGGCAAATTAACGTGGCCAATTCCAGCGCCATTAGCGCAACTGGCGGAAGTGGCGGTCCAACTGGCGGTGCCGCAACGGTATCGCTATCGTCGACCAGCGGTGGGATAGGCGTGAATGGAAGCAGCGTCAGTTCCGTGGGTGGCGCAGCGAACAACACCTTCGGCACGGGCGGATCCGCAAGAGTGGGCCTGGAAGCTGGAACCTCGATTGTCCTCGGAGACCTTGCGGTACCGGTCGCAATATCTGCGACGGCGGGCACCAGCATTGGGTCCACAATCTCGTTCCCCCCGCCCACCACCTACTGGCCGGCGATCGTGGCCGTTGTCGCGAACTCAGGCAATATCGAATCGAACGCGGATATCACTGCCAACGGGACGGTGGGCACCGCACTCATTGGCACGACGACGTATACCGGCTCGGTTGTTTTGGATGCACCGAACGGGCACATACACGCCCTTACCGCCGGGTCGGGGCTGTTGACTGTGCAGAATGGCGGGATTCTCGGGGCCGTGAGACTGAACGCCAAGAACGGCATCGGTCAGGTTGGAGCGCCGATCCGGATTGCGGACGACTTCGCCACAATCATTGCCACCAACACGACCGCCAACGACGTCGTGCTGAACCTGCTTACGGGAAGCTGGTTTCTCGACGGTTCTTTCATGTCCGTCAGCAATACCGCGTCCGCCCCTGGCGGCCTGATCGACCTGACGGCGCAGGCCGGCGATATTTATCTTTCCACCGCGTACACGCTGTCGAGCCCGAACGGATCCATTTCACTCACCGCAGCGGGCGCCACAGCAGGCAACGGATTGATCGAGGTGCCGTCCGGAACGTCAGTGTCCGCGCCGAACGGAAGCATCACGCTCACGGCCGACAACCAAACGATCGACGGCACGGTGAGCGCCCCGGCCGGAACCGCCGCCCTGCGACCGTACGACCTCGGCCGCCAGATCAACGTTGAATCGTCGCCGAGCGCGAGCGTGCTGAGCCTGACGCTTGCAGAGATCCAGAACGTCACTGCCACTACGCTCGAGATCGGCCGCAGCGACGGCACGGGGACCGGAGCCATGGTCGTATCGGCGTTCCCGACTTCCGCGAACCTCAACGCCGGCACGTTGAAGCTCTTCGCGCAGGACATCAGCCTCGCGACTCCGATCGGCGGCACGGGGAGCGAGTTCGCGCACCATCTCGAGATGCGCGCCTCGAACAACCTGTCGATCGGCGACAGCACGATCCTGCTCGCGGACGGGAGCAATCTCGCGCTGGTCGCCGACAGCGACGGCTCGGGCGCCGGCAACCTCGCCGTCAGCAACTCGCTCGGCCTCGGAAACGATCGCACGATACTCGCCGGCACCTCCAGTGCCAACGCCGCAACGATGCTGCTGCAGGGACACAACATCAGCGTCACGGACACTGCGGGAAGCACGATGACCGTGATCCTGCAGGGAAGTGGCGCGCAGACCGTGACGGCGACGGGCACGCTCTCCATCGAAGGCGGATCAATTCAGGCGGACGGCACTCAAACCGTATCGGCGAATTCGATCCAAGTCCTGGGCGGCAGCACGTTCGGGCAGCTCTGGGGCGGCACCCAGAACGTTACGGCCGGCGCCGGCGGCATCGTCGTGCAGGCGGGGACCGGAACTGGAAACAATGCCAGCATCGAGCACACGTCGTCGTCCGGCACGCAGACGATCGTGGTCAGCGGCGGCGGCACCGTGGTGGTGACCGGCGGGAGCAGCGGCAGCGGCAATTTTGCGCAAATCCTGAGCCGCGGCGACCAGAGCATCACCGGCGCGGCGGCCATATCACTGAGCGGCGGAGCCAGCGGCGGGGGCTTCAATACCGGCAACTTTGCCAAGATCGGAAGCGCGGGTAGCCAGGTCATTGCCGTGGGCAGCGGCGGGCTCAGCCTGAGCGCCGGCGGCGGTGAAGACAACGCGGCGATACTGACGCAGGACGGAACCACCGGCAAGAACCAGACGATTACCGTCAACGCCGGCGGCTCGATCACCGTGCAAGGGGGATCCTCAGCGGCGACGGGAGTCGGTTCGGGGCACGGCAGCAGGGCGCAGATCCTTTCGAGCGGCGATTCGCAGACGATTGCGTTCACCTCTGGGGGGGCGATCGATCTGACCGGAGGCAGCGTCGGTAGCCGAAACTACGCGCTGATCCTGACGGAAAATGCGCAGACGATTTCCGGTTCGCCCGACATCACGCTGACGGGCGGTCCGAGCGGCGGCATCGCGGGAGAGAGCAATTTTGCCCGCATCTCCAGCAACGCGGGTCCACAGGAAATTACCGCTTCCGCGATCACGCTGCAGGGCGGCACGGCGGGCATCGAGAACCTCGCGCAGATCGGCCAGTTCGGAATCAGTTCGACCCAGACGATCACGGTCAGCGGAACTGTGAGCCTGACTGGCGGCGGCGGAACGAGCAATCTGGCGCGCATTCGCAATCTCGGGACCGCCCAGACAATCAGCGCCGCGGGGATAAGCCTGACGGGCGGCGCGAGCGGAGGCGGTTCCGATACCGGTAATTATTCGCAGATTTACAGCGATGGCGATCAGGATATTACGGTCGGCAGTCTTGGCTTGTCGATCACCGGCGGCGGCGGCGCGCTGACCGACAATTTCGCCTCGGTGTTCCAGGCGGGGCTCGCCGGCACCAGCCAGACGGTCACGGTGAACGGCGGTGGATCGATCACGCTTCAAGGCGGTTCGAGCAGCCAGCAAGACGTGCAACCATCGGCGCCGCCGCCGCATCACGGCAGCTTTGCCGCGCTTCGCGGCGATGGCGACTCGCAGTTGATCAGTTTCACGTCCGGCGGATCGATCAGCCTGACCGGCGGCACCGCGGGCAGCAACAACTACGCCATCATCCGGGCGCCGAGCGGTACGCAGACCATTTCCGGGGAACCGGACATTACGGTGACGGGCGGCGCCAGCGGTGGAGTCGACGGCGAGGGCAATTTCGCCATGATCCAGGCCAACCTCGGCGCGCAGGACATTGCTGCCAACAACCTGACGCTCGCTGCCGGTGCCGCTGGCATCAACAATTTCGCAGTGATCCAGGCGCCGACGCAGGGTATTTCGGTGCTCGGCAATCTCGTCATCACGGGTGGCGGCTCGGCGGCCAGCGCCGACGGCACGACTGGCGGCGGCGCGCGCATCGGCGGACTGGGCGGCACCGGTGCGACCGCAACCGATCTGGTCCTGTCCGTCGACGGCAACGTCACGTTGACCGGGGGGAGCGTTTCCGGTGCGGCCGTCGGCAGCAACATTCAGGGCGGTCAGACGACCGACGTCGTGATGAGTGTCGGTGGCAACGTGACCCTCGATCCGGGCACCGGCGTGAATGGCGGATCGCGCATCGGCTCGCCAATCGCCGGCGTGGCGGGCGGCGACATCACCCTGCTTGCAGGCGGCAACATCGCGATGAACAGCGCAGGACCGGGGCTCGGTTCCTCGGTCCGCACCTTGGGCAACGTCACCCTCGACGCCAATGCAATTACGCAAGGCGCCGATTCGGCGCTCGAGGCGGGCGGCTTCGCGGCGCTCAGCACCGTCGCCGGCACGACACTCGCCGGGACGAGCAATATTGGCACTCTGCTGCTGGCTTCAGGGAATCTGACGCTTTCCGGGACGCTGACGACGAGCGCTCTGCTGATTCCGGATGGCATCAAGCTGAATGGCACCGGCACCGTGATCGGCGATGTGAGCAATTCCGGCACCATCGCCCCGGGAACGTCGACCGGCCTATTGACCGTCAGCGGCAACTACACGCAATCCTCGACCGGTGCGCTCACTGTAGAGATCGGCGGCACGACCGTGGGGACCGAGTACGACCGGCTGGCGGTGAGCGGCACGGCGAGCCTCGATGGCACGCTCAACGTGTCCGAAGGCGCGGTCGCACCCGTGGCGGGCACGACTTATGCCGTGATTACCTGCGGCAGCTGCACGGGGACCTTTGCAGCGCTGAACTCACCGACGGTCAACGTGACGCCGACCTACGGTGCAACGAGCTTCACGCTGCCGTTCACGTCATTCCTGAACAGCTGGAACTCGGGTGGCACGGGCGCCTGGGAAACGGCCTCGAACTGGAGCCGCGGCGTGGTACCGGGTGCGAGCGACGATGTGACCATCGACGACCCGAGCAGTGTCGCGACCGTCACGATCAGCGGCGGGACGCAGGCGGCACGCTCGATCGTCAGCAACGAGAACCTGACGCTTTCCGGCGGCAGCCTCAATCTCGCGGCCTCGTCGACGGTGAATGGCGATCTCACGCTGTCGGGAGGCACGCTGAACCTCGGCGGCGGAACGCTGACGGTAGGCGGTACGCTGAATTTGTCCGGCTTGTCGACCGTCATCGATGGCGCCGGAAATCTCGTCGCCAATGGTGCGCTCAACTGGTCGGGCGATGCCGACATGCGGGGCGCAGGCACATTGACGACCAACGGCATCACGACCGGCAACGACCCGATGTACGTGGGCCGCAACTGGCTCAACAACGGCACGATCAACGTCGCTTCGGGGCGGCTGGAGATCGCAGCCACGCTGACGAACGCTTCAGGCGGCATCGTCAATATCCAGACCACCGGTGCAGGCAACGTGGTGGACGACTGGGGCGGGGCATTGGTCAATCAGGGACAGTTCAACTACAGCGCGGCTGGCACGGCCACCGTGGCTGTGCCATTCAGCAACGAAGGGACATTGACCATTGCGGACGGCACGTTGAACTGGATCGGCGGCGTTACCAACTCCGGCACGGTGAACCTGGCGGGTGCAGGCAGCATCCGGTTGCCCTCGGGCGGACCCGCCTTCAGCAATGCCGCGGGCGGGACGCTCAACATCGATTCGACGGCCGGGTGGTCGTTCGTGAGCAATCCGACAACGCAGGACGGCGCCGTCGACAACGCCGGCACGATCAACGTCAACACCGGCACAGCGTGGGAAGTCGCGTTCACCCAGGCCGGCACCGGCAGTCTGAACATTGCCGCGGGCAAGTTCCTCTCGCTGCAGAACGGGCAGTCGATCGCGGGCACGGTGAACGTCGGCACGGGCTCCACGCTTTGGGTGTCCGAGCGTCACGGCGTGAACGCGTCCTTCAGCGGCACGACGATCGGCGGCAGCGGCACGGTGCAGGTGGTGGCCGGTGCCGGGCCGGTGGCCGATTTCACCAATGTCAGCGCCCCGTCGGCGAAGCTGCTCGTGGGCAGCGGCGGCACGGCGAACGTGCTCGCGGGCACGACGACGTTCGCTGCGCTCGAGATCACGGGCGGTACCCTGGACGGCGATGGCACGCTGAACGTGACGGCAAGCCTGAATCAGTCCGGCGGCTCGCAGAGCGGCGGCGGGACCACGGTGCTCGCCTCCGGCGCGACCGGCACGCTCGGTGCGGTGAGCGTAGGCCGCAACCTGACGAACATTGGTACGCTCGACCTCAGCGGCACCTCGATCTCCGGACTGTTCACCAATGCCGGTGTTGTCAATGTCACCGGCGTGGTCAGCGCGAGCGGCGGCATGATGCAGAACGCCGGCCTGACCACGGTCCCCGCCGGCCAGACCCTCGGCGTCGGCGGCTCCGGGCTGGTGCTGGCCGGCGGCACGCTGGTGGGCAACGGCACGATCGACGGTAACGTCTTCAACACGGCCGGAATCGTGGCGCCCGGCGCCTCGCCCGGAATCCTGACGATCAACGGCGACTACACCCAGGGTGCGAACGGCGCTCTGACGGTGGATGTCGGCGGCACCATCGCCGGCAGCGAGTACGATCAGCTGGTGGTGAACGGCGACGTGTTCCTCGACGGCAACCTGAACACCCTGCTCTTCGGCAGCTACACGCCGCTGCCGGGCGACAGTTACACGATCATCAGCGCCACCGGCACCATCACGGGCAGTTTCGCGAACGTCTTCCAGCCGGCGGGCCTGCTGCCGCCGACCGCCGCCGGACCGGCGGCGACCAGCCCCTCGCAGCTCACGGTGAGCGCCATCAGCGCGAGCCTGCCGCCGGCGATCGAGCCGACCTACAACTACACGGTGGTGGCCACCGAGATTTCGAGCGAGCCGGTGGAGAACATCCTCGTGCCGGTGCTCGGCGGCGAAGGCACCACGACTTCAGGAGACACGACCCTTGAGAAGAAACCGCCTGCGTGCAGTTGAGAGCCTGGCGCTGATCGGGGCGCTGGCCGGGTTGCTGCCGGAAGCCGCGTGGTCGGCGGCGGGCAGCGTGACGCACCTCTCGGGTGCCGTGGTGGCGCGCCGCGGCGACGGCCAGTCGCAGATTCTCTCGGTCAAGTCCGAAGTGCGGGAAGGCGACGTGATCGCCACTGCGGAGAACAGCTACGCGCGGGTGAAATTCGGCGACGGCACCGAGGTGGTGCTGCGGCCGAACACGCAATTGAAGGTCGATGCCTTCAAGTACGAGGAGCAGCGGCCGCGCGAGGACAATGTGTTGCTCTCGCTGCTGAAAGGTGGGCTGCGCAGCGTGACCGGGTTGCTGGCGAAGCGCAATGCGGCGAGCTTCCGCGTCCAGGCCCCAAACGCGACCATCGGCATCCGCGGCACCAGCTTTGGCCTGCTCTACTGCCAGAACGACTGCGGCAAGGTTCCCGGGCCGGGGGGCAATCCGCCCGCCAACGGCCTGCACGTGGACGTCTCGGACGGTGCGATCGTCGTGAGCAACGCGGGCGGGTCGCAGGAGTTCAAGGTGGGGCAGTTCGGCTACGTGCAGACCAGCCAGACGCCGCCGGTGGAGGTGCCGCCGGGGCAGGGCACCCAGGTGACACTGCCGCCGCAGGCGCTCAACCAGCAGATCCTGGGCGGCACCGTAGGCACCAGCGCCACCCTCGAGTGCGCGATCAAGTAGCGCCGCGCACCTAGCGCGGCACGGGCAGCTGCCTCGCGGCCTCGACCTGCTGCGCTAACTGCGCGGACGCCTGATCGAGGCGCTTGCGCGCGTCGGCCAGCAGGCGGTCCTCGATCAGCGGCGTCGCCGCGAGCAGGGGCGCGAGCTGGCGGCGCGCGTCCGGCAGGGCCTGCAAGCCCTTCTGCAGGCCGCCTTCGGCCAGGCGGAAATCGAAGAAATCCCGGTCCAACTGCTGCTTGAGCTTGACCGCCTCCCGGATCCAGTCGCTCGAGCGCCCGCCCACGGTGCCGATGTGCTCCGCGAGCGCGTTCAGGTCGATGCGCAACTGGTCGGACGCTCGCTGCAGCGCGAGCTGCCGGCGCAGCAGCGCGTGCGCCTCGTCGACGTACTGCTGCGCGGCCTCGCCCAACGGCGGATCGCGCCAGGTCTCGAGTTGCGCCAGGCGCTGCGCGATGCCGGCGAGCGCCTTGAACTGGCCTTGCAGCGGCTCCAGCTCGCCCGCGCCCGCCGCGCGCGGCTGCAGCGCGTCGCGCAGCCGCGAGGTCGCGTCGGCCACGAGCGCCGCCACGGCGGCCTGCATTTCACGCTGCTTGTAGCCCGAATAGCCCCAGTAGGCGATTGCGATGACCGCCAGCAGCAAGACCGCTGCAGCCACTCGTTTCATGGACGACAGTCCCTATGCCCTTCGATGGCGAAAGTCTAAACTAGATCGTTCGGCTTCGTTACGCGGGAGGCAGGATGCCGGTCGTCACGATCACGCGGGAGATGGGCACGCTCGGCAAGGACGTCGCTGCGGGTCTGAGCGATGCGCTCGATGTCCCGGTGATCTACAACGAGATCGTGGACCACCTGGCAGACCGGCTGCGGGTGCGCAAGAGCCACGTCATCCGCCTGCTGGACGGCCGCGCCGGGCTGCTCGAGCGCCTCGCCGCGGACAAGACCAGCCTGTTCGTGCATTCCGCCGAGGAGGTGATGGCGATGGCGCTGCAGCCGGGCGGCGCGATCATCCGCGGCTGGGGCGCGGGCCACCTGCTGCGCGCGGTGCAGCACGCGGTGTGCGTGCGGGTGTGCTCGCCGTTCGAGCTGCGCGTGCGACGCATGATGGAGCGCCTGAGCACGGAGAACGAAGCCGAGATCCGTACCGAGATCCAGCACAACGACGAGGCGCACGCCGCGATCGTGCGGCGCCACTTCGGGGTCGAATGGACCGATCCCACGCACTACGACCTGGTGCTCAATACCGAGCGCGTCAGCATCGGCCAGTGCGTCGAGCAGGTGCTCGGGCTGTTGCGCGCGCCGGAGTTCGCCGAAACCGACGCCTCGCGCGGCCACCTCGAGGACCTGGCGGTGGCGGCGCGCGTGCGCGCCGCGCTGCTGCGCGCCGCCGAGACGCGCGACAAGCGGGTGCAGGTGACCAGCGAGCGCGGCCGCGTCACCCTCTGGGGCGCCAAGTGCAGCACCGACGAGAAGCTGATCTTCGTCGAGATCGCCTCGGCGGTGGCGGGGGTGCGCGACGTCGCCTACCGCTCGCGCCCGGCCGAGGAGGCGCCGCCGCGTGCGCGCTGAAAGCGTGGCGCAGCGGCGCGCGGCGCGATTGTCGCCACTGGAGGTTTCCGGTAGACTCCGCCATCTGCGCCCGGCTCGGCGTCAATGACGAAATATGTCTTCGTAACCGGCGGTGTCGTCTCCAGTCTGGGGAAGGGGATCGCCGCCGCGTCGCTCGCCGCCATCCTCGAGTCGCGCGGCATCCGTGTCACCAACATCAAGCTGGATCCGTACATCAACGTCGATCCGGGGACCATGTCGCCGTTCCAGCACGGCGAGGTGTTCGTCACCGAGGACGGCGCCGAGACCGATCTCGACCTCGGGCACTACGAGCGCTTCCAGTCCGCCAAGATGCACCGCTGGAACAACTTCACCACCGGTCAGATCTACGAATCGGTGATCAAGAAGGAGCGCCGCGGCGACTACCTCGGCGGCACGGTGCAGGTGATCCCGCACATCACCGACGAGATCAAGCTCTACATCAAGCGCGGCGCGGGCGAGGCCGAAATCGCGATCGTCGAGATCGGCGGCACGGTCGGCGACATCGAGTCGCTGCCGTTCCTCGAGGCGATCCGGCAGATGGGCCTCGAGCTCGGACGGCAGAACGTGTGCTACATCCACCTCACGCTGGTGCCCTACATCGCCTCGGCGGGCGAGATCAAGACCAAGCCGACGCAGCATTCGGTCAAGGAGCTGCGCGAGATCGGCATCCAGCCCGATGCGCTGCTGTGCCGCACCGACCGGCCGCTGCCCGAGGACGACCGGCGCAAGATCGCGCTGTTCTGCAACGTGCAGAAGGAAGCCGTGATCTCGGCCTGGGACGTGGACTCGATCTACAAGATCCCGATGATGCTGCACGAGCAGATGCTCGACGAGATCGTCTGCCACAAGCTTTCGATCCTGGCGCGCGCCGCCGACCTTTCGGCCTGGCGCAGGATCGTCGAGTCGCTCGAGCACCCCGAGCACGAGGTCGACATCGCCTTCGTCGGCAAGTACGTCGAGCTGCAGGATTCCTACAAGTCGCTCAACGAGGCGCTGATGCACGCCGGCATCCACACGCGCAGCCGGGTGCGGATCCAT
>SCUF01000187.1 GCA_004298325.1 Betaproteobacteria bacterium | reverse complement strand
CACGCGGTGAAACTCTACCCGGCCGGCGCCACCACGCATTCGGATGCGGGCGTCACGCGCCTCTCGCGCTGTTTCGGCGTTCTCGAGCGCATGGCGGAACTCGGCCTGCCGCTGCTGGTGCACGGCGAAGTGACCGACCCCGAAGTGGACATCTTCGATCGCGAGAAGGTCTTCCTCGAGGACGTGCTCGGCCCGCTGGTGGCGCGCTATCCGACGCTCAAGGTGGTGCTCGAGCACATCACCACCAGCCACGCGGTGCATTTCGTCGAGGTGACCGGCCCCAACATCGCCGCGACGGTGACCGCGCACCATCTGCTGCTGAACCGCAACGCGCTCTTCCTCGGCGGCATCCGGCCGCACCACTATTGCCTGCCGCTGCTCAAGCGTGAAGCGCATCGCGAAGCGCTGGTGGAAGCGGTCATTTCCGGCAATCCCAAGTTCTTTCTCGGCACCGACAGCGCGCCGCATGCGCGCAGCGCGAAAGAGGCGGCCTGCGGCTGCGCCGGCCTGTACACGGCGCACGCCGCGATCGAGTTGTACGCCATTGCGTTCGAAGAGGCCGGGGCGCTCGACCGTCTGGAGGGTTTCGCCAGCCGATTCGGACCCCGGTTCTACGGCCTGCCGCCGAATCGCGACACCATCACCCTGGTGCGCGAGGACTGGACGGTGCCGGCGGTGATCGCCTTCGGTCCGGGCGAGGAGCTCGTTCCGCTGCGCGCCGGCGAGGTCCTGCCGTGGAAGCTTGCGTCCACCCCGTCTACGACCCGCTAGCGCGCTGGCTGGACCGGCTGCCTCGGGACGGCTGGCCGACGCTCGAAGCGCTCAACGCGCTGGCTGAAGCAGCCGGCGTGCGCACCGCCAGCGACAAGCCGGTGCGCTTCGTGCCGCCGGCCGCCTCCGGTCCCTATTATGAAATCCACGTCCATGAGTCGGGGCAGGTCTCGACGCGCGCGCAGAATTGGCATGACCTCTTCAACGCACTGGCGTGGCTCGCCTTTCCGCGCACCAAGGCAATGATCAATGCGCTGCACGCAGCCGAACTGCCGCGCGAATCCGGCCGCCGGGGGCGGCTGCGCGACCTGCTGACGATTTTCGACGAAGGCGGCGCAATCGTGCTCTGCGACGATGCCGGCCTCGAGGCGATGGTGCGTGCCTGCCGCTGGAAGGAACTGTTCTGGGAGCATCGCGAACGCGTGCGGCGCGGGCTCCGGATCGTCGTGCTGGGTCACGCGGTGCTCGATCAGTCGCGCCATCCATGGCCCGGCATCACCTGCAAGGTGATGTTCGCGCCCCACGACGCCGACCCCGATGCCAGCGCCGCCGAGTGGCTGCGGCTTCACGCGCCGGGCGGCTCGCCCAAGGCGCTCGCGTCGCTGCCGATCTTCGGCTACCCGGACTGGCACCCGGGGACAGCGTGCGAGGCGTTCTATGCCGATGAACGCTACTTCCGGCCGCTGCGCAAGGATGTTTGCGGCGCTCCCGGTGCTGCAGCGCGGTAGAATACGCGCGGGAGCTGGCCAGGCAGCCGCTGCGCCGCAAGGCGTGGAGGAAAGTCCGGGCTCCGCAGGGCAGGATGCGGGGTAACACCCCGGCGCGCATAAATGCCGCGCAAGCGGCGCGAAGGCGACGAACAGGGCCACAGAGACGAGTCCCCGGCCTCAAAACCGGGGGGTGAAACGCGGCAACCTCCATCCGGAGCAACACCAAATAGGCAAGCGTCTGAGGCCTGCTCGGCCGAGCTTGCGGGTAGGTGGCTTGAGCCCCGAGGGTAACCCCGGGGCCAGAGGAATGGCTGCCAGGGCATGGCCCTCACGGGTACTTGCCTACAGAACCCGGCTTATCGGCCGGCTCCCGTTTCCAGATTGGCTGGAAAAGTGAAATAAGTCATGGCGTAAGCGGGATCCGGGTGGCGAGAATGTCCCAACTTCCCCACCCCTCCGGAGGCTCTGCAATGCAGGGCCGACTCACCCAGAATGACGTTTCCAACCGCGTCAACGTCGAGGATGCGGACCTCGTTGGCAGTGCGGTGGTGCGGCTGTTCGCGTCGCGCTATCCGGGGGCGGATTTTGGCAAGCTGACGAGCGCCTTCGAGGACATCAAGGCCCTGTTTAGCGGCACCTATCCCGGCTACCTCGTCTGCGACACGCTCTACCACGACCTGCGCCACACCCTGGACGCCGCACTGGCGACGGCGCGACTGATCGACGGTCACGACCGCACGCAGCCGGAGAGCGCACGCCTCGGGCCGCGGCGCGCCATGCTCGGCGTCATCATCGCGCTGCTGCACGATTCGGGCTACCTGAAGCGCAAGGCCGAAAGCCAGGTCGAAAACGGCGCCGTGTTCACCAAGGTGCACGTCAGCCGCAGCGCCGATTTCCTGCTCGACTACCTGCCGCGCCTCGGCTTCGCTGCCGAGGCGCTGGTGGCCGCCAGGCTGGTGCACTTCACCGGCTACGAAATCGACATCGATGAGCTCGCGGTGGAGGACCCGCGCGATCACGTGCTCGGCTGCATCGTCGGCACCGCCGACCTGATCGCGCAGATGGCCGACCGCACCTATCTCGAGAAATGCCGCGATTTTCTCTACCAGGAGTTCGTCTGGGGCGGCCTCGCGCGCGAAACGCTGCTCAACGGCCGCGAGGTGGTGAACTACCGTTCGCCCAGCGACGTGGTGCTGAAGACGCCGGACTACTACGACAACGTGGCGCGCAAGCGCATCGAAGGCAAGCTCGGCGGCGTGGAGCGCTACGCCGAGGCGCATTTCGGCGGCGCCAATCTGTACCGCGTGGAGATCGAGACGACGATGCGTTTCCTGCGCGCGGCCATCCAGAATGACGAGCTGGACCGGATGCGCCGCGCCTGCTATTCGCTGTCGGCGCAACCGGCAGCGCAGGCGAACTCCCAGAGCCGCTAGCCGTGCCGGCCACCCGGGCGCCGGCTGCGGCGCGCCCTCAGTCTTCCTTCGACTGCAGCGATTCCCAGAGATCGACCAGCATCAGGACGATGCCGATCGCGATGACGATGCCGAGCGCGACGTCCTTCAGCTTGTATACCACCGGGCTCAGGAAGGACACCATCAGCACCACGGCGACGAGTCCGGCGAAGAGCTTGATCGGCATGATCCGGGGTTCCTTTCTTCGGTCTCAATCCGCCTGCACTTGGGATACGAGCCAGCGTGCCGTGCGCAGCAGGCGCGCGTCGTCATGGCGTGCCCCGACCAGTTGCGCGCCGAGCGGCAGCGCGTTCTCGCCGCGCATCAGCGGCAGGTTGAGCGCGGGCATTCCGCACAGGGTCCAGAGGGAGCAGAACGCGGGGTCGCCGGTTGCCGTCAGTCCTTCGGGTGCAGTGCCGGGAGCGGACGGCGTCAGCACCGCGTC
Source organism: Betaproteobacteria bacterium (assembly GCA_004298325.1). GTDB lineage: Bacteria > Pseudomonadota > Gammaproteobacteria > Burkholderiales > SG8-39 > 2-02-FULL-66-14. Next base: position 54,284 of record SCUF01000187.1, on the reverse strand, counting down.
ATAGCGCGAGAACAGCTCCTCGAATCCCTGGTTGAGGACCGCAATCCGCGCCAGCGCCTTCTGGTATTCGACCGCCTTCACTTCGTGCCCGCGCGCCAGCAGCGCGCGCAGCGGCTCCGAAAGCCGGTCGCGCCCCTTTTCCCACTCGCGCTCGAGATTGGCCGCCATCTCCGCCTCCATGATGGTGCGATGCCAGTCCCAGGCCGCGCGCAACGATTCGGGCAGCTCGTAGACCTCGCACTGCGCGCCGAGCGCCTCGGTCAGCTCGGCGAAGGCGTCGCGCGTCTCGGCAGCGGCGCGGTCCCAGACCGGGGTCTTCACGAAGGCCAGCAGCGGCGGCAGCGGCGGCTCTTCGGCCGCCGTGCGCACCAACGGGATACGCGCGCGCGGAGTCGTGTCGGGGTCGCGTTCGTCGTGCCCGACCAGCTGCTCGGCAGCCAGCGCGATGTCTTCCAGCGTACGGGCGAAAACCCCGACGTGGTCGAGCGTCCGTGAGAGCTTGAGAATGCCGTGCCGCGAAATCAGCCCATGCGTCGGCTTGAAGCCGTAGACGCCGCAGAACGCCGCCGGCCGGATCACCGAGCCGTTGGTCTGGCTGCCCAGAGCGAGCGGCACCATGCCCGCGGCAACCGCAGCCGCAGAGCCGGAAGACGAGCCTCCCGGCGTGTGCCCGGAATGGTGCGGGTTGCGCGTCTTCCCGGGATGGAAATAGGCGCATTCGGTGGTCACGGTCTTGCCCAGAATCACCGCCCCCGCGGCGCGCAGCATGGCGACCACCGTGGCGTCGCGGTCCGGCGTGCGTCCGGCATGCAGCACCGTGCCGTCCTCGGTCGGCATGTCGACGGTGTCGATGATGTCCTTGATTCCGACAGGCACCCCGTGCAGCGGCCCGCACGCGCGGCCCTCGCGCCGGTCGAGGTCGCGCGCGCGCGCCTGCGCCAGGGCATGATCCGGATCCAGGTATTGCCAGGCCTGCACCTCCGGCTCGACGGTGCGGATGCGGGCGAGGCAGGCTGCCACCAGTTGCTCCGAGCTGATCGCGCCTTCGGCGATCGCCCGGGCCGCGTCGCTGGCGCTCAGCAGCTCAAGTCGCGATGCGTCCATGCGTCAACTGCTGTAAAGGATGCTCGGCAACCACAGCGTGATCTGCGGGAACACGTAGATCATCAGCATCGTGATCAGCACGATGTAGACGAACGGCATGCAGCCGCTGAAGATCTGCGTCAGCAGCACGGAGGGCGGGCTGACGCCTTTCAGGTAGTACGCCGCCATGGCCATCGGCGGCGACAGGAACGCCGTCTGCAGGTTGATCGCCACCAGGATGCCGAACATCATCGGATCGATGCCGAAGTGCGGCAGCATCGGCAGGAAGATCGGCACGAAGATGATGATGATCTCGGTCCACTCCAGCGGCCAGCCGAGAATGAAGATGATGATCTGCGCGAGGATCATGAACGTGATCGGGCTCAAGTCCATGCTCAGCACGAAATCCTTGATCAGCACATTGCCGCCGAGGTAGGCGAAGACCGACGCGAAGGTCGCCGAGCCCACGAACAGCCAGCACACCATCGCCGAGGTGCGCGCGGTGAGGAACACCGATTCGCGCAAGGCCTGCCAGGTCAGCGCGCGATAGCCCGCCGCCAGCAGCATGGCGCCGAATGCGCCCACCGCCGCCGCCTCGGTCGGCGTTGCCAGACCGAACATGATCGCGCCGAGCACCGCCAGGATCATCACTGCGAGCGGGAAGAAAGATTTCGCCAGCATCGTGATCAGTACGCGCAGGCTGACGTCGCCCTCCCCCTTGGGCAACGGCGGCGCCTTCTGCGGCTGGAAGATCCCCACGCCAATGACGTAGAGCACGTACATGCCGGCAAGCAAGACGCCGGGAATCATCGCCGCGGCGTAGAGCTTGACCACCGACAGACTCGCCATGGCGCCGTAAACGATCAACATGATCGACGGCGGAATCAGGATTCCCAGGCAACCGCCGGCGCACACCACGCCCGAGGCGAGGCGCGTGTCGTAGCCGGCCTTGATCATCTGCGGGAACGCGAGCATGCCCATCAGGGTCACCACCGCGCCGACAATGCCGGTTGCGGTCGCGAACAGGGCACAGGTGGCCAGCGTCGCCACGGCCAGCGACGCGGGAATCGCCTTGAGGGCGATCTGCAGGCTCTTGAACAGGTTGTCGAGAATGTTGGCGCGCTCGACCAGATACCCCATCAGCAGGAACAGGGGAATCGACACCAGGGCGTCGTTGTTCAGTACCGTGAACGTGTTCTGCGTCAGCAGGTAGAAGACGCGGTTGTCGAAGAAGTCCTGGTGCGGCTGGAAGTAGGCGTAGTAGCCGAAGCCGACGCCGAGTGCCATCAGCGTGAAGGCCACCGGGAACCCGATCATGATGGTGAAGACCAGGATCCCGAGCATCGTCAGGGCGACTCCGGGATCGCTCATGACGCCGTCCCTTCCGCGGCGCGCCTGCGCGCCGCTTCCTCGATAATCTGCTTTTCAAGCTCCTCGACGTCGTGCAGCCGCCCGACCCAGCGACCGTCGCGCAGGCACAGCACGCAGCGCAGCACCTCCGCGAAGCCCTGCAGTGCGATCAGCCCGGCGCCGAACGGGATCATCATCTTGAGCGGCCAGATCGGCACGCCGGCCGGGCTGTTGACGCTCACTTCGCGCAGTCGCAGCGACTCGGTTCCGTAGCCCCACCCCGCGATGACGAGGGCAAGGATTCCCGGGAAGAAGAACAGGACGTACAGCACCAGCTCCACGATCGCCTGCGTGCGGTCGGACCACAGGCGGTAGAACATGTCGGCACGCACGTGGCCGGCGCGCGACAGCGTGTAGGCCCCGGTCATATAGAAGACCGCGCCGTACAACATGTAACTCATGTCGAACGCCCAGCTGGTGGGGTCGTCGAGCACGTAGCGCACGAACACCTCGTAGCAGGTGCCGAAGGTGAGGATGACGATGCACCAGGCGAACGCGTGACCGACCGTCTTGCTCAGCTGGTCGATCATGTAGATGAGTCGTTGAGTCATCTGCTACCCAAGCTCGGACAAGAAAATGGGGCGACACCCGAAGGTGACGCCCCAGCCGTCACGACAGGCTTGCGCCCGACTCAAGTCGGGATCTTGGTTTTGAAGATGTGCTCGTAACCGAGCTTGTAGTCCGCGTCGTTCAGGAAGTGGAAGTACGCCACGCGCTTGCCGAAGGCGCGCTGCGACTCGACCACCTTCTTGAAGAACGGATCCTCGTCCGACAGCTTCTTGGTGAGGACATCCCAGGCCTTGAGCTGCTCTTGAAAGATCGACTTTGGCGTGCGGATCACATTGACCTTGTGCTTGGTGATTAGATCCTGCAGGTCCCTGGAGTAGTTGTCCATCCCCGTCCAGTAGTTGGCCGAATTCGCAGCCTCGGCGGCGTATTGAAGGATTGCCTGTAGGTCCTTCGGAATGGTGGCCCACTTCTTCTTGTTGAAGGCGATCTCGAAGAACTCTGTCGCCTGGTGGAAGCTGCCCATCATGTAGTTCTTGATCACGTCCTGGGAGCCGAAACGCATGTCGGAAGTCGGGTTGTTGAACTCGAAGGCGTCGATCACGCCCTTTTCCAGCGCCGGGATGATCTCGCCGCCCGGCAGCTGCGTCACCTTGGCGCCCATCAGCTGGAACAGGTCGGCCGCGAGACCCACGGTGCGGTATTTCAGGCCCTTGAGCCCCGCCGCGCTGGTGATCGGTTTCTTGAACCAGCCGAGCGGCTGGGTCGGCATCGGCATGGCGAAAAAGCCGACCACGTCGAGGCCGATCTTGGGAAGCAGCTCGTTGTAGAGCGCCAAACCGCCGCCGCGGTAGATCCAGGCGAGCGTCTGGTGCGCGTCCATGCCGTTAATCGGCCCGGTGCCGAACAGCGACGCCACCTTCGACTTGCCGTACCAGTACACCGTCACGCTGTGGCAGGCGTCCAGCACGCCCTTGCTGGTCGCGTCCATCACCTCGAAGGGCTTCACCACCGCGCCCGCCACGAGGTAGTCGATGCGCAGGCGCCCGCCCGCCATCTCGTTGACGCGCTTGACGTACTCCTCGGCCATCTCGTTGAAGATGTCCTTGGCGCCCCACGCACCCTGCATTTTCAGGACAATCGGAGTCTGCGCCTTGGCGATCATCGGGAAACCGAGCGCCGCCGTCCCCGCAGCCGCGGCCGTTGCGCCCGTGAGGAACTTGCGGCGCGATGCCTTGACTTGTTCGTTGCTCATCGATTTGCCTCCTTAAGGATTGTTACGTGCGGGGCTGCAGCCCCGTTCGGAATTGCCGCGGAATCATACTCCTGCGCGATCAGGCCCGGCAAGGCGATTGCGCGACGCACGGCGCGGGCACGCGCGCCGCGGCAGGCCTGGGTCCCCTGGCCAGGACTCACAAGTAGTACACGAGCAGGTACGCGCCCAGCATCAGGGCCACCCAGAGCGCCATGCCGCCGGTGCTCCAGGTGCGCGCGAGTACGCCCTGCGCGGCGTGGTGCAGCCGCACCCAGTTGCCGATTCCCCCCCCGGCGCGATGCGCCGCTTGATCCAGTGTACGGCGGAGCATGGCCAGCGCGTCGAGCGCGCCCAACGCCAGGCGCTTGCCGGGTCCCCGGTAGAGCCAGTCGAAATCGAGATTCACCGAACGCATTTCGGACGGATAGATGCCGCTGCGCATCAGCCACGAAAAGGCGAGCGCCGAAAACACGAGCAGCTGCAATTGGGAAAGCACGTGCGATGCGGTATAGGGCACGTACTCAACCGGTCGCGGCAGAATGGCGTAAAGCGCCTCCGGAAAAATGCCGATGCCTATGCACAGCGCCGCTGCGAGCGCCATCGCCACCAGCATGTGGGCTGGCGCTTCCTGGCAGCGGATTCCGGAGTCGTGCGCGAAGAACGCGAAGAACGGAATCTTGATTCCGGCATGGTGAAAGACACCCGCGGACGCGAACAACAGGACGAGCCACACGCCTTCGTGCCCCTGCTGCGCCGCCGAAACTATGATCATCGACTTCGTGACGAAGCCGCTGAACAGCGGGAACGCGGAAATCGATGCCGCGCCGACGATGCAAAAGCCCGTGGTCAGCGGCATCGACTTGTGAAGGCCGCCCAGGTCGGTGCCGTTCACGCTCCCGGCGCGCAGCAGCACCGCACCCATCGACATGAACAGCAGCGCCTTGAACAGAATGTCTGCAAAGGCGTGCGCGATGGCGCCATTCAGCCCGAGATCCGTGCCGAGGCCGATTCCGACCACCATGAAACCGAGCTGGTTGTTGACACTGTAGGCGAGCACCCGGCGCAGGTCGTTCTCGATCACCGCGTAGAAGATCGGGAACGCAGTCATCGCGGTGCCGATCCAGATCAGCGCCTCGGTGCCCGGGAACCCGCGCGCCAGCGCGTAGATGCCGAGCTTGGTCGTGAACGCCGACAGCACCACGGTGCCCGTCGCACTCGCCTCCGGATAGGCGTCCTGCAGCCAGTTGTGCAGCAGCGGAAACGCGCACTTGACGCCGCACGCGGCAAGGATCAGCACGCCGCCCGGCGAGGCGAGTCCGATGAAATCAAACGCGAGGGAGCCGGTTTCGGCGTAGCGCAAGGCGGCACCGGCCGCCAGCAGCATGCCGGAACCGAGCTGGATCGCCATGTAGCGCATGCCGGCGCGGTAAGCGCGTTGCGTCCCGCGCGCCCAGATCACGAGCGCTGAGGCTACCGCAGACAACTCCCAGAACACGAACAGCGTCAGCAGGTCGCCGGCGAAAACGGCGGCGAGCGCGCTGCCGGCGTAGACCAGCGCTGCGGGCTGCTCGGGGCCGTCGCGGACCTGCCAGGCGAAGATTGCGTTGAGCAGCGCCGCAATCGTGAAAATGTAGCCGAAAACGAGGCTCAGGCGGTCCGCGCGGACCAGCGTCAGCACGAAGCCGAACGCCTCCGCCTCGAGCCGGTATCCCGGAGCCATCCCGAGCAGTTGCGCGAAAGCCAGCGCCGGCGCAGCGAGCGCCAGCGGCGCGCGCGCCGCGCGCGGCAGCAACGGCAGCGCCAGCCCGGCGGCGATCAGGATCAGTCCCGCCGGGAGCTCAGCGATCATAGTATTGCTCCGAGCGCATCACGGCGCGCCGCAGCAGCTTGGCCGCGAGCACCAGGGCGACGCAGGCGACGAACCCGTACCCGCCGTAGAAGGCAAACCAGCCGTCGAAACCGGCCTCGGCATGCCGGTGCACGACGAGATCGGCGAGCACCAGCAGCGCGCCAAGCACCCACAATCCGCGATATAGCCGGCTCACGTTTGCCGGCTGATCGAGCCACGATGGTTTCCCGTCTTGCATCCTCTGTGTCCCGTCAGGTTCCGATGCCGGCGGCGGCGCGCGCCAGCGCAAGCGGCACCGCAGCAACGAACGGCAGCGCAAGCGTCGCCAGGGCGGTCAGCACGAGTGCCGCCAGCATCGGCTTCGGCGCCTCGCCGTGCACGCCACCGCCCGCACGCGGCTCGCGCAGAAATGCCGCGTGCACGATCGGCAGGAAATAGGCCGCATTGAGCAGCGTGCTCAGCGCCAGCACAGCGAGCGCGGCATGATGCCCAGCGGCGGCGGCACCCTGAAAGATCATCCACTTGCTGAGAAATCCTGCCGTCGGCGGTATGCCGATGAGCGAAAGCGCGCCGATCGCGAATGCGCCCATGGTCCAGGGCATGCGCCGGCCGATGCCGTCGAGCTGACTGACCTCGGTCTTGTGCGACGCCGTGTAGATCGCTCCGGCGGCGAAAAACAGCGTGATCTTGCCGACCGCGTGCGTCGCGATATGCAGCGCGGCGGCCGCGACCGACAGCGGCGCCAGCAGCGACGCGGCGAGCACCACGTAGGACAGCTGGCTGACGGTCGAATAGGCCAGTCGCCGCTTCAGATTGTCCGAGCGCAGCGCGACAACGGAGGCCGCGATGATCGTGAATCCCGCAACCGTGGGCAGCCAGTCGGCCGCGCGCACCTCGGCCAGCGTCTCGACGCCGAACACGTACACGATGACCTTGAGTACCGTGAACACGCCCGCCTTCACCACCGCCACCGCGTGCAGCAGCGCCGAGACCGGTGTCGGCGCCACCATCGCCGCCGGCAGCCAGCGATGGAACGGCATCAGCGCCGCCTTGCCGATGCCGAACATGTAGAGCGCGAGCAGGCCGCCGAGCGCAGCGTTCGACAGACCGGCGCCGCGCAGGATGCCACCGGGAGCGAAATCCAGCGTCCCGGCGAACGCCCAGGTGACGATGATCGCCGGCAGCAGCAGCACGATCGAAGTGCCGAGCAGGAATCCGAGATAGGTGCGCCCCCCGGCGCGCGCTTCGCCGTCGCCGTGATGCGTCACCAGCGGCCAGGTGACCAGCGTCAGCAGCTCGTAGAACAGGTACAGGGTCAGCAGGTTCGCCGAGAACGCGATGCCCATGGTGGCGGCAAGCGCGAGCGCGAAGCAGACGTAGAAGCGCGTCTGCTGCGGCTCGTTGTTGCCGCGCATGTAGCCGATCGAATAGACCGAGTTGACGATCCACAGGCTGGAAGCGACCAGCGCAAAGAGCATGCCGAGCGGCTCGAGGCGAAAGCCGAGCGTGATGCCGGGCAGCATCTCGAGCAGCACCAGCTGCGGCCGCTCGCCGGCGAGCACCAGTGGCAGCAACCCGAGCACGCAGACGAGCAGCGTCGCCGCGGTGGCGAGCGTCGCGCTCTCGCGCAGGTTCGGCCGGCGTCCGGCGAGCGCGATCCCGGCGGCGCCGGCCGCTGGCACGAGCAGCGCCGCGGCGATGAGTTGCGCGCCGTTCATGGCGCGCCTCCGAGCAGCAGCGCCGCAGCGCGCTGCGCCCCGCCTACGGTCCACGACGTCTGCAGCCCGAAGCCGACGCAGGCCGCCACCAGGATCCAGGCCGGCACCAGCATCGTCGCCGGGGTCTCGCCCGGCTCCGGCGTGCGACCGCCGGGCGCGGACAGGTAGGCGGCCTCGACGAAACGCCAGACGTAGGCCACCGCGATCAGCGAGGTCGCGACCACGAAGGCGACCAGCCACCAGCGGCCTGCCTCGATCGCGCCCAGCACGAGGTACCACTTGCTCACGAAACCGGCCGTCCCCGGCACTCCGATCAGCGACAGCCCGGCGATGACGATGCCGAGGGATGTGAGCGGCATGGTGCGCCCGAGGCCGCGCGCGCATTCCAGGCCGGCGCTGCCGGCGCGCAGCGCGATGCCGCCGACCAGGAGAAACAGCGCGCCTTTGGTGACGCCGTGGTTGAACAGGTGCACGACGGCCGCGGTGAGGCCGTCCCGCGAAGCCATGCTGATGCCGAGCGTGATGTAGCCGATCTGCGCCACGCTCGAGTAGGCAAACAGGCGCTTCAGGTCCGCCTGCCACAGCGCCACCAGCGATGCGGTCACAATCGCGACCAGCGACAGCACCAGCAGGATCTCGCGCATCGGCAGCGATTCGGCGACCAGCTCGAGACCGAAAATGCCGAAGTAGAAACGCAACAGCACGTAGACCGACACTTTGGTCGCGGTCGCGGCGAGGAATGCGGTCACCGCCGAGGGCGCGTAGGCATAGGCGTTCGGCAGCCACAGGTGCAGCGGGAACAGCGCCAGCTTGAGCGACACGCCGACGGTGATGAAGGCGAGCGCCGCAAGTACCGCGCGCGGGCTCGCCGCCTGCGGCAGGCGCGCGGCGAGGTCGTCCATGTTGAGCGTGCCGGTCGAGAGGTAAAGCAGCCCCACGCCGATGACGTAGAAGGTCGCGCCGATGGTGCCGAGGATCAGGTACTGGTAGGCCGCTACCAGTGCGCGGCGGTCGCGGCCAAGCGCGATCAGCACGTAGCTCGAGAGCGAGGCGATCTCCATGAACACGAACAGGTTGAAGGCGTCGCCCGTGATCGTCATGCCGAGCAGGCCGGCGACGCACAGGCAGTGCAGAGCGTAATAGAGATAGATCTGGTCGCGCGGCAACTCGGCGGCGATGCTGCGCCAGGCGTAAAGCGCCGTCAGCGTGCCGATGCCCGAGACCAGCACCAGCACGAACGCCGACAGCGCGTCGACCCGGTATTCGATGCCCCAGGGCGGAGGCCAGCTGCCGAGATGGTAGGAAATCGGCCCGTGCGCCGAGACCTCGGAGGCGAGCAGCAGCGCCACGGCAAAACTGAAGGCGCAGGCCGCGGTCGCGATCGCCCAGGCCAGGGACGAGCGGCGCAGCAGCACGGCCAGCGGCGCCGCCAGCAGGGGCACGACCACTTCCAGCGCGGGCAGGTGCGCGAGCGTCACGCGCCGGCCCCGCGGTCGCGGTCGGCGGCGAGAATCTCGTCCTCTTCGATGGCGCCGTACGCCTCGCGGATACGCACCACGATCGCGAGGCCGAGCGCCAGCGTCGCAACCCCGACCACGATGGCGGTGAGGATCAGCACGTGCGGCAGCGGGTTCGAGTAGAGCTTGAAGCCGTCGGCGACGATCGGCGCCGTGCCGCCGATCAGCTTGCCGGGCGCGATGTAGAGCAGGTAGACCGACGTCTGGAAGATCGAAAGCCCGATCAGTTTCTTGATCAGGTTGCCGCGCGCGATCACGATGTACAGTCCGGCGACCATCAGGATCACGGTGATCCAGTAGCTGTAGTGACCGAGAACGCTCATGCGCGCTGCAGAATCCGCTCAGCGTTCTTCCAGGCCGCGGCCGCGGCCGGCGAACATGTAGAAGATCTTCAGCATCACGCCGGTGACGGTCGTGCCGACGCCGGCCTCGACCCAGAAGATGCCGCGGTGCTGGCCGGCAACGGGGTCGCGGTCGAGCACGAAGTAATCGAGATAGTTGCCGCCCAGCACCATGCCGGCGACGCCGACGCCGGCGTAGAGCAGCACGCCGAGCGCCACCATCGCCTCGACCACCGCGTCGGGCGCAAGCCGCCGCGCCGCGGGCAGGCCGAAGATGAGGGCGTAGAAGATGATCGCCGCGGCAGCGATCACGCCGGCCTGGAAACCGCCGCCCGGACCGAAGTCGCCGTGGAACTGGACGTACAGGGCGAACAGCAGCATGTAGGGGATGAACAGCTTGCCCACCACGCGCAGCACCATCTGGCGTCTCATCGGTCCTCCTCGCGGCGCCGTGTGCGGCGCAATAGCGCGATGACGCCGATGCCCGCGGTGAACACCACCACCGTTTCCCCCAGCGTGTCGTAACCGCGGTAGCTCGCAAGAACGGCCGTCACCACGTTCGGCACGCCGGTTTCCTTCAAGGCCTGCTCGAGATAGCGTGGCACGACATGCGTGTGGAACGGCGCCAGCGGATCGGAGAATTCGGGCAACCCGAAGGTGCCGTAGACGAGCGCGGCGACGATCAACAGCGCGACGCCCAGCGGCAGCCAGGGCCGGTGCAGCGGCTTCGCCTCCTCGCCCCCGCAAAGGTAGAGCGCCCCGAGCAGCAGCACGGTCGAGATGCCGGCGCCGACCGAAGCTTCGGTCATCGCGACGTCGACCGCGTCCAGCGCGAGCAGCACCGTGGCCATCAGAAAACTGTAGATGCCCGCCAGCACGACGACGGAGAACAGGTTGCGCTGCAGGACGATGGCGAGCACCGTCACGACCATCATGGTGAGCAGCACCTGGACGATCAGCGCTTCGATGGCTCGCCCTCCGGATCGGCATCGGGCCGCAGCCCGCGCACCAGCGCCGCGTTGGCCAGCGCGTGGGTGGCGGTCGGCGAGGCGAAGAAGATCAGCACACCGATCACCGCCAGCTTGACGCAGGTCAGGGTCCAGCCGGCCTGCAACATCAGGCCGGCGAGCAGCAGGCCGGCGCCGGCGGAATCGATCACGCTCGCCGCATGCGTGCGCGTGTAGAACCCCTTGAGGCGCAGCAGGCCGATGCCGCCGATGACGCAGAACGCACCGCCGGCGACGATCAGCGCCCAGGAAAGGACCTCGAGCGCCAGGCTCATCGGCCCGCCTCTTCCTCGCCCGGATTGCCGAGGTCGCCGTAGCGGAAGAACTTCAGCACGGCGATGGTGCCGATGACGTTGAGCAGGCCGTAGAGGATCGCGAGATCGAGGAATTCGGGCCGCGCCGTGAGAAAACCGAACACCGCGAGCATCAGCAGGGCGAGCGTGCCGATCGAGTTGGCCGCCAGCGCGCGATCGAACACCGTCGGCCCGCCGATCGCGCGCGCCAGCGCGAGGCCGAGCGCCACGAGCAGCGCGATCGCAGCGAGCGCGAACATCAGGCGCTGCCCTCGAAGCGCTCGACGCGCCGGTCCATCTCGCTGGATGCGACCGCGGCCGCAGCCTCGCGCGTCAGCGCGTGTACCGTGAAATGATCATGGCCGACCTCGATCGAGAGCGTGCCGGGCGTGAGGGTGATGGAATTGGCGTGGGTCACCAACCCGACCGTGGTCTTCTGCCGCGGGCTGAAGCGCACCACCGTGGGGCTCACCGGCAGCCTGGGGTCGAGAACGATGCGCGCCACATCGAGCGCCGATTTCAGGATCTCGCGGATCAACCACGGCCAGTAGCTCACCGCCGACCAGGTGAGATGGAAGGGATGACCTTCGCGGTCGATCACGTCCATGCGGTGCGCGAGCCAGGCCACGCACAGCGCCGAGCCGAGCCCCGCGGCGAGCAGAAACGGCGTGAAGAACCCGGACATCAGGATCCAGAACACGGAGAGCGCGGCGACGAGACTGACGATCCGGAACATGCGTTCCCATCCAAGGACACTGACTTGCGCAGGGCAGCCGGATTGTAGCGTGATCGACTTGTCGGGAAACAGGCGGTGCCTGTGCTATGGTGTCCGCATCGATTGCCTGGAAAGGGGACGATGAAACGCGCCCTGTTCCTAGCCGCGCTGCTGCTTCTGCCTTGCACGACCTTCGCCAGGGCCGTGGTGGTGGCGGAGATCCGCGGCGCCATCAGCCCCGCCAGCGCCGCGTATTTCCTGCGCGCACTCGAGGTCGCACAGCGCACCGGGTCGCCACTGCTGGTGCTCAGGCTCGACACGCCGGGCGGGCTGGACACCGCCATGCGAGAGATGATCCGGGGCATTCTCGCCTCGCCCGTGCCGGTCGCCACCTACGTCGCGCCTTCGGGCGCCCGCGCCGCCAGCGCCGGCACCTACATTCTCTATGCCAGCCACGTGGCCGCGATGGCACCCGGCACCAATCTCGGCGCCGCCACGCCGGTCGCGATCGGCATCGGCGGCGAATCCGCGAAGCCCGGGGCGGAGGAAAAGCCGGAGGACGGCAAGGGCCGCGCGCTCCCGGGCGGCGCCATGGAAAGAAAGGCCGTGCACGATGCCGCCGCCTACCTGAGGAGCCTGGCGCAACTGCGCGGCCGCAACGCCGAATGGGCCGAGAAAGCCGTGCGCGAGGCCGAAAGTCTCTCCGCGGACGAGGCCGCGAAGCACAACGTCGTCGACCTGGTCGCGGCAGACCTGTCGGATCTGCTGCGCCAGCTGGACGGACGGCGCGTCAAGCTGGCCGCAGGCGAAGCCACGCTCGCCCTCGCCGGGGCCACGACGCTCGTCATCGAGCGCAACTGGAAGGAGCGGCTGCTGGCGGCGGTGGCCGACCCCAACATCGCCCTCATCCTGCTGATGCTCGGCGTCTACGGGCTGCTGTTCGAGTTCTACACGCCCGGTTTCGGCGTCGCGGGGGTGATCGGCGCCGTCTGCCTGCTGCTGGCGCTGTACGCGCTCGCCATGCTGCCGCTCAACGCGGTCGGCGCCCTGCTGCTGCTCGTGGGTGTCGCGCTCATGGCGGCGGAGGCGTTCCTGCCGAGCTTCGGCGCGCTGGGCATCGGCGGCATCGCGGCCTTTGTCGCCGGTGCGCTGATGCTGATCGACGCCGACATCCCCGGTATGCAGATCTCGATCGGGCTCCTCGTGCCGCTGGCCATCGCCAGCGCGCTGCTGCTCGCCGGCACCGGTGCCTATGCGCTGCGCGCGCGGCGGCGCCCGGTGAGCACCGGCTCGGAGGCGATGATCGGAGCGCTTGGCGAGGTCGTCGAAGCCGCCGACGGAGACCTCATGGTGCGGGTGCACGGTGAACTCTGGCGCGCGCATGGCGACCGGCGTTTCGCGCCGGGGGAACGGGTGCGGGTGAGCGCACGGGACGGCTTGATGCTCGTGGTGGCCGCGGCGCCGCCCGGCAGACCAGGAGGCTGACATGGACTTCGGTTACGACTTCGGCATCGGCGGCGTGCTGCTGCTCCTCATTGCGCTGGTGGTGGCTTCGTTCCGCATCCTGCGCGAATACGAGCGCGGCGTGGTGTTCCTGCTCGGACGCTTCTGGAAGGTCAAGGGCCCGGGCCTGGTGCTGGTGGTGCCGGGCGTGCAGCAGATGGTGCGCGTCGGCCTGCGCACGGTGGTGCTCGACGTGCCGACGCAGGACGTGATCTCGCGCGACAACGTCTCGGTGAAGGTCAACGCGGTGATCTACTTCCGGGTGGTCGATCCGCAGCGCGCGATCATCCAGGTGGAGAATTACCTCGATGCCACCAGCCAGCTCGCGCAGACCACGCTGCGCGCGGTGCTCGGCAAGCACGAGCTCGACGAGATGCTCGCCGAGCGCGAAAAGCTCAACCTCGACATCCAGAAGGTGCTCGACGTGCAGACCGATCCGTGGGGCATCAAGGTGTCGAACGTCGAGATCAAGCACGTCGACCTCAACGAATCGATGGTGCGCGCCATCGCGCAGCAGGCCGAAGCCGAGCGCGCGCGGCGCGCCAAGGTGATCCACGCCGAGGGCGAGCTGCAGGCCTCCGAAAAGCTGCTCGCCGCGGCGCAGATGCTCGCCCGCCAGCCCGAGGCGATGCAGCTGCGCTACCTGCAGACGCTCAACGCCATCGCCGGCGACAAGAGCAACACCATCGTCTTTCCGCTGCCGGTGGAGCTTTATCAGGCCCTGACGCGGGGCGCAGCGAAAGCCGACTGACGGCGAAGCTGCATGAAGAAAAAGGACTATGAAAGGGAACTCGAGCCGCTGCAGCTCGAGCTCAACAACCTCGCGCACTGGCTGCGCCACACGGGCCGCCGGATGCTGGTGCTGTTCGAGGGCCGCGACACCGCCGGCAAGGGCGGCAGCATCAGCGCGATTGCGGCGACGCTCAACCCGCGCCAGGTGCGCATCGTGGCGCTGGCGAAACCGACCGAGCTCGAGCGCACGCAGTGGTATTTCCAGCGCTACGTCGCGCACCTGCCCGCGGCGGGCGAAATGGTGCTGTTCGATCGCAGCTGGTACAACCGCGCGGGCGTCGAGCGGGTCATGGGCTATTGCAGCGCAGCCGAATACCGCCGCTTCCTGAGGCAGGCACCGCTGTTCGAGAAGCTGTTGACGCAAGACGGCATCCTGCTCTGCAAGTACTGGCTGGCCGTGGACCAGCGCGTCCAGGAGGAACGCTTCGCCGAGCGCGCCGGCAATCCCCTCAAGCGCTGGAAAATCTCGCCGATCGATCTCGAGGCGCGCCAGCGCTACGCCGAGTACGGCCGCGCGCGCGATGCCATGTTCGAGGCGACGCACCGCAGGCATGCGCCCTGGCACGTGGTGGAGTTCAACGATCAGCGCCGCGGCCGGCTCGAGCTCATCGCGCACCTGCTCGAGCAGGTGCCCTACCGCAGGCTGAAGGAAGCGCCGCTCGAGTTGCCGGCGCTCGACGGCAAGCCGGGCCGCGAGCGTTACCGCGGACCGGTGCGGCCGATTCGCGCGCGTCACTGACGCGCCCGTCCCGTGGATCAGCGCTGCAGGTCTAGACCCCGCTCGCTGCGCCGCTGCGCTTCGCGCCCTCCAGCAGCGCGCGCAAGTCGGCGGGCACGGCATGCGCGTCTGCGGACATGTTCCAGCCCGCTGCAACGCGTTGCACGGTAGCCACCCCATGGACCGTGCACCCGGCCAGCGTGGTGAGCTCGAGCCGCAGCCGCTCGCGCTCGCTGGTGCGATCGCTGACGTGGCAGTACGCGCCGCGGATCTCGTGAAACGCGCGGCCGGTCGCGCTGGCCACGAAAAAAGCGAGTCTCGACACCGCCTCCGGCAGCGCGCCCAGGAAAACGAAGATCCTCTCGTCATCCCAGTGACTCGCGCCGTTGCGCGAGTCACCCGTGTGGATGACGCTGCCATCGGCGCCGCGCAGCCGTCCCGGATGGATCACTTCGAGCACGCTGCCCTGCGCATCGAACAGTACGCACCACGCATCCAGGTCCGCGGCATCGGCGCCGGCGTCGCCTTGCGGCGGGTCCCAGTGCAGCCCCATCACGATGTCCTTCAATTCGGCATCCGCGCCGGCCTGCACGCCGCCCTCCGGGTCGGCGCAATCATTGATTCGCATGAGCTTTCCTCCCCCGCAATCGAACCGGTCGTTTCCGGTTCGCAAACCAACTGGGTCTGTGACCGCAGGACCTGGCAAAAAGTTGCGCGCGATCGGCGAAGCGGTTACCGATCCGCAGGCCCGCCCGATCGATGCACCGCGGCCGGCGGGCGACCCTAGCCACCGAGACCGACCCAGAGAAATGCGGCATAGCCGCACACCAGCAAGCCGCCCTCCCAGCGGTTGATGACGAATCCGCGCCACATCACCGGCGCGGCGAGCAGCGTGAGGGCCAGCAGCGCGTACATCGGCGCGCGGGCCACGTCGCCCGCGGCGAGCGGCGCCACGGCGGCGGCTGCGCCGACCACGGTGAGCGCATTGTTGATGTTCGAGCCGACGATGTTGCCGAACGCGAGATCCCCCTGCCGCCGGGCGGCCGCCACCAGCGTCGTGACCAGTTCGGGCAGCGTCGTGCCTACGGCGACCAGCGTCATGCCGACGAGGCCTTCGGCGAGCCCGAGCGCCGCCGCGAGGCCCAGCGCGCCGTCGATCAGCAGGCGCGCGCCGATGGCGAGGGCCGCCGCGCCGACGGCCCCGCGCGCAAGATCGCCGGCGAGGCTCGCGGCGTGCGGCACCTCGAGCGCACCCGCAAGCGCCGAGGCCTTGCGCTCCCGGCGTCCCGCCGCGATGTTCAGGCCGAGATAGGCCAGCATCGCGGCGAGCAGTATCACGGCCTCGCCGCGGGTCACTTCGCCGTCCGCCGAGAACCACGCCAGCAGCGCGGTCGCCGCGAACATGACCGGGAGATCCCATTGCAGCACGCGCAGGCTGACGACGATCGGCCGGATGAGCGCCGCGACGCCGAGAATGAGGCCGATGTTGAGCGCGTTGGCGCCGATCACGTTGCCGAGCGACACGCCCGCGTGGCCGCCGATCGAGGCCGCGACGCCGACGAAAAGTTCCGGCAGGCTGGTACCGACCGCAACCACCGTGAGTCCGATCAGCAGCGGCGAGACGCCGAGCCGCCGCGCGACATCGCTCGCCGCCCCCACCAGCCAGCGCGCGCCGAAATAGAGCGCGGCCAGGCCGCCGAGGCTGTTGGCGACGATCGCAAGCGGGTCCATCAATCAGGAGCTAGTAGAATCGGGGCTTTCCTGCCGCGGCGCGGAGTCAGCCATGATGCGCCTTTCGCTTCGCTTCATCATACCGCTTGCGATCGCGCTCGGCGCCATCGCCTACGGCGTCGCGCCGCTGGTCGACGACCTGACGCTGAAGTGGTTCGTGCGCGACCTCGACATGCGGGCCAAGCTGGTGACCGCGGCCGCGGAGGAACCGCTGGTCGAGCTGCTCACCGCCAAGGAGCGCGACATCGTACGCGTGCGGCGCGTGCAGGCGTTTTTCGCCCGCCTGCTGCAGGACGAACGCCTCTACGCGCTCGGCTTCTGCGACACCACGGGCAGGCTCCTGTACAAGACGCCGACGCTGCCGGCCGAAATCGCCTGCCGCAAGGCGAACGCGGAACTCGAAGAAAGCGGCCACGTGCTCAAACTGCCGGGCGGCCCGCTGCACGTGGTCGCGAGACCGGTGACGCTGGAAGACCAGCGCCTCGGCGAGGTGCTGGTGGTGCACGACATGAGCTTCATCGAGCGGCGCAGCGCCGACACCAAGGAGTACATCGTGTACCTGTTCGCGGCGCTCGGCGCGGTGGTCGCGCTGATCACCGTGGTGATCGCCGAAATCTCCTTCCGCGGCTGGATGGCGGGCATCAAGGCGCTGATCCGCGGCCAGTCGCTCTCGCTGACGCCGCAGCCAAAGGCGCGCGAGCTGCGCCCGATCGCGCGCGACCTCGAGGCGCTGGTGCACGATCTGGATGCGGAGCGGCGCATGCGCGACGAGGCGCAGATCAGCTGGACGCCGGAGGCGCTGCGCGGCATCCTGCGCGAGGACCTGAAGGGCGACGAGATCCTGATCGTCTCCAACCGCGAGCCCTACATCCACGTGCGGCGCGACGGCCAGGTCGAGGTGCGGCGCCCGGCGAGCGGCCTGGTGACCGCGCTCGAGCCGGTGATGCGCGCCTGCTCCGGCACCTGGATCGCGCACGGCTCGGGCAACGCCGACCGCGACACGGTCGACGACAACGATCACATCATGGTGCCGCCGGAAAAGCCCGCCTACCGCATCCGCCGCGTCTGGCTGAGCAAGGAGGAAGAGGCCGGCTACTACTACGGCTTCGCCAACGAGGGGCTGTGGCCGCTGTGCCACATGGCTCACACCCGGCCGGTGTTCCGCGCTCCCGACTGGGAGCATTACCGCGAGGTCAACCGGCGTTTCGCGCGCGCGGTGGAAAGCGAATCGCGCACTTCCGACCCGATCGTGCTGGTGCAGGATTACCACCTCGCCCTGCTGCCGCGCATGATCCGCGAACGCCTGCCGCGCGCCACCATCATCACCTTCTGGCACATTCCCTGGCCGAATCCCGAGGCCTTCGGCGTCTGCCCGTGGCGCCGGGAGATCCTGGAGGGACTGCTCGGCTCCTCGATCCTGGGATTCCACACCCAGTTCCACTGCAACAACTTCTTCGACACGGTGGACCGCTTCCTCGAAGCGCGCGTCGACCGCGAGACCTTCACCATCTCCTACGGCGGCGAGCCGACCGAGGTGCACCGCTATCCGATCTCGATCGAGTGGCCGCCGGCGCCGCTGGCGCAGCAGAAGCCGGTCGCCGAATGCCGCGAGCGCGTCCGCCTCGAGCTCGGGCTCGCGGCCGATGCGCGCATCGGCATCGGCGTCGACCGGCTCGATTACACCAAGGGCATCCTGGAGCGTTTCGCCGCCATTGAGCGCCTGCTCGAGCTGGAGCCGCACTGGATCGGCCGCGTCGCCTTCGTGCAGATCGCTGCGCCGTCGCGCTCGAGCATCGAGGAGTACCAGAGCCTGGATGCGCGCGTGCGCGCCGCCGCGCAGCGCATCAACGCGCGCTTCGGTACGCCGACCTGCCAGCCGATCGTGCTCAAGATCGAGCATCACGACGCGGCGCAGGTGTACGCCTATTACCGCGCCGCCGATCTGTGCTTCGTCTCGAGCCTGCACGACGGCATGAACCTGGTGGCCAAGGAATACGTCGCCGCGCGCGACGACGAGCGCGGCGCGCTGATCCTGTCGCAGTTCACCGGCGCCGCGCGCGAGCTGCCCGAGGCGCTGATCGTCAATCCCTACGACACCGAGGAATGCGCCGCCGCGCTGTCGCAGGCGCTCACCATGCCGCCCGACGAGCAGCGCAGCCGCATGCGCAGCATGCGCAGGCTGGTGCAGGAATTCAACGTCTACCGCTGGGCCGGGCGCATGCTGCTGGATGCCGCGCGCGTGCGCCAGCGCCGCCGCCTCGCCGCGGGCGCGCGGCGCCCCGCGCAGATCGTCGATCTGCGGCGCGCCTGAGCGCGCCGCGTGAGATCCGCCGCAACCGCCGCATGAGTCCGCTCGAGGTTCCCGGCGCCGAGCCGCCGGGAACCGCGTTCCCGCTGCAGGTCAGCCCGAAGATTCCGCCGGCGCTCGCGCGCCTCGAGGAACTCGCCAGCGACCTCTGGTACAGCTGGCACGGGCCGGCGCGCGCGCTGTTCGCGCGGCTCAACCCGGGACTCTGGGACTCGGTCGGCCGCAGCCCGCGCGCGCTGCTCAGGCGCGTTGACGCCGACGCCCTCGCCGCGGCCGTGACCGATCCGGACTACCAGCATGCGCTGCAGCATGTGCTGCGGGCGTACGACGCCTACCGCGCCGCGCCGCCGCCGCAGGATGCGGCGCTCGGCACGTCCGACCTCGTGGCCTATTTCTGCGCCGAGTACGGCTTCCACGAAAGCCTGCCGCTGTACTCCGGCGGCCTCGGGATCCTCGCCGCGGATCACTGCAAGACCGCGAGCGACCTGCACCTGCCGTTCGTCGCCGTGGGCCTGCTCTACCGCCAGGGCTACTTCCAGCAGGCGATCGACAGCGATGGCGGCCAGCGCGCGGAGTACCGCGAGAGCGACTTCGACGACCTGCCGATCGAGCCGGTCGAGGGCGCCGGCGGCGAGCTGCGCGTGCACCTCGAGCTCCCCGGGCGGCGCCTCGCGCTGCGGGTCTGGCGCGCGCGCGCCGGGCGCATAGCGCTCCTGCTGCTCGACACCGACGTGCCGGAAAACGAGGAGCGCGACCGGCGCATCACGCGCCGGCTCTACGGCGGCGACCGCGGCACGCGCATCGAGCAGGAGATGGTGCTCGGCATCGGCGGCGTGCGCACGCTCGCGGCGCTCGGGCTGCAGCCGGCCGCCTGGCACGTCAACGAAGGGCATGCCGCGTTCCTTCTGGTCGAGCGCCTGCGCGTGCTGCTGCAGCACGGACTCGAGTTCGACGCCGCGCTCGAGGCCTGCGCCGCGAACACCGTGTTCACGACGCACACGCCGGTGCCTGCGGGGCACGACGCGTTCGAGGACGAAATGGTGCAGCGCTATTTCGCGGACTTCTGCGCCGGCGCCGGCATCACGCCCGAACAGTTCGCCGCCCTCGGCCGCGATCCGCACGGCCCGCGCTTCAACATGACCGCGCTCGCCGTGCGCGGTTCGCGCTTCCAGAACGGCGTCTCGCGAATCCACGGCGGCGTCTCTGCGCGCATCCTCGCCGCGCATTGGCCGGAGGTGCCGCCCGAGGAAAATCCCGTCGGCTACATCACCAACGCGGTGCACGTGCCGACGTTCCTCGCGCCCGCGCTGGCGCGCGCCCTCGAGCAGACCTACGGGCCGCAGTGGAGCGAGCGCGTCACCGAGCCCGCCTTCTGGCTGCGCATCGCCGAACTGCCCGACGAGCTGTTCGTCAACGTGCGGCGCCAGCTCAAGGTCAACCTGCTGTATCTGCTGCGCCACCGCCTGCGGCTGCAGTTCGCGCGCAACCAGGAAAGCGAGTCGCACTACGACCGGCTGGTGCGGCTCGCCGATCCCGAGCATCCGGACGTGCTGACGATCGGATTCGGGCGGCGCTTTGCGGCCTACAAGCGGGCAATGCTGCTGTTCGAAGACCCGGACCGTCTCAAGCGCATTCTCGGCGACCCGCACCGCCCCGTGCTGTTCCTGTTCGCGGGCAAGGCGCACCCCGACGACACCGCGGCGCAGGACCTGATGCGCCAGATCGCGCAATGCGCGCGGATGCCCGAATTCGAAGGCCGCATCCTGCTGGTCGAAGGCTACGACCTGCACCTCGGGCGGCGTCTGGTCGCAGGCGTGGACGTCTGGCTCAACAACCCGATCTACCCCCTGGAAGCCTCGGGCACCTCGGGCATGAAGGCGGGCATCAACGGCACCATCAACCTGTCGGTGCTCGACGGCTGGTGGGCCGAGGGCAGCACCGGCGACAACGGCTGGGCGATCAAGCCGGCCTCCGCGGCGCTCGAGCAGTACCGGCGCGACCGCGAGGAGGCTCGCACCCTGTACGAACTGCTGCAGGACCACGTCATCCCGCTGTATTACGACGCGCGCGGCCGGCACGGCTACTCGCCGGGGTGGGTCGCGCTCGCCAAGCGCTCTATCGCCTCGCTGCTGCCGAAGTTCAACAGCAACCGGATGCTGCGCGAGTACGTCGAGCGCTTCTATGCGCCGGCGGCGCGCCAGGGACGCGTCTATGCCGACAACGGATACGCCGTGGCGCGCGAAATCGCGCAGTGGAAGGCGCGCGTGCGCGCGGCGTGGCACGGCGTGTCGCTGCGCCGCCTCGACGCGCCGCCCAAGCGCCTGTCGTTCGGCGCCGCGATGCGCGTGGAGATCGCGGCGCGGCTGAACGGGATCGCGCCCTCGGACCTCGTGATCGAGGTGGTCATGCGAGGCGCGCCGGACGCACCACCGCAGAGCCACCGGCTCGGCTGCGAGGGCGCCGAGTCCGCTGCCGGCGAATACCGCTTCGGCTGCGAACTGCGCCCGGAGATCTGCGGCCAGCTCGAGTACCGCATCCGCGCCTACCCGGCGCACGCCCGTCTGACGCACCCGTTCGAGCTGGGGCTCATGCGCTGGCTCTGAGCGCGGCGGCGAGCGTCTCGTACAGGCGCGCGTAGGCGCGGGCGCTCGGACCCCAGCCGAAGTCCTTCGCCATGCCGTTCAGTTGCAGCGCGCGCCAGGTGGGCGCATCGCGCCACGCCGCATGCGCGCGCCCGATCGCGGTCCAGAATGCCTCGGCATCCGGCGCGTGGAACAGGAAACCGGTCGCGCTGCCGTCGGCGAGCGCCGCGGGACTCGCGTCCACGACGGTGTCGCTCAGGCCGCCGGTGGCGTGCGCGACCGGCGGCGTAGCGTAGCGCTGCCCGTACATCTGGTTGAGGCCGCAGGGCTCGAAGCGCGAGGGCATGAGGAAGGCGTCGGCGCCCGCCATCATGAGGTGCGACAGCGGCTCGTCGAAGCCGATGCGCACGGCCACGCTGCGCGGGGCCGCGCGCGCCGCCGCGAGCAGTTCCTGCTCCATGGCGCGCTCGCCCGTTCCCAGCACCGCGAGCTGCGCCCCGAGCGCGGCGATGCGCGGGGCAAGCCGCGCCGCGAGGTCCGCGCCCTTTTGCTCCGTGATGCGCGCCACCATCGCGAACAGCATCGCGTCATCCGCCGGCGGCAGCCCGAGCCGCTCCTGCAGCGCGCGCTTGTTGGCGCGCTTCGCCTCCAGGTGCGCGGCGTCGTAGCGGCTGGCGAGGTGTGCGTCGCGCGCCGGATCCCACTCGCGCTCGTCGATGCCGTTGAGGATGCCGTGCAGCCGCTCGCGGCGCGCCGCGAGCAGGCCCTGCAGGCCGAACCCCAGGGGCTCGCGCTGGATTTCGAGCGCGTAGCTCGGACTGACGGTGACGATGGCATCGGCATATCGCAGTCCGGCTTTGAGGAACGACAGGCGACCGAAAAACTCGACGCCTTCGGCGTTCAGGCTTTCCGCGGGGAGCCCGAGCGTCGCGACCGCCTGCGGCGGAAACAGTCCCTGGAAGGCGAGGTTGTGCACGCACTGCAGCGTCGCGGGGCGCGGACCCGGGAAGTAATGCAGGTACGCGGGCACCAGACCCGCCTGCCAGTCGTTGCAGTGGATCAGTTGCGGACGCCAGGCGCGACCGCCGCGGCGCGCCAGCGCGACCGCCGCGTACGACAGCAGGCCGAAGCGCAGCGCGTTGTCCGCCCAGTCCGCGCCCGAGGCGTCCTGATAGGGTCCGCCCTCCCGGTCATAGAGCGCGGGACAGTGCAGCAGCCGGATCGGCACGCCGCTGGGCAAGCGTGCAGCGATCAGCTCTGCCTGCGGAAACTGGCCGCTCGGCATCAGGCGCGCCACGACATGGCGCGCGCGCACCGCGCCGAGCACGGCGCGATACGCGGGCATGAGCACCCGCACATCGTGGCCGAGCGCCTGCAACGCCGCGGGCAGCGCGGCGCTCACGTCGCCGAGCCCGCCGGTCTTCACCCACGGCGCGCATTCCGGCGTGACGAAGAGGACGCGGAGCGCTTGCGAGTTCAAGGTCGGCGCGGCATCGGCGGGACGCGCCGATGATAGCGAAAACCCGGGGCGGCGGCGCCGCGGAACTCCGGCGCCGCCGGTGGGTCTGCCCCATATCAGTCAGGGATGTGACAAGGAACGGCCGCGCCGGCACTTCGCCGGGACGCTCGCCGCCAATCGGGGGAGAATGACGGCAACGATGTCCACCGATCACGACATCTATCTGTTCCGCGAGGGCACCCATTGCAGGTTGTACGAGAAGCTCGGGTGCCAGCTCGATGCCGGGGGCTGCGGCGCCGCCTTCGCGGTCTGGGCACCGAACGCGCGCCAGGTCTCGGTGATCGGCGAGTGGAACGGCTGGCGCGCCGGCGCCGATCCGCTGCGGCTGCGCGACGACGGCAGCGGCCTTTGGCAGGGGCGCGCCGAAGGCGTGCGGCGCGGCCAGGCGTACAAGTACCGCATCGTCTCGAGCATCGGCGGCCACACCGGCGACAAGGCGGATCCATTCGCCTTCTGCACCGAGGCGCCGCCGGCAACCGCCTCGCGCGCCTGGACGCTCGAATTCGACTGGCAGGACGGCGAGTGGATGCGCACGCGCGCGCGGCACAACGCGCTCGATGCGCCGATGTCCGTCTACGAGGTTCATGCGGGTTCCTGGCGGCGCGCAAACGGCGCCTTTCTCGGTTACCGCGAGCTGGCGCACCGGCTCGCGGACTATGCCAACGACATGGGCTTCACCCACGTCGAGCTGATGCCCGTCACCGAGCACCCGTTCTACGGTTCCTGGGGCTACCAGACCACCGGCTATTTCGCCCCCACCGCGCGCTACGGCACGCCGCAGGACTTCATGTATCTGGTGGACCATCTGCATCGCCGCGGCGTCGGCGTAATCCTCGACTGGGTGCCGTCGCATTTTCCCGACGATCCGCACGGCCTCGCGCTTTTCGACGGCTCGCACCTCTACGAGCACGCCGACCCGCGCCAGGGCTACCACCCCGAATGGGGCTCGAGCCTCTTCAATTACGGCCGGCACGAAGTGCGCGGCTTCCTCGCCTCGAGCGGGCTGTTCTGGCTCGACCGCTACCACGTCGACGGCCTGCGGGTGGACGCCGTGGCCTCGATGCTGTATCTCGATTACGCGAGAAAGGACGGCGAGTGGATCCCCAACCGCCACGGCGGCCGCGAAAACCTCGAGGCCATCGAGTTCCTGCAGCAATTCAACATCGCGGCCTACCGCGAGCACCCCGACATCGTCACCATCGCCGAGGAATCCACCGCGTGGCCGATGGTGTCGCGGCCGGTGCATCTCGGCGGACTGGGCTTCGGCATGAAGTGGAACCTCGGCTGGATGCACGACACGCTCGCCTACCTGCGCGAGAATCCGGTGCACCGCAAGTACCACCATGGCAAGCTCACGTTTTCCCTCCTCTACGCGTTCAACGAGAACTTCATGCTGCCGCTGTCGCACGACGAGGTGGTGCACGGCAAGGGCTCGCTGATGAGCCGGATGCCGGGCGACACGTGGCAGCAGGCCGCGAACCTGAGGACGCTCTACGGCTACATGTGGGGACATCCCGGCAAGAAGCTGCTGTTCATGGGCGGCGAATTCGGCCAGCGCCGCGAATGGACGCACGAAGGCGAGCTCGAATGGTGGGTCACCGAGCGCCCCGAGCACGGCGGCGTGCAGCGCTGGCTGCGCCAGCTGAATCGCGTCTATCGCGAGGAGCCGGCGCTGCACGAGATCGATTTCGGTCAGGAGGGCTTCGAATGGGTCGACGCCAACGACGCCGAGAACAGCGTGTTCACGTACCTGCGCAGGGCGAAGACGCGCGGCGCGGCGAGCGTGCTCGTCGCCTGCAATTTCACGCCCGTGCCGCGGCAGAACTACGTCATCGGCGTGCCCTCGGGCGGGCAGTGGCGCGAGATCCTGAACAGCGACGCGCGCGAATACGGCGGCGCGGGCTGGGGGAACCTCGGCGGCGCGCTGGCGGCGCCCGTGCCTGCGCACGGGCGGCCGTATTCGCTCAGCGTGACGCTGCCGGCGCTTTCCGTTCTGTACTTCCGGAGCAACGGCCATGGCTGAGTCGCGCGATCGGGACCAGCCCGCCGACGGCCGCGCGCGCGCCGTGATCGACGCCGTGCGGCCCGCGGTGGACGGCGGCCGCTTCGCGGTGAAGCGCTGCGTGGGCGATCGCATGACCGTGGAGGCCGACTGCTTCACCGACGGCCACGACCAGCTGCGGGTGATGCTGCGCTGGCGGCCCGAAACGGAGAAGGCATGGCGCGAGCTCGAGATGCAGCCGCTCGGCAACGACCTCTGGCGCGCCTCGTTCCCGCTCGAGGCGCTCGGGCGCTACCGCTACACGGTCACCGCCTGGGTGGACCATTTCCTGACCTGGCGCACCGAATTCGCGCGCCGCACCGAGGCCGAGGACCTGCGCGTCGCGGCGCGCGTGGGCGCGGCGCAGATCGCGCAGATTGCCGCACGCGCCTCCGGCAAAGCGCGCCGGCGCCTCGCCGACTGGGCGCAGGCGCTGAGAGCCGCCGAGGCGATCGAGGCGCTGCGCCCGGTCGCGCTCGACGAGGAACTGGCCGCGCTGGCGTCGAAATACCCCGATCGCGGCCTTGCGGTGCACTGGCCCGCGGAACTGCCGCTGGACGTCGATCCGGTGCTCGCGCGCTGCTCGGCGTGGTACGAGATGTTCCCGCGCTCGGCCTCGCGCGCGCCGGGACGCCATGGCACGCTGCGCGACGTCGAGGCGCGGCTGGACTACGTCGCCGAAATGGGCTTCGACGTGCTTTACCTGCCGCCGGTCCACCCGATCGGGCGCGAGCGGCGCAAGGGCCGCAACAACGCGCTGCTCGCCGGGCCCGGCGACGTCGGCAGCCCCTGGGCGATCGGCGCGCGCGAGGGCGGGCACCACGCGCTGCACCCCGAGCTCGGCACGCTGGAGGATTTCCGGCGCCTCGTCGCGCGCGCGCGCGCGCTCGGCATCGAGCTGGCGCTCGACATCGCGTTCCAGTGCGCGCCCGACCACCCGTACGTCGGCGAGCACCCGCAGTGGTTCCGCAGGCGCCCCGACGGCAGCGTGCAGTATGCCGAGAACCCGCCGAAGAAGTACCAGGACATCTACCCGTTCAATTTCGAGAGCGGGGACTGGCGCGCACTGTGGGACGAGCTGAAGGGCGTGCTCGAGTTCTGGATCGGCGAGGGCGTGCGCGTGTTCCGCGTCGACAATCCGCACACCAAGCCGTTCGCGTTCTGGGAGTGGGCCATCGAGACGGTGAAGCGCGCGCACCCCGAGGTGATCTTCCTGTCGGAGGCCTTCACGCGGCCGAAGGTGATGCACCGGCTCGCCAAGCTGGGCTTCGGGCAGTCCTACACCTACTTCGCCTGGCGCAACACGCGCCACGAGCTGACAGAGTACTTCCTCGAACTGGCGCACGGCCCGGGACGCGAATACTTGCGCCCCAACGTCTGGCCGAACACGCCCGACATCCTGACCGAGGCGCTGCAGTACGGCGGCCGGCCGGCGTTCATGGCGCGCCTCGTGCTTGCCGCGACGCTCGCCGCGAACTACGGCATCTACGGCCCGGTCTACGAGCTGTGCGAGAGCGAGGCGCGCGAGCCCGGCTCGGAGGAGTATCTCGATTCCGAGAAATACCAGCTGCGTCACTGGGACCTCGAGCGGCCCGGGAGCCTGCGCCCCTTCGTCGCGCTGCTCAACCGCATCCGGCGCGAGAATCCCGCGCTGCAGTCCGACCAGGGCCTGCGCTTCTTCGACACCGGCAACGAGCAGCTCATCTGCTACGCCAAGATCGCTCCGGCGCACGGCAATGCCGTCGTCGCGCTCGTCAGCCTCGATCCGCACCACGTCCACTCCGGCTGGGTCGAACTCGACCTCGCGGCGCTCGGCATCGCGCCGGATGCGCCGTTCCAGATGCACGACCTGCTCTCCGGCGCGCGCTACCTGTGGCAGGGCGCACGCAACTTCGTGCAGCTTGACCCGCAGCGCGTCCCGGCGCACGTGTTCCGGGTGCGCACGCGCGTGCACCGCGAGCAGGACTTCGACTACTTCCTGTAGAGGCCGCATGGACCACGCCCACGCCCCGCAGGCTGCGCTCCAGGCACCGCCCGCCGAAGCCGCAACCTGGTACAAGGACGCGGTCATCTATCAGCTCCACGTCAAGGCGTTCCACGACTCCAACGACGACGGCGTTGGCGACTTCGCCGGCCTCACCGCCCGGCTCGACTACCTCCGCGACCTCGGCGTCAACACGATCTGGCTGCTGCCGTTCTACCCTTCGCCGATGAAGGACGACGGCTACGACGTGGCCGACTACCACAACGTGCATCCCCAGTTCGGCACGCGCAACGACTTCCGCCACTTCGTGCGCGAAGCGCACCGGCGGGGCCTGCGCGTGATCACCGAACTGGTGGTGAACCACACTTCCGACGCGCACCCCTGGTTCCAGGCGGCGCGGCGCGCGCCGCGCGGCTCGGCGAAGCGCGACTACTACGTCTGGAGCGACGACCCGAAGCGCTACGCGGGCACGCGCGTCATTTTCACCGATACCGAAACCTCGAACTGGGCCTGGGACCCGGTGGCGCAGAGCTACTACTGGCACCGCTTCTTCAGCCACCAGCCCGACCTCAACTTCGACAACCCGCGCGTGCCCGCCGCCGTGTTCCGCGCCATGCGCTTCTGGCTCGACATGGGGGTGGACGGCTTCCGCCTCGATGCCATTCCCTACCTGGTCGAGCGCGAGGGCACCTCGAACGAGAACCTCCCGGAGACGCACGCCGTCATCCGGCAGGTGCGCGCGCTGCTCGACCGCCACTACGCGAACTCGCTGCTGCTCGCCGAGGCCAACCAGTGGCCCGAGGACGTGCGCGAGTACTTCGGCGACGGCGACGAATGCCACATGGCGTACCACTTCCCGCTGATGCCGCGCATGTACATGGCGATCGCGCAGGAGGACCGCCATCCGGTGGTGGACATCATGCGGCAGACGCCGGACATCCCGGAGAGCTGCCAGTGGGCGATCTTCCTCAGGAACCACGACGAGCTGACGCTCGAGATGGTGACCAACCGCGAGCGCGACTACATGTACCGCATGTACGCCGCCGATCCGCGCGCCCGCATCAACCTCGGCATCCGGCGGCGCCTCGCGCCGCTGATGGAGAACGACGTCGAGCGCATCAAGCTGATGAACAGCCTGCTGTTCTCGATGCCGGGCTCGCCGATCCTCTACTACGGCGACGAGATCGGCATGGGCGACAACATCTATCTCGGCGACCGCAACGGCGTGCGGACGCCGATGCAGTGGAGCCCGGATCGCAACGCGGGCTTCTCGCGCGCCGATCCGCAGCGGCTGTACCTGCCGGTGATCCAGGACCCGGTGTACGGCTACCAGGCAGTCAACGTCGAGGCGCAGCTGCGCGAGCCGAACTCGCTCCTCAACTGGGTGCGGCGCATGCTCGCCGTGCGCCGCTCGAGCCGCGCCTTCGGCCGCGGCCGCCTGGTGCTGCTCAGGCCCGGCAATCGCAAGGTGCTCGCCTACCTGCGCGAACTCGGCGAGGAGGCGATCCTGTGCATCGCCAACCTCGCGCGCTCGGCGCAGCCGGTGGAGCTGGAGCTGGCCCGCTTCCGCGGCCGCGTGCCGGTGGAGCTGATGGGTCGCACCGCTTTTCCGCCGATCGGCGAGCTGCCGTACCTGCTGACGCTCCCGGCGCACGGTTTCTACTGGTTCCGCCTCGCCCCGCCCGGCGAGGTGGAGGTGCCGCACTGGCACGACGAGCGCCTGCCGCGCGACGACCTGCCGGTGGTGGTGCTGTTCGACGGCTGGACGAGCTTCTTCCGCGACCGCGTGGTGCCGTGGCGCATCGGCATGGCGCTGCAGGTGCGAAAGCTCCTCGAGCACGAGGTCCTGCCGCGCTTCATCGAGGCGCAGCGCTGGTATGGCGCCAAGGGCGAGACGCTGCGGCGCGCGGCGCTCGCCGACCACGTCCTGTGGTCCGCCGGCCAGCGCGAATGGCTGCTGACGCTGCTCGAGCTGGAGGGACCGGCGGAGCCCGCGACCTACTTCGTGCCGCTCGCGCTCGCGTGGGAGGAGCGCGACGAGGAGCTGATGCGCGCGCTCGCCCCCGCCATGGTGGCCAAGGTGCGCCAACAGGCGAGCGTCGGCGTGATGGGCGATGCCTTCGCCGACGCCGCGTTCTGCCGCGCGCTGGTCGAGGCGATCGGCGCCGGCCGCAAGCTCACGACTGCGCAGGGCGAGCTGCACTTCGCGCCGACGCCCGAATTCGCGCGCCTTGCGGGTCCTGACATCGGCTCGCTCCCCGTCGAGCGGGTGCTGGCGCAGAGCAGCAATACCACCGTCACGCTCGGCGACCGGCTCTTTCTCAAGGCCTACCGGCAGGTGCGCGACGGCGTCAACCCGGAACTCGAGATGGGCCGGTACCTCACTTCGACCATCCGGTTCGCGCACTGCGTGCCGGTCGCCGGAGCGCTCGAATGGACCGGCGCCGACGGCGCCACGGCAACGCTCGCGCTGCTGCAGGGCTACGTGGCCAACCAGGGCGACGGCTGGACCTACACGCTCGACTACCTGCTGCGCCACCGGGAGGAACGGCGCGCCGCGGCCGGGCCGCCGGCCGCGGACGTGCACGGCGCCTACCTCGCGCTGGTGCAGGTTCTGGGCGCGCGCACCGCAGAACTGCACTGCGCGCTGGCGCAGCCGAGCGGCGATGCGCGGTTCGACCCCGAGCCGGCCACCAGCGAAGACATCGGACAGTGGGTGCAGAGCGTGCGCGAGCAGGCGCTCGCGAGGCTCGAGCTGCTGGATGCGCGCCGCGCGCAGCTTCCCGAGCCCTGCCGCGAGGCCGCGACCCGCGTGCTGGCCGCGCGCGAGCGGCTGCTCGAGCGCATCGCGCAGGCAGCCGTGCCCGCGTCCGGTCTGCTCAGGACGCGCTATCACGGCGACTACCACCTCGGCCAGGTGCTGCTCGCGGACAACGATTTCGTCATCATCGACCTCGAGGGCGAGCCCGCGCGCAGCTTCGCCGAGCGGCGCCGCAAGCACTCGCCGCTGCGGGACGTCGCCGGGATGCTGCGTTCGTTCAACTACGCCCGCTGGAGCGCGCTCGCGCGCGCCGGCGAACCCGGCGCCGAGGATGCCGCAGCGCTGGCGCTTACCGCCGCCTGGGAGTCCGCGACGCGCGCTGCGTTCCTCGATGCGTGGTACGCGGGCACACGCGCAAGCGGCCTGTACGCGGCGCGCGCCGATGCCGAGCGCGTGTGCGCGCTGTTCGAGCTGGAAAAGGCGCTCTACGAGCTGCGCTACGAGATCCACAACCGTCCGGCCTGGGCGCGCATTCCGCTGCTCGGCATCCTGGCGCACGTGGGCGAGTGACCGATTGCGGAGGTAGCCATGGAAAGCTTCGATCTGCTGCTCGAACCGCTGCGCGCACTGCTGGTGCAGGTGGGCCAGTTCCTGCCGCGGCTCGCGCTCGCCGCGCTGGTGCTGATCGGCGGCTGGCTGCTCGCCAAGGTCGCGCGCCTGGCGACCCTGAAGGGCCTGCGCGCGGTCAATTTCCACGTCCTCACCGAGCGCGCCGGCATGGACGGCTTTCTCAGGCAGGGCGGCGTGGACGCCGATACCACCGCAATCTTCGCCGCCCTGGTGTACTGGCTGGTGGTGCTCGCCGCGCTCGTGATCGGCTTCAACAGCCTCGGCCTCACCTACATCACCGACCTGCTGCGCGAGGTGGTGCTGTTCGTGCCGCGGGTGATCGTGGCGCTCCTGATCCTCGCCTTCGGCGCGTACTTCGCGCGCTTCGTCGGCGGCACGCTCGCCACCTACTGCCGCAGCATCGGGATCCAGGACGGCGAGCTGCTCGGCCGTCTCGCCCAGTACGCGATCATCGGTTTCGTGGTGCTGATCGCGCTCGACCAGGTGCACATCGGCGGCGAGATCGTGCGCCTGAGCTTCCTCATCGTGCTCGCCGGCGTGGTGTTCGCGCTCGCGCTCGCATTCGGCCTCGGCGGCCAGCGCTGGGCCGCGGAGCTGCTCGAGCGCTGGTGGCGGCGCGACGGCCGCAAGGACGAGCCATGAGAGACGAACGCATCCTGGCCATGGTGCTCGCCGGCGGCGAGGGCACGCGGCTCAGCCCCCTCACCAGCGAGCGCTCCAAGCCCGCGGTGCCCTTCGGCAGCCGCTACCGGATCGTGGATTTCGTGCTCTCCAACCTGTTCAACTCGGGAGTCCTCGCGATCTACCTGCTGGTGCAGTACAAGTCGCAGTCGCTGATCGAGCACGTGCGCCGCACCTGGATGGGCGCCTCGACCATCCCCGGGCAGTTCGTCACCGTCATGCCGCCGCAGATGCACGAGGGCGCGGAATCGTTCGCCGGCACCTCCGACGCCGTGTACCAGAACCTGCACCGGCTCGCGGTGGACCGCCCTTCGCTGGTGGCGGTGTTCGGCGCCGATCACGTCTACCGCATGGACGTGCGGCAGATGATCGATTTCCACCGCCAGCGCGACGCCGAGGTCACGGTGGCGGCGCTTCCCGTGCCGCGCGCGAGCGCCTCGGGGTTCGGCATCATTGACTGCGGCGCCGACGGCCGCATCCGCGGCTTCCTGGAAAAGCCTGCGGCTCCGCCGGCCATGCCCGGCGACCCCGAACGCTCGTACGCCTCGATGGGCAACTACCTGTTCAACGCCGACGTCCTCGCCACGGAGCTCGAGACCGCGCGCGCGCTGGGGGAGAAGGACTTCGGCCGGCACGTGCTGCCGCGGCTCGTCGGCAGCCGCCGCGTGTTCGCCTACGATTTCGGCACCAACCGCGTTCCCGGCGTTCGCCCGCACGAGGAGCCCGCGTACTGGCGCGACGTCGGCACGCTCGACGCCTATTACGACGCCAACGTGGACACGCTCGGCGCCGAGCCGAAGCTGCACCTGTTCAACCCGCGCTGGCCGATCCTCTCGAGCGCCTATCACGGACCCGCCGCCAACGTGGTGCGCGGCGAGGTCGACAACAGTCACCTCGGCGCAGGTTCGCTGATCCGCGGCGCCACGGTGCGCAACTCGATCATCCGGCGCGAAGTGCTGCTGGAGGAAGACGTGGTGGTCGAGGACTCGATCATCATGGACTTCTGCGTGCTGCGGCGCGGCGCGCGCGTGCGGCGCGCGATCCTCGACCGCTACAACGTGATCCAGCCCGGCGAGCGCGTCGGCTACGACGCCGAGCGCGATCGCGCGCGCGGCCACCTCACCGAGTCGGGCGTCGTGGTGGTCGCGATCGCGCCGGTGCGCGGCGACACCAACATGTACGAGTGAGCGCGGACGGTCTGCTCCTCGCCGGCGACCTCGGCGGCACCAAGGCGCTGCTCGCCCTGTTCGACGCGCAGGGAGCGCGCTTCGAGCGGCGCTACGCCTGCGGCGAATTCGCGTCGTTCGCGGCCCTGCTCGAGCGCTTCCGCGCCGAGGCCGGCGCGGCGCTCGGCGAGGTGCCGCGCATCGCGCGCGCCTCGCTCGGCGTCGCCGGGCCGGTGACGGGGAATCGCGTCCGCGTGACGAACCTCGGCTGGGAGATCGACGGCCGCGCGCTCGGCGTGGCGAAGGTGCGGCTGCTGAACGACTTCGAGGCCGCCGCGCACGCGCTCGATGGCCTGACGCAGGACGATCTCGTCACCCTGCAGCCCGGCGCGCCGCGCGCGCGCGCGCCCCGGCTGCTGATCGGCGCCGGCACGGGCCTCGGCGTCGCGATCGTCCTCGGCCGCGGCCGCCGCCTGCGCGTCGTCGCGGGCGAAGGCGGCCATGCCGCGTTTGCGCCCGCGGACGCGCTGCAGGAGGCGCTGCTGAAGCATCTGCGGCGCGACTTCGGCCGCGTCGAGCTCGAGCACGTCGTCTCGGGCGCGGGGCTGGCGCGGATCCACCGCTTCCTGCGCGAGACGGGCCAAGGCACCAAGCCCGCCGCGCGGGTCGCGGACGACCCGGCGGACGCGATCTCGCGCGCCGCACTCGAAGGAAACGATCCGCTCGCGCTGGCCGCGCTCGACCTCTTCATCGCCTGCTACGGCGCAGCCGCGGGCGATTACGCGCTCGCGGTGCTTGCGCGCGGCGGCGTCTACGTCGCGGGCGGCATTGCCCCGCACATCCTCGGCCGCCTGCGCGCCGGCGGCTTTGCGGCCGCATTCAACGCCAAGGCGGCGTTCGCCGGCGCGGCACGCGCCTGCCCCTTGCACGTCGTGACGAACGAGCGCCTCGGCCTCCTGGGCGCCGCGGCCGCGGCGCCGCGATGATCGGCGTCTCGCTCGACGCGCGCAGTCCGTCGGTGCGCCTGGCGGCGCCTGCGGCGCGGCGGCGCGGCGCGCTGCGCGCGCTCGCCGCCCTGTCCATCGCCGCATTGGCCGCGGCCTGCGGTCGCCAAGAGCCGCGCCGCCCCGACGCGCTGGTCTTCCGGCACCCCAAGCTCTTCGGTGACCCGGAGCCCCTGGATCGTCTCGTCGGTCAATTCGAGCGCGCGCACGGCGTCGCCGTGCGCCGCGAGGCATTGCCGGCCGCGAGCGACGAGCAGCACCTCTTCTACGCCATCAACCTCGCGGCCGAGACGACCGAGTTCGACGTCCTCGCGCTCGACACGATCTGGGCCGCCGAATTCGCGCAGGCGGGCTGGCTGCGCGACCTGAGCGCTCACGTGAGCGCGGCGGATGAACGCGACCTGTTCGCCGCGCCGCTCGCGAGCGTGACGTGGCGCGCGCGCCGCTACGCGCTGCCGTGGTTCGTGGACGCGGGCCTGCTCTACTACCGCGCCGACCTGCTCGCGGCCGAGGGTCTCGCCCCGCCGCGCACCTGGACCGACCTGGCGCAGGCCGTGCGCCGCGTCCGCGTCTCGCAGCCGGCGCTGCACGGCTTCGTCTGGCAGGGCAAGCAGTACGAGGGCCTGGTCTGCAACGCGCTGGAGTTCATCTGGAGCCACGGCGGCGATCTCGATGCGGGCGCGCCGGCCGCGGTGCGCGGGCTCGCCTTCATGCGCGCGCTGGTGACCGATGGGCTGTCGCCGCCCTACGTCACGACGCTCACCGAAGAGCCGGCGCGGGTGCTCTTCGGGCGCGCTCGGGCGCTCTTCCTGCGCAACTGGCCGTACGCCTGGAGCCTGTTGCAGCGCGCCGGATCCGAAGTCGAGGGACGGGTCGGCGTGTGCCCGCTGCCGCACGCGCCCGGCCACCCCGCGGCGGCAGCGCTTGGCGGCTGGCACCTCGGCGTCAACGCGTTTTCGCGGCACGCCGCGGTGGCCGAGAAACTGGCCGCTTTCCTGTGCGCTGCGCCGGCGCAGAAGGCGCTCGCCCTCGCCTACGGCTACAGCGCCCCGCGGCGCTCGCTCTATGCCGATCCCGAACTCGCTGCCGCACAGCCGTTTCTCGCCTCGCTCGCAACGCTGCTCGAAGCGGCACGGCCACGCCCCGTGTCACCGCACTATGTCGCGCTGTCCCAGGTCCTGCAGTCGGAGTTCAGCGCGGTGCTGAGCGGCCGGCGCGCCCCCGCGGGGGCGCTTGGCGCGATCGCGCGCGCGCGGCGCGTGCTGGAGGCTGTGTGAGGCCCGGCGCGGCGCGCCTCGAGCCCTGGGTGCTGATGTCTCCGGCACTGGCGCTGCTCGCCGCCGTCACCGCGCTGCCGATGCTGTACGTCGTGTGGCTCAGCCTGCAGCAGCGCGCGCTGTTTCGCGCGGCGCAGTTCACGGGGTTCGACCATTATTTCCGGCTCGCCGGCGACGGGCGCTTCTGGAATGCGCTCGGCAACACGCTGTACTTCGCGCTCGTGTCGGTCGCGATGGAACTCGCGCTCGGCCTCGCGATCGCACTGCTGCTTGCGCGCGCGGGACGCGCGCGAGCGCTCATCTACGGCGCGGTGCTCGTGCCCTGGGCGATCCCGACCGTGGTGTCGGCGCGCATGTGGGAGTGGATGTACCAGCCGGAGCTCGGCGTGCTCAGCTTTCTGGCCGGCCGGCCGGTCAACTGGCTCGGCGATGCGGCGCTAGCCCTGCACGCGGCGATCGCGATGGATGTCTGGAAGTCCACGCCCTTCGTCGCGCTGCTGCTGCTTGCCGGCCTGCAGGCGATCCCGCGCGAGCTGGTGCACGCCGCCGCGCTCGACGGCGCGGGGGCGTGGACGACATTTCGCCGCGTCACCCTGCCGTTGCTCGCGCCGGTCATCCTGGTGGCGGCGGTATTCCGCAGCATCGACGCGCTGCGCGTGTTCGACGCGATCTACGTGCTCACCGGTGGCGGCCCGGCGAACGCGACCGAGACGCTTTCGATCTACGCCTACCGCGTGCTGTTCCAGATGCTCGACTTCGGCTACGGCTCGGCGCTCGCGGTCGTGGTGCTGGCGATCACCGGGATGGCGGCGCTCGCCTACGCGCGCCTGCTGCGCGGGGGGATCGAGTGAGGCGCCCCGGACTCTGGCTCGGCCTCGCCGCGGTGTGCGCGTGGTCGCTTGCTCCGTTCCTCTGGCAGCTGCTCACCTCGGTCAAGCCTGCGGCGGAGCTCGAAGCGCTGCCGCCCTTCCTGCCGGGCGCGATCACCCTCGTGCATTACGAGGCGATCTTTGCCGGCCATCCGTTCGCGCGCCTGCTGCTCAACAGTTTCATCGTGTCGGCGCTCGCCACGCTGCTTGCGCTCGGCTTCGGCAGCCTGGCCGGCTTCGCTCTGGCGAAACTCCGGCCCCCGGGGCGCGCCGCGACGCTCGCCGCCGTGGTCGCCCTGTCCATGCTGCCGCCGGTCGCGACGGTCAGCCCGCTGTTCCTGCTCGCCAGTGCCGCGGGACTGCGCGACACGCTCGTCGGGCTGGTGCTGGTCTATGCCGGTTTTGCGCTGCCGCTCGCGGTGTGGCTGATGGCGCAATTCTTCCGCGGCGTGCCGGACGCGCTCTACATCGCCGCGCGCGTGGACGGCTGTTCCGCCGCGGGCGCGTTCGTCAAGGTCATGCTGCCGCTGGCGGTGCCGGGGCTGACGGCGACCGGGTTACTCGTGTTCGTCTTCTGCTGGAACGAGTTTCTCTACGCGCTGACCCTCACCTCGAGCATGGCGGCGCGCACTGTGCCGGTCGGCATCGCGCTCTTCCCGGGCCTGCACGAGGTGCCCTGGGGCGAGATCGCGGCTGGCTCGGTGATCGCCACGCTGCCGCCCGTGGCGCTCGCGATCGTGTTCCAGCGGCGCGTGCTGGCGGGGCTCACCGCGGGCGCGTTGAAAGGCTGATGGCCGCGATCGCCTTCGAGCGGGTGAGCAAGCGCTTCGGCGCGACGACGGTCGCCGCCGGGCTGTCGCTGCAGATCGCTGATGGCGAGTTCTTCGTCTTTCTCGGGCCGAGCGGCTGCGGCAAGTCCACGCTGCTGCACCTGGTAGCAGGTATCGAGCTTCCCGATGCGGGCACGATCCGCATCGGCGGCGCCGACATGCGCGGTGTACCGCCGCAGCGGCGCGACGTGGCGATGGTGTTCCAGAGCTACGCGCTCTATCCGCACCTGGACGTCTTCGGCAACCTCGCGTTCCCGCTGCGCAACCGGGGCCTCGCCGGCGCGGCCGTGCGCCCGGAGGTCGAGCGCACCGCGGCGGCGCTCGGCCTGGGCGGGCTGCTCGACAGCAAGCCCGCGCAGCTCTCGGGCGGCCAGCGCCAGCGCGTCGCGCTCGGCCGCGCCCTGATCCGGCGGCCCGTGGCGTTCCTGATGGACGAGCCGCTGTCGAACCTCGACGCCACGCTGCGCCTGGAGATCCGCGAAGAGATCAAGCGCGTGCACCAGGCGCACGGCATCACGACGGTCTACGTCACCCATGATCAGGAAGAGGCCATGGCGCTCGCCGACCGGATCGCGGTGCTGCGCGAGGGCCGGATCGCGCAGTGCGACGCGCCGCAAGCGCTCTACGCGCAGCCCGCCGACACTTTCGTCGCGCGCTTCGTCGGCACCCCGCCGATGAACCTGCTGCCCGGGGCGATGCTCGAGGCGCACGCGGCGCTCGGCGGACGCGATCCGGCAGCGGTCACGGCCGGCCTGCGGCCGCAGGATCTCGAGGCGCGCGACGGCGGCGACGGGCTCGCCGCTCGCGTCGTGCTGCTCGAGCCCGCGGGCCCGCTCACCTGGGTAGTCGCGGAACTGGACGGCGTGCGCCTGAAGGCGCGGCTGGCGAGTGGCGCGCGCCTCGCCCCGGGCGCCGAGGCGCGGCTCGCGTTCGCGGCCGGGGCGGCGCACCTGTTCGACGCGGAGACCGGGCTGCGCCTCGAGGCGTGAGGTGTACTCCAGTCACGGCAGCAGGGAGCCGCCGGCGACGTGCAATCGTCAGACGTGGCCAGCCAGAGGTTGCGCGTCAGGCCGTCGCGCGCTTGCTGCGCGGCGGCACGATCGCCATTCCGGCGGGCGAGCGCGCCCAGCCCGCGTCGCCGCCAAGCCGTTCGTGGCGCCGCTGCGTGATCACGTTTCCCGCGCCGACGATCGTGCGGCGCAGCTCGACCCCGCCTTCGATGCGTGCGCCTTCCATCATGATGCAGCGCTCGAGCGCGGCGCCAGGGCCGACCTGCGCGCCGCCCTGCAGCACCGAGTGGCGCACGGCGGCGCCGTCGGCGCGGGCGCCGGGGCCGATGATGCTGTCCTCGAACCCGCCGCTGTCCGCAACGCCGGGTGGGCGCGGCGCGGCGCCGTGAATCGGCCACTCGGGGTTGTCGAGCCGAAAGCGCGGTTCCGGACCGAGCAGATCCCATTGCGCCTCCACATAGGCATCCACCGTCCCGACGTCGCGCCAGTAGGCGGGCTCTTCGCCGCGGTGAACGCCCGGGATGCGGTTGCGCCCGAAATCGTAGGCGAACACGCGGTGCCGCTCGACCAGCCGCGGCAGCACGTGGCGGCCGAAATCGGTCTCGCCGCGCGCGGCGGCCCCGGCGAGCGCCGCGCGCAGCACGTCGGGCCGGAAGAGGTAGTTGCCCATCGAAGCGAACGCGCGCGCCGGATCGCCCGGCATCGCGCCGGGCCACGCGGGCTTTTCCTCGAAGCCGAGGATCCGGCTGTCCGCGTCCGTGCAGACGATTCCGAACGCACCAGCCCGCTCGAGTGGCACCGGCACCGCCGCGACGGTGGCGTCCGCTTCACGCCGCATGTGAAACTCGATCATCTGGCGCAGGTCCATGCGATAGACATGATCGGCCGCGAACACCGCGATCAGATCCGCCTCGGCGACCACCGACTGCAGGCCGCTCGCCACGGCGTCCGCGGTGCCGCAGAAGCGCTGCTCGCAGGCAGCCTCGGGCGTGATGGCGCGGACGAATTCCGCGCCGCCGGGACGGACTCCGCGCCAACGCACGGCGAGGTGATGCACCAGTGGCAGCGGCCGGTATTGCAGCAGGACGCAGGCCTGGGGGACGCCCGAGTTGTAGAGATTGCTCAGGGCGAAATCAATGATGCGAAAATCCCCGCCGAAAGGCAGCGCGGGCTTGGGATAATCTTCCGTAAACGGGTGCAGGCGCGTGCCCTTGCCACCCGCCATCACGAACGCGAGCACCCGCAGGGGCTTCATCGCATCCTCCGCACCGTACCGCCGAATCTGCACAGCGTAGCGGCATTGTGTCACCGTCATATTGACTCGTGTCAACCCGCAATGCGAGGGTGCGGCGCGGCACCGGGCAACGGGGCGCCGCGCGCAAGTCACGGCCGTTTCCGTGGCAGACTATGGCCGCAGGCTCCGTCACGCCGGATCTCGCGGCTTGAACTGAACAGCGCACCGTGAGCACGCTCATTCCGAACGCCCTCGACCGCATGCCCGAGATTGCCGCGCGCCTGCGCCAGCGGCGCCCCGCGATCTTTCTCGACTATGACGGCACGCTGACGCCGATCGTCGAGCGGCCCGACGAAGCGCGCATGGACGAGGAGATGCGCGCGCTGGTGGCGCGCCTCGCGACGCTGTGCCCCGTCGCCGTGGTGAGCGGCCGCGACCTGCCGGACGTGCAGCGGCGGGTCGGGCTGGAGCTCTACTACGCCGGCAGCCACGGCTTCGACATCGCGGGACCGGCCGGGCTGCGCCACGCGCACGGGCAGGCCGTGGCCGCCGTGCCCGTGCTCGATGCCGCCGAGCACGACCTGCGCCGCGCGCTCGCGGCGATCGCCGGCGCGCGCGTCGAGCGCAAGCGCTTTTCCATCGCGGCGCATTACCGCATGGTGAGGAGCGCCGAGGTGCCCGCGGTGGAGCGCGCCGTCAACGGCGTGCGCGCGCGCCACGCGGGCCTGCGCCGCGGCCGCGGCAAGAAGGTGATCGAGCTGCTGCCTGATCTCGACTGGGACAAGGGCGCGGCGGTGCTCTGGCTGCTGCACGAACTCGACCTGGACGCTGCGGACGTGCTGCCGATCTACGTCGGCGACGATCTGACCGACGAGCGCGCCTTCCGCGCGCTGGCGACGCGCGGCCTGGGCATCGTAGTGCGCGAGAAGCCGCGCCCGACGCTCGCGCGCTACCGCCTGTGCGATCCGGCGGAAGTGCGCGGCTTCCTCGCCACGATCGCGGGGCTGCTCGCGCACGCGCGGCGCGCCGGCAAGCTGCAGGGGCCGCGATGAGCGGGCCGATCGGCGCCGTCTGGCCCGGGCGGCCCTATCCGCGCGGCGCGACCTGGGACGGCGAAGGGGTGAACTTCGCGCTCTTTTCCGAGCACGCGACCAGGGTCGAGCTGTGCATCTTCGATCCGGTCGGGCGCCGCGAGCTGCAACGGATCGAACTGCGGGAGCACACCGACGATGTCTGGCACTGCTACCTGCCGGAGGCGCGCCCCGGGCTAATGTACGGCTACCGGGTGCACGGCCCCTACCGGCCGGAGGATGGACAGCGCTTCAATCCGAACAAGCTGCTGCTCGACCCGTACGCGAAATCCATCGCCGGCTCGCCGCGCTGGAGCGACGCGCTCTTCGGCTACACCATCGGTCACAGGCGCGAAGACCTCTCGTTCGACCGGCGCGACAGCGCCGCCGGGATGCCGAAGTGCAGGGTGATCGACCAGGCCTTCACCTGGGGCGACGACCGGCGGCCCGAGATCCCCCGCGAGGAAATGGTGATCTACGAGATGCACGTGCGCGGTTTCACCGCGCTGCATCCCGGCGTGCCGCCGGCGCTGCGCGGCACCTACGCGGGGGCGGCGAGCGCCCCCGTCATCGAGCACCTGCAGCGCCTCGGCGTCACCAGCGTCGAGCTGATGCCGGTGCACGAGATCATCGACGAGCGCGCGCTCGTCAACCGCGGGCTGCGCAACTACTGGGGCTACAACACGATCGGCTACTTCGCGCCGGAAAGCCGCTACAGCGCCTCGGGCAACGTGAACGAGTTCAAGACGCTGGTAAAGACCCTGCACTCGGCCGGCATCGAAGTGATCCTCGACGTGGTCTACAACCACACCGCGGAGGGCAGCGAGCTCGGGCCCACGCTCTGCTTCCGCGGCATCGACAACGCCGCCTACTACCGCCTGCAGCCGGAGGACCGCCGCCGCTACGTCGACTACACCGGCTGCGGCAACACCCTCAACATGCAGCATCCGCGCGTGCTGCAGCTGATCATGGACAGCCTGCGCTACTGGGTGAACGAGATGCACGTCGACGGCTTTCGCTTCGATCTCGCCTCGGCGCTGGCGCGCGAGCTGCACGAGGTGGACCGCCTGGGCGCATTCTTCGACATCGTGCGCCAGGACCCGGTGCTGAACCGCGTCAAGCTGATCGCCGAGCCCTGGGATCTCGGCGAGGGCGGCTACCAGGTGGGCGGTTTTCCGCCCGGCTGGGCCGAGTGGAACGACAAGTACCGCGACACCATTCGCGCCTACTGGAAGGGCGACGGCGGCGTGATCGGCGAATTCGCAATGCGCCTCACCGGCTCGAGCGACCTCTACGGCCGCTCCGGGCGCCGGCCGCACGCCAGCATCAACCACGTCACTTCGCACGACGGCTTCACCCTGCGGGATCTCGTCTCCTACAACGACAAGCACAACGAGGCCAACGGCGAGGACAACCGCGACGGCCACAACCACAACCTGTCGTGGAACTGCGGCATCGAGGGCGACACCGCGGACCCGGCGATCGGCGCGCTGCGCGCGCGCCAGAGCCGCAATTTCCTCGCCACCCTGTTGCTGTCGCAGGGCGTGCCGATGCTGCTCGCGGGCGATGAGTTCGGCCGCAGCCAGCGCGGCAACAACAACGCCTACTGCCAGGACAACGAGATCTCCTGGGTCGACTGGCAGCTGGACGCCGGCCAGGCGCAGCTGCTGGAGTTCGCGCGCCGCGTGATCGCGCTGCGGCGCGCGCACCCGGTGTTCCGGCGGCGCGACTTCTTCGAGGGCCGGCCGATCCGCGGCGGCGAGGCGAAGGACATCGTCTGGCTCAAGCCCGACGGCGCCGAGATGAGCGACCGGGAATGGCAGCATGATTTTGCGCGCTGCCTCGGCGTGTACCTCTCGGGCGCGGGCCTCACCGAGACGGATGCCCGCGGCCGGCCGCTGCAGGACGACGATTTCCTGGTGCTGTTCAACGCG
This sequence comes from Betaproteobacteria bacterium, assembly GCA_004298325.1. Classification (GTDB taxonomy): domain Bacteria; phylum Pseudomonadota; class Gammaproteobacteria; order Burkholderiales; family SG8-39; genus 2-02-FULL-66-14. The sequence goes on along the minus strand of SCUF01000187.1, from coordinate 12,945 downwards.
CACCACGAGCCGCTCGCCTTCACGCTGCCGCCGAGCGCCGATGGCACCCGCTGGTTTGCGCTCCTCGACACCGCGCGCGAGGACGGCGTGCCGCAGCAGCCCGCGCTCGAGCCCGGCGCGGCCTATCGCCTGGAGGCGCGCTCGCTCGCCCTGCTGCTGCACGTCAACGCCCGGCTCTGAGGCGATGTCCGGGCGCTACCGTCACGCCATGCCGTTCGGCGCCGAGCTCCAGCCCGGCGGCGCGACGCGCTTCCGCCTCTGGGCCCCTGCGGCCGGGCGCGTAGCGCTCCTCCTCGCCTCATCCGCAACGCGCGCCGAGCTGCCGCTCGCGCCGCTCGCGGACGGCTGGCACGAGTGCATCGCCGATGCGCCCGCGGGGAGCCGATACGCGTTCCGCATCGACGGCGGCATGAGCGTCCCCGATCCGGCCTCGCGCGCCAACCCCGAAGACGTCCACGCGCCGAGCATGGTGGTCGATCCGCTCGCCTTCGAATGGCAGGACGCAGACTGGAAGGGCCGGCCGTGGGAAGAGGCGGTGATCTACGAGCTGCACGTCGGTGCGTTCACGCCGCAGGGCACGTTCGACGCGGCGATCGGGCGGCTCGACGAGCTGGCGGCGCTCGGTGTCACCGCGCTCGAACTGATGCCGGTGGCGGAGTTTCCCGGCCGGCGCAACTGGGGCTACGACGGCGTGCTGCCGTTCGCGCCGGAGGCCGCCTACGGCCCGCCCGAGGATTTCAAGCGCCTGGTGCAGGCGGCGCATGCGCACGGGCTGATGGTGCTGCTCGACGTGGTGTACAACCACTTCGGGCCCGAAGGCAATTACCTGCACCTGTACGCGCCGCAGTTCTTCAACCCGGCGCATGCGACACCCTGGGGCGCCGCGATCAACTTCGACGGCGAGGCGAGCCGCACGGTGCGCGAGTTCTTCATCCACAATGCGCTCTACTGGGTCGAGGAGTTCCGCTGCGACGGCCTGCGGCTCGACGCGGTGCACGCCATCCGTGACTCGAGCGAGCCGGATATCGTCGCCGCAATCGGCCGCGCGCTCGCCTGCGGCCCCGGGCGCGAGCGCCACGTGCACCTCGTGCTCGAGAACGACCGCAACCAGACGCACTACCTCGAGCGCGACGCGCACTTGCTGAGGCCACGGCTTGCGAGCGCGCAGTGGAACGACGACGTGCACCATGCCCTGCACGTGCTGGTTACGGGCGAATCCGACGGCTATTACGCGGACTACGCCGAGGCGCCGCTCGCGCGCCTCGGCCGCGCGCTGGCCGAGGGCTTTGCCTACCAGGGCGAACCTTCGGCGTTTCGCGGCGGCGCGCCGCGCGGCTCGGCGAGCGGCCACCTGCCCGCCACCGCGTTCATCGCCTTCCTGCAGACGCACGACCAGGTCGGCAATCGCGCCTTCGGCGAGCGCCTCGCGGCGATCGCGGCGCCTGCCGCGCTGCGCGCGGCCGAGGCCTGCGTGCTGCTCGCGCCGCAGGTGCCGATGCTGTTCATGGGCGAGGAGTACGGCGCCACGACGCCGTTCCTGTTCTTCTGCGATTTCGCCCCCGAGCTCGCCGCCGCCGTGGCGCACGGCCGGCGGCAGGAATTCGCCCGGTTCGCGGCCTTTCGCGACCCGGCGTCGCGCGGCCGCATTCCCGACCCGGGCGACGCCGCGACTTTCGCCGCCTCCCGGCTGCGCTGGGACGAGCGCGCGCAGGCGCCGCACCGCGAGCACCTGCAGAACATCGCCGCGCTGCTCGAGCTGCGCCGCAGGCACCTCGTGCCGCGCCTCGCCGGCACGGGCAGCGGCAGGTTCGTCATCGTCGACGGCGCGCTGCACGTCGAATGGATGCTCGGCGGCGGCGCGAGGTGGCACCTCGCCGCCAATTTTTCGCCCGCAGCGGCGCTGCTCCCGCAGCCGCCGCGCGGCACCCGGATCTACGGCCGCGGCGACGCCGCGCACGGTGCGGCGCTCGAGCTCGAGCCTGGCGGCGTTTACGCGAGCCTCGAGCTGCCGTGAACGAGCATCGCGCCGCGCTCGATCGGCTGTGCGCGCGGCTTGGCCTCGCCACGGGCTATCACGACGTCTTCGGCCACTGGCGCGAGGTGCCGCCCGCGAGCCTCGTTGCGCTGCTGGCGCAACTGGACGTCGACGCCGGCTCGCTGGAGGGCGCGCTGGCCGCCGATGCGGCGCTGCGCGCGGCCACGGCACGACAGGTCCTGCCCCCCGTGCTGCGGGTCGCGCCCGGACACGCGCCCTGGGTGCTGCGCGCGCGCGTTGCCTCTGCCGCCGCGGGGCAGCACCTGGCCTGGCACCTCACCCTGGAGGACGGCGCGCGCCACGAAGGCGAGGCGGCCATGGCTGCCGGCGGCGAGGCCGAATGCGCGATCGAGATTCCGGTCGAGCTGCCGCCCGGCTACCACCGCGTCGAGCTGTACGACCCTGCGCGCCGGCGCGGTTTTCTGGGCGATGCCCTGCTCATCGCAGCGCCCGGGCGCTGCTACCTCCCGCCCGTTCTCGCCGAAGGCCCCGGCGTCTGGGGCCCGACGTTCCAGCTCTACGCGGTGCGCTCCGAGCGCAACTGGGGCGTTGGCGACTTCGGCGACCTCGCGCGCCTGTCCGGGCAGTGGGCGGCGCGCGGCGCCGGCATCGTCGGACTCAGTCCCCTGCACGCGCTATTCCCGCACAACCCGGCGCACGCGAGCCCCTACAGTCCGTCGTCGCGCCTGCGGCTCAACGTGCTCTATCTCGACGTCGAGGCCATCGCGGACTATGCCGAATGCGAGGATGCGCAGCGCGAAGTGCGCTCGCCCGCGTTCCAGGCGCGGCTGGCGGAGCTACGCGCAGCGCCACGAGTCGATTACCCGGGCGTCGCCGGGATCAAGTTCGGCGTGCTCGAAACGCTGTATGCGCACTTCCGCGAGCGGCACGTGCGGCGTGCGAGCGCGCGCGGGCGCGCGTTCCGCGCATTCCAGTCGCAGCAGGGCGAGGCTCTGCGCCTGCACGCGCTGTGCGAGGCGCTGCAGGAGCGGTTTCACGGCGAGGACCCGGCGCTCTGGGGCTGGCCGGCCTGGCCCGAGGGGTTCCGCGACCCGGCCTCGGACGAGGTGGCGCGCTTCTGCGCCGCGAACCTCGAGCGCGTCGAGTATTTCGAGTACCTGCAGTGGCAGGCCGAGATCCAGCTGGCCAGCGCAGCGGCGCAATGCCGCGCCTGCGGCATGGCGGTGGGCCTGTACCTCGATCTCGCGGTGTCGGTGGATCGCGCCGGTTCCGACACCTGGGGGCAGCGCCAGAGCTTCGCGCTCGGCGCCAGCATCGGAGCGCCGCTCGACCATTTCAACCTGAAGGGGCAGAACTGGGGACTGCCGCCGCTGCGCCCCGATCGGCTGCGCGCCGGCCACTATGCGCTGTTCAGGCAGGCGCTGCGCGAGGCGATGCGCCACGCGGGCGCGATCCGCATCGACCACGTGATGGGACTGATGCGGCTGTTCTGGATCCCGCCCGGTGCGAGCGCACTCGAAGGCGGCTACGTGCATTACGCGTTCGACGAACTGCTCGCGATCGTTGCGCTGGAGAGCCAGCGCAACCAGTGCATGGTGATCGGCGAAGACCTCGGCACCGTGCCGGACGAGGTGCGCGCGGCGCTCGCGGAGGCGGGCGTGCTGTCGTACCGGCTGCTCTATTTCGAGCGTGCGGCGGACGGCGAATTCAGCTCGCCCGCGGCGTACCCGCGCCAGGCGCTGGTCGCCGCAAGCACGCACGATCTGCCGACGCTCGCGGGCTGGTGGGCAGGGAGCGATCTCGCGCTGCGCGAGTCGCTCGGGCTCTATCCGACCGAGCGCCTGCGCGATCAGCAGCGCGCCGCGCGCGCCGAGGACCGGCCGCGGCTGATGCGCGCCCTCGGACGCGAGCACCTGCTGCCCGCCGGCTGGGGGGGCGACGCGAGCGCGAACGCCGGGCGGACGCCGGAACTTGCGCTGGCGGTGCAGGACTTCCTGGCGCGCACGCCCGCGCGCGTGCTCGTGATTCAGCTCGAGGACGTTCTCGGCGTCGCGGAGCAGGTCAACCTGCCAGGCACGACCGACGGGCACCCCAACTGGCTGCGCAAGCTCCCGCTGACGCTCGAGCAGATGGCTGACGATCCTCGCATCGCGGCCTGCGCGCACCGGCTGCGCGCGCAACGCCCGCAGCCCGCTTCGCCCCAGCGCGCACGGGCGCAGGCGCAGATCCCGCGCGCCACCTATCGCGTGCAGCTGCACCGCGAGTTCACGCTGGACGACGCGGCCGCGACCGTGCCCTACCTTGCGCGGCTCGGGGTGAGCCACCTCTACTGCTCGCCGCTGCTGAGCGCGCGCCCGGGAAGCCGGCACGGTTACGACATCGTCGACCACGGCGAGATCAACCCGGAGCTGGGCGGCCGCGAGGCGCTCGAGCGCCTCGCGGCGGCGCTGCGCGCGCACGGCATGGGGCTGATCCTCGATATCGTGCCCAACCACATGGGCATCGGCAGCGACAACCGCTGGTGGATGCACGTCCTCGAGCACGGCCCGGCGTCGCCGTACGCGAACTTCTTCGACATCGATTGGTCCCCGGTGGACCCCGAACTGAAGGACAAGGTGCTGCTGCCGTTCCTCGGCGACCACTACGGCGAAGTACTCGCGCGCGGCGAGCTGGTCCTCGCCTTCGTGCCCGAATCGGGCCGTCTCGTGGTGTGCTACCACGAGCATCGCTTCGCAACCGACCCGCGCGGCTATGCGCCGCTGCTCGAGCGCGCCGGAGCATTGCTCGATACCGGCGCCGCGCCCGCCGCGCGCGACGAATGCTCGAACCTCGCTGCCGCATTCGGGCGGCTGCCGCCGCGCGACGCCGGCGAACGCGCCGCGGCGGAGCGGGTGCGCGAGGCCGCCGCGTTGCAGGCGCGGCTCGCGCAGCTGGCGCGCGCGCACCCGGAAGCGGCATCGGCGATCGCGGCGGCCGCGGCGGAGGTGGGCGGCGGCGCGCACGATGCGGCGCGCGACGCGATGCATGCATTGCTCGAGGCGCAGGCCTACCGCCTCGCCTTCTGGCGCGTCGCCTCCGACGAAATCAACTACCGCCGGTTCTTCGATGTCAATGACCTCGCCGCCCTGCGCACCGAGGAGGCGGTCGTGTTCGAGGCGACGCACGCGCTGCCGCTCGAGCTGTGCGCCGCGGACATCGCGCAGGGGCTGCGCATCGACCATCCCGACGGCCTGTACGACCCCGAGCAATACTTCAAGCGCCTGCAGCGCGCCTACGCCGGGCGCGCCGGGATCGAACTGCCGGAACGCGCGCCCGATGGCCGCCGGCCGCGGCCGCTGTACGTCGTCGCCGAGAAGATCGCCGCGGCGCACGAGCGCGTGCCCGAGCGCTGGGCCGTGCACGGCACCACCGGCTATCGCTTCGCCGCCGTGGTGAACGGCCTGTTCGTCGACGGCCAGTCGCGCGATCGCATCGACCGCGTCTGGCGCCGGTTCAGCGGCCTGGCGTCCGACTTCGAGGAGGCCGCCTACCGTGGACGGCGCGCGATCGCGCGCCATGCGCTTGCCGCCGAGCTGACGGTGCTCGCGGCCGAACTGCTGCGCATCGCGCGCGCCGACCGGCGCACGCGCGACCACACCTTCAACACGCTGCGCCAGGCGCTCGCCGAGATCGCGGCGTGCATGCCCGTGTACCGCACCTACATCGGGCGCCGCGTCTCGGCGCAGGACCGGCGCTTCATCCACTGGGCGGTGGCGCGCGCCAGGCGGCGCAGCAGCGCAGCCGATACCTCGATCCTCGAGTTCGTGCGCGCGGCGCTGCTCGGGCAGGCGGCTGCGGGAGCGCCTGCCGCGCTGGCCGCGCAGATGCGGCGTTTCGCGATGAAATTCCAGCAGTTCACCGCGCCGGTGGCGGCGAAGGGCGTCGAGGACACTGCGTTCTACGTCTACAACCGGCTGGCGTCGCTGAACGAGGTCGGCTCGGACCCGGACGCGTTCGGCATCACGCTGCGCGCGTTCCACGGCGCGAGCGCCGATCGCGCCGCGCACTGGCCGCACACGCTGCTCGCGACCTCGACGCACGACAACAAGCGCGCCGAGGACGTGCGCCAGAGGATCAACGTCCTGTCGGAGACGCCCGCCGCGTGGCGCCTGCTGCTGGCGCGCTGGCGCACGCTGAATCGCGCCCGGCTGCGCCGCGTCCACGATGAAACGGCGCCGACGCCCAGCGAGCAGTACCTGTTCTACCAGACGCTGCTCGGCACGTTCCCGGCGGACCCGCTTGACGAGGCGGGGCTGGCGGACTATCGGGCCCGCATCGAGCAATACCTGCTGAAGGCCGCACGCGAGGCGAAGCACGCCACCAGCTGGATCACCCGCAACGAGGAGTACGAGCAGGCGCTGTGCGGGTTCGTGCAGGCGCTGCTCGACAGTTCCCGCGCCAACCCGTTCCTCGAAGACCTTCGCGCGCAGGCGGCGGTGCTGGCGTGGTACGGCGCGCTCAACAGCCTCTCGCAGACGCTCGTCAAGCACGCCTCGCCCGGCGTGCCCGACACCTACCAGGGCACCGAACTGATCGACCTGTCGCTGGTGGATCCGGACAACCGGCGCCCGGTGGACTTCGCCCATCGCAGCGCGCTGCTGCAGGCGCTCGAGCAGCTCGCCGCCGCGCCGGCGCAGGCGCAGTCCGAGGGTCTGCGCGAAATGCTCGCGACCCCGCACGACGGCCGCGCCAAGCTCTGGGTTGCGTGGCGCTGCCTCGCGCTGCGCCGCGACCGGCCGGAGCTGTTCGCCGGCGCCGCGTACGTGCCGCTTGCCGCCGCCGGCGAGCGCAACCGGCACGTGATCGCATTCGCGCGGCGCGCTGGGGACGAAGGCCTCATCGCGATTGCAGGCCGGTTCTTCGCCTCGCTCGGCCTCGCGCCGGGCATGGCGCCGCTCGGTGCGGCGGCCTGGCGCGACTGCGTGCTCGATCTTTCCTTCCTGCCGCCGGGAACGCAACTGCACGACGTTCTGGCACCCGAGGAGACGCGGCCGTGCGATGCGCCGCTGCGCATCGCGGACGCCTTGCGCCACCTGCCCGTGGCGCTGCTGCGTTTCGGACCGCCGGCGCGCGGCGCGGCCGGTGGCTAGGGCGCGTCGGCGCGTCGCCGGCCGTTCGGCGCTCGACGCGCTGAGCCCCGAGGATCGCGCGCTGATCGAGCGCTGCCGCCGGCGGGCCGTCGCGCTGCTCCGGCGCAACCTGTCAGGCGCGGGAATTCTCGCGGCGTCGCGCGGCGCCGGCGCCGCGCGACGCAGCTACGAGGCGGTGTTCGGCCGCGACGCGGCGATCTGCGCCATCGGCATGGCGCTCTCCGGCGACGCCGCGCTCGAGCGCTCGGCCGCGCGCGGCCTGCTGACGCTCGCCGCGCATCAGGCGGCCAACGGCCAGATTCCCAAGTTCGTCGCAACCGGCGGCCGCGAGGCGGATTTCTGGTATCTCGGCTGTATCGACGCCACGCTGTGGTGGCTGATCGCGACCGCGTGCCTCGCACGCGCGCGCCTGGTTCGCCGCGGCACGCGCCTCGCGGCGCGGCAGCGCCGCGCGCTCGACTGGCTTGCCTGCCAGGAGCACCAGCGCTTCCGCCTGCTGCAGCAGAACGAAGCGAGCGACTGGGCGGACATCATGCCGCGCTCCGGGTTCGTGCTCTACACGAACGCGCTCTGGTATCTGGTGAAGCGGCTGTACCGCCTGCCGCAGGCGGCGGCGACGCGGCGCAACGCCAACCAGCTGTTCCACCCGTTCTCCACCGGCCTCGCCGAGTACCGCCGCGCCCGACTGCTGATGCGCAGCGCACGGCGCGGGGCGCGCAACCGCGCGCTCTACCTCAGCTTCGTCAACTTCGGTTTCTTCGGCGACGAGGGCGACGTGTACGGCAATCTGCTCGCCGTCCTGTGCGGGCTCGCGGATCCGGCCGCCGCCCGGCGCACGCTCGATGCGCTCGAGCGGGCCCGCGTCGCCGCGCCCTATCCCGTTCGGGCGACCTGCAGCCCGATCACCGACGCGCATCTGCTCTGGCGGCCGTACATGGCGCGACACGGCCAGAACCTCGCCTGGCAGTATCACAACGGCGGCGTGTGGCCGATGATCGGCGGCTTCTGGGTCGCGGCGCTGGCTGCGAACGGGCGGCGCCGGCGAGCCGCGCAGGACCTCGCGGCGCTTGCCCGGGCGAACGCGCTCGGCCGCTGGCGCTTCAGCGAATGGCTGCACGGCCGCAGCCTGGCGCCGCGCGGAATGCCGGGTCAGTCGTGGAACGCCGCGGCATTCCTGATCGCGCTGCACGCGCTGCAGTCGCGCGGGCACGGAGTCGCCGAGACTCACGCGCGGGCGCGCAGTCGCTCGACCTGGCGCCAGACCAGGTCGGGCAGCGAGCGGCTGTCGGCGAAGCGCTCGCGCATCCAGCGCGCGTCGTTGCCCTGGCGCACGATCGACTCGATCTCGCCGAGCGCCGCCTCGGACCCGAGCTCGCGCGCGTGCACTGCGAGCGCTTCGAGCGTCGCCAGCACCTCCTCGCCGATGCCGCGCCGGGTGCCGGCCACCGGATCGACGAACTCGCCGCCCAGGCCGAAGCGGCACGCCTGAAAGCGGTTGTAGGTGTAGGCGAGGTACAGATCCTCGGCGATGCGGTGCGGCCGCTCGACCAGCAGCCAGCGCGCCAGCGCCTGCGCGTAGGCGGCGAGCGCGGCGGCGCGCTCCACCGTGAGCGGCGTGTCGCAGACCCGGATCTCGATCGTGCCGAACTCGGGCTTGGGCCGGATGTCCCAGTAGAAATCCTTCATGCTGTCGACGATTCCGGCACTGCTCAGCTTGCCGAAATAGGCGTTGAAATCGTCCCAGGTCTGCACGAACGGCGCACGGCCCGAGAGCGGAAACGCGAACACGGCATTGAGGCGGGAGGATTCGAACGCGGTATCCACACCCTGGTAGTACGGCGAGGCGGCCGACAGCGCGATCAGGTGCGGAATGTAGCGCGACACCGCATGCAGCAGGTAGAGCGCGGCGTCGCCGTCGGGGCAGCCGATATGCACGTGCTGGCCGAACACGGTGAACTGCTTGGCGAGGTAGCCGTAGAGCTGCGAGACGTGCTTCATGCGCGGCGCATCCATGATGCGGCGATCGCTCCAGTGCTGGAAGGGATGCGCGCCGCCCCCGCACACACCCACGTTCAGTTTCTCCGCCACCTCCAGCAGGACACCGCGAATCGCGCGCAGTTCCTGCGTCAGGGTGTCGTAGCGCACGTGAACGCCGGTGCTCACCTCGATCATGCTTTCGGTGATCTCGGGCTTGATCTCGCCCGGATGGGCGCGCTTCGCCACCTGCGACAGCAGGTCGGACGCCGCGCGCGTCAGATCGCAGTCGCGCGAGTTGACGAGCTGCAGCTCCAGCTCGACGCCCATCGTGAGCGGTGCCGATGGCTTGAAAGCGAGCCGCTCCACGCTCAGCGACCTTCGTCCGCCGCTTCGCCCGCGCGCACCAGCGCAAAGTGCGCGCACAGCGGCCCGAGCAGCTCCAGCATCGCGATCGCCGCCACCACGATCGCCGCGAGACCCGGGCCGAACTGCGGATACAGCCGGGACGTGTCGTGCACCAGGACCAGGGCGACCCCGGACATCGGCGTGAGCGCGAGCGCCAGCAGCGAGGCCTTGCGCAGCGGCAACCCGGCGAGCGGCGCCAACGCCAGCACGCCCAGCGCCTTGCCGGCGAAGCGCGCCGCGACCAGCACGCCCCCGGCCACGATCCCGGCGGGAACCAGCGCCCACTCGAGTCTCGCAGCCATGATCGCGAACAGCAGGATCAGCAGGATCGCGCCGACGCGCCCGAAATCGAGCGACACGAACAGGCGTCGCCGGTCGAGCATGCGGATCGCGGCGCCGAAGCCGAGCAGCGCCAGCGCGACCGGCAGATTGAGCGTGGCCGCCGCCCAGACGGCGAGCACCACCAGCGCGAGCACGCACAGGAACTGGGCGTCGCGGCGCCGGCCCAGCAGGCGCAGCAGTCCGAGCGCCCCGCCGGCGAACGCGGCGGCGAGCGCGAGCGAACCGAAGATCAGGTACAGGGGATGCAGCACGATAATGCGCCAGTTGGCGGCGTACTCGCGCGCCAGCCAGGCGAGCAGCACGCTGACCGCGACGTAGGCGTACGCGCAGTTGAGCGCGGTCAGCAGCAGGGCGCGTTCGGTGACCTGCCCCTGCGCGCGCAGGTCGCGCGTAACGCTGAGCACGACCGCGGGCGCCGTCGAAATGCCGATGGCCGCTGCCACGGCGGCCAGCAACGGCGTTACCTCGAGGGCGAGCAGAACCGCGAACATGGCGGCGAACGCGAACGCGCTTTCGAGCAGGCTGGTGCCGAGCAGCCAGGGATTGCGCCGCAGCCACGACAGGTCGACGCGCTGCCCCAGTTCGAACAGCACCACGCCCAGCGCAAGGTCGAGCACGGGCTGCAGCGCGTCGAGCGCCGCCTGGTCGAGCAAGCCGAGCGCGTGCGGGCCGAGCGCGCCGCCGACGGCGATCCAGCCGAGCAGGCGCGGCAGCCGCAGCCAGCGCTGCACCGCCTCGCCCGCGAGCGCGGCGGCAAGCACGAGCAGCGCGTACCAGGGCAGCTGCGACGCAGCCGATGCAAGATCCGGCAGGAAGAACAGATCGGACAAGGGCCGCGGCTAGCGCGAGTCGATCCTGAACGCCGGCGCGTTGCCGTCCTTCGCCTGGCCGGCGTACAGCGTCAGGTGCGGGAACGGGATTTCGATGCCGCGCGCATCGTAGGCCTGCTTCAGGCGCTTGAGGAACTCGCGGCGCACGCTCCACTGCTCGATGCCGACCACCTTCAGCCGGCAGCGCAGGATCACCGCCGAATCGGCCCAGCGCTCGACGCCGATCATCTCGACGTCGTCCAGGATCCTGGCGCGCCACGCGGGATCGGCGCGCAGCTCGCGGCCGACCTCGCACATCACCGCGAGCGCCTCGTCCGCATTCTCGCGGTACGCGACGCCGACTTCGATCACCGCCTGCGCATGGTCGCGCGTGCGGTTGGTGACGGTCTTGATCTCACCATTCGGCACGAAGTGGACGTGGCCATCGAAATCGCGCAGCCTGACGTAGCGCAGCGTCACCTCCTCCACCAGACCGCCGACACCCGCGACCGAGACCACGTCGCCCTGCCGGATCTGATCCTCGAGCAGCAGAAAGAAGCCGGCAAAATAGTCCTTCACCAGGCTTTGCGCGCCGAAGCCGATGGCGATGCCCGCCACGCCTGCGGTGGCGAGCACCGGCGCGATCGAGATGCCCAGCTCGTTCATCACCAGCATCGCGGCCACGATCGTGATCACGACCGAGCCGAAATGGCGGAACACGCGGCACAGGGTGCCGACCCGCTTGGCCGACTCGGCATCGTGCAGGCGCAGCTCCATGAAGGCGCGAAAGCGCAGGATGGCGCGCTGGACGACCGACAGCGCCACCCAGCCGGCCACGAGGATGAGCAGCACGTTGAGCGCCGAGCGCAGCGCGGGTCCCGACCCCGCGATCAGCGACTGCCGCAGTCCGTCCAGCCAATCGTTCATTGCTCGCTCCGGCGCAACTGCATGGGACGCTCCTTCAAGGCGCCGCGCAGAACGGGCCCCTTGACGGCCGTTCGATTCTAGCGCGCACGGGGCTTGCAGGCGGATTGCGCTCTGCTATGCTGCGCCCTATTCGCAAAAGAGAAGGAGTATCGTCATGACGAAATTCAGTGCCCGCTGCATCGCGGCGCTTGCCATGGTCTCGCTCGCCGCCGCCGCCTGGGCGCAACCCAAACCCAATCCGGCCTGGCCGAAGACGCTGACCCTCGGCACGGCCTCGGTCGGCGGCACGTACTTCGTTTACGGGCAGGTCTGGGCGAGCCTGGTGAACGAAAAGCTCGGCACCACCATCAGCACGCAGCAGACTCAGGGCCCGAACCAGAACATCATCCTCACCGATTCCCGCCAGGTCGATCTGGGCATGACCACGATGGGCGTGGCGCTGCAGGCCTGGAACGGCACCGGCGAGTGGACCAAGGGCAAGAAGTACCAGAACATCCGCGCCACCTTCCCGATGTACGACACGCCGTTCCATTTCATCGCGCTCGAAAAATCGGGCATCAAGTCGGTGAAGGAACTGGCGGGACGCAAGTCGGGCATCGGCCCGCGCGCCGGCACCTGCGGCACGTACTTCCCGATGTTCTTCAAGATCCTCGGCGTCGACACCACGATCCGCAACGGCCAGGCCTCCGACATGGCGGCCAACCTGCAGGACGGCCTGATCGACGCCTTCCCGTTCTGCGCCGGCGTGCCGATCGCGGCCTTCTCGGAGCTCGAGACCACCAACAAGGTGCGCTTCTTCACCTTCACCGACGCCGAGCTCAAGAAGCTCAAGACGGCGCTGCCCGAGCTGTCGGACTCGGTGATCCCGAAGGCCACCTACAAGCAGCAGACCGAAGACCACAAGACCGTGGGCGTGTTCAACTTCGGCATCGCCCACAAGGACCTGCCGGAAGACCTGGTGTATGCCATCACCAAGGCGGTGCTGGAAAACAATCCGCAGATGGTGAAGGGTCATGCCGCGTCGAAAGAAACGCTGCTGCAGAACTGGAACCGCAACACCTTCCTGCCGTTCCACCCCGGGGCGGTGCGCTACTACAAGGAGAAGGGCATCAACGTCCCCGCCAACCTGATCGGCAAGTAGCCAGAGCCGGCCACCGAGGACCGCGCTGCGCGCAAGCCAGCGCGGTTTTTTTTCATGAGCCCGACGAGCACGCAGGAAGTCATCCAGCCGCCGATGGCCGAGGAGGAGTTCGCGGGCAACAAGCGCGAGCTGCGTCGCTGGGAGTCCATGCTGGTCGCGGTGCTGTGCGTCGGCTTCACCGTGTTCCACCTGTTCGTCCTCAACGTCTATTCGCTCGAG
>SCUF01000186.1 GCA_004298325.1 Betaproteobacteria bacterium | reverse complement strand
GCCGCCGTGCAGCGCGAGGCCGTTCATCAGCGCGCACATGCCGAATTCGCGCACGCCGTAGAACAGGTAGTTGCCGCCGTTGTCGCGGCCCACGACCTTGGACGCCTTCACCATCGTGAGGTTGGAGCCGGCGAGGTCCGCGGAGCCGCCGACCAGCTCGGGCAGCGCGGGCTTCAGGGCTTCGAGCACCAGCTGCGAGGCGCGCCGTGTGGCGAGCGTCTCGCCCTTCGCTTCGAACTCGCCCAGCAGCGCCGCCGCGCGCGCCGTGAAATCACCGGGCAAATCGCCCTTCATGCGGCGGCGAAATTCCGCGGCGAGCGAGCCGTGCTCGCGTTCGTAGGCGCCAAAGAGCTTGTTCCACTTGCGTTCTGCGGCGGCGCCGCGGCGGCGCGCATTCCAGCCGTCGTAGACGTCCTGCGGGATTTCGAATGGCGCATGCGGCCAGCCGATCGCAGCGCGCGTGGCCGCGACTTCGGCCTCGCCCAGCGGCGCGCCGTGCGCGGCGCCGGTATTGGCCTTGTGCGGCGCGCCTTTCGCAATCACCGTCTTGCAGCAGACGAGCGTCGGGCGCGCGCGCTCGCGTTTCGCCTTGCGGATCGCCCGGTCCACCGCGGCGACGTCGTGGCCATCGACGTTCGCGATCACCTGCCAGCCGTAGCCCTCGAAGCGCTTTTTCACGTCATCGGTGTACCACTGCCGGATGTGGCCCTTCTCCGAGTCGATCGAGATCGAGTTGTCGTCGTAGAGCGCGATCAGCTTGCCCAGGCCGAGCGTACCCGCGAGCGCGCAGGCCTCGTGCGAAACGCCCTCCATCATGCAGCCGTCGCCCATGAAGGCATAGCTGTGGTGATCGACGATCTCGAAGCCCGGCTGGTTGAATTCCGCCGCCAGCAGCTTCTCCGCGATCGCCATGCCGACGGCGTTGGCGATGCCCTGGCCGAGCGGGCCGGTGGTCGTCTCCACGCCCGGTGCGCAGCCGTATTCGGGATGCCCGGGGGTTTTCGAGTGCAGCTGCCGGAAGCGCCGCAACTCCGCCATGGGCAGGTCGTAGCCGGTGAGATGCAGCAGCGCGTACAGCAGCATCGAGCCGTGGCCGTTGGAGAGCATGAAACGGTCGCGATTGGCCCAGCCCGGGTTGGCGGGGTTATGGCGCAGGTGCCGCCCCCACAGCGCCACGGCAATCTCGGCCATGCCCATCGGCATGCCGGGGTGGCCGGAGTTGGCGGCCTGCACGGCATCCATCGCCAGCGCGCGCAGCGCGTTGGCGAGATCAGCAGCGGGCACTGCAGCGGGGGCGCGATCCATTTGCGGGCTCCGGCGTGTTTTCAGCGCCGGCAAAGGACGCAATTATCCAGTAAAGCGGCGGCGCGCGGAAGGCGCGTTTTGATTTTCAGGCGTAGCGCGCGGCCATTTTTTCCAGCGGCACCGCTTTGATGCGCGGTGCCTGCCCGGCGCTGCCGAAGGCCTCGAAGCGCGCCTTGCAGAGCTCGCGCGCCGCGGCGGTGGCGTCCTTCAGGAACTTGCGCGGGTCGAACTCGGCGGGGTCCTGCGCCATGGCGCGGCGCATCGCGCCCGTCATCGCGAGGCGGATGTCGGTGTCGATGTTGATCTTGCGCACGCCGTGGCGGATGCCCTCGACGATCGCCTCGACCGGCACGCCGTAGGTTTCCTTGATCGCGCCGCCGTGGTCGCGGATCACCTTGAGCCATTCCTGCGGCACGGAAGACGA
>SCUF01000185.1 GCA_004298325.1 Betaproteobacteria bacterium | reverse complement strand
TGTCCGCGGCGCAGGATCTCCGGTAAAATCCGCCCCCTTCACCGGGGTGGTAGCTCAGCTGGGAGAGCGCCGCGTTCGCAATGCGGAGGTCGAGGGTTCGATCCCCTTCCACTCCACCAGTCGCGTGTGGCTGGACCGTGCAAGCAGGGGCGGAATCTGCGCGGCAGCACAGCCAGCGCCCGCCGTCACTCCCGCTGGCCCGAGAACGCGAGCAGGTCGTCGAGGCTCCGCTCAGCCATGAGCGCGTCACGGCGCGCTGCCGCCGCCGCGCGCGCGGCGCTGGTCAGCGCGCGGCGCGCGCAGCGCAGCGCAACCCCAGGTGGCGCTTCAGCGGACGAACCCATTGCACGGCCTGCCGCCGCAACTGCGCGCGGACCGAGGAATTTCTTGACGTCCTCGTCTTCCAGCGACAGCAGGACTTCGCATGCGGTCGCGCCGTAGGCGCGCGCGATGTGCGCGACGTGCCGTTCGCCGTCGTGCAGCTCGGCAACGAGCAGAGATACGGGAATCGCGCTGGCGCGCGCGTGCAGCACGTTCCGCTCGGCAGGATAAATGCTGACCAGCACTGCGCCCGGCGTGTCCAGGCCCGCCACCGCCTGTTGCTCGGCGGCGCTCCCGGCGCCGCTTGCGACTCCGGCCTGGATGGCGGATTGTGCGAATGCTTCGAGAAGCGCATGGGCTTCGGCGGGCGAACGCAGCCCGATCACAATGGCGCGCCGGTCACCGCTGCGCACGCATTCGATGAGTGCTTCCTGCCGCGCCTTGGCGCCGGCAAAAAGCCGCGCCGTCCACGGCACAGGCGGCGGATAGGGCGCCGCCTGCGCGGTGTGCAGCCGGTAGCTGCGCCAGAACTCGCGTTCCAGGCCGCGCGCATCGCCGCACACGCCGGCCAGATGCAAATATCTGCCCAGCACGCGCGGCACGCTGATCTGCGCCAATACCACGCGCCGGCCGCTCAGCCTGCAGCCTTCCTTGACTTCGACGAGTTTCTGCAGCAACAGCCGCTCCACGGAGGGCTCCTCTGCGGTTCCCGCGGGCTCGGGCGGGAACTGCACGCGGCCCTGAATCACCCGGTAGTCGCGATCGCGCTGCGCGACATGCAGGGCATCGAGCGCCAGCGCAATCAGCTCCTCGCGACGCTCGCGCGCGGCCCACACGCCGCCGAGAGCCTGCGTCAGCTGCGCCAGCCGTCGCGAGCATTCGGGCGTCAACTCCGTCCGTTCCACCCCGATCGTGAAGTCGACGGTTTCGCGCAGCACGCGCGCCAGTTCAAGCGCCTGCTCGTAGAGCAGGCGCTCGCCCGACTGGTCGGTCTCGGTGGATATGGCGAGCGGGACGCGCGAGTCGTCGAGCATGAGTCGATCCGCGTCGTCGACGAGCGCGCAATGCATGCCGGAAAGCACGTGCCGATCGGCCGCTGTATCCCCCGAGAGCCGGTCCAGCCGGCCCAGGACCCGGCGCGGCCGCCCCCCCAGCGACATCCGGTCACGCAGATAGTCGATGCCGATTTCACGCAACGCGCCGCAGACGACGAGGTTTGCGTAGGCGGCGCCGCGGGCGCGCGCGTCCATGCCCTGCGTGACGACGCCGACGCCGATACCCAACGCGGCCATGGGCTCGCGCATGACCTCGCTCAGGCCGCGCGCCCGCGCCTCGCTCGAGCTCAGCAGATGCACCGGCGTGCCCCGGAGCGCCATGGCCGCCGCGGCGAGTGCCAGGGCGCAGCGCCGCTCGGACATCCCCGCGATCTCCGCGACGCCGCCTTGCATCAGGATGCGCGCTGCGCCGAGCACTTCCGGTGATGGCGTCGACGTCGCGCTGCCACTGCCCCGCAGTGCCGCGCAGTAGAGCCCGAAGCACTCCGCGAGCAACGCTCCCGATCGCGGCGTGCGGCGCAACCGGAATCGAAGCCCCGGAATCTGTGCGTCGAGATTGGCTGCGTCCACGTTCGCCGTGCAACGCGCCACGGCGTGAGCGAATGGCGCGGCTTGCGGCACGCGGCGGCGAAACAGCTGCCGTATCCAGAACTCGCCCGCGGACCACGCCCGGTCCCACACCGACTCCGGTGTCGCGTCGCGCTCGGGGTAGAAGCCTGCGTGAACGTCGCTCGCGTTCACCTCGGCGCCCTCACACCGTGAAGCGTCGCAGGAACAACTGCCGGACCGAACGGTAGAGCTGCTGCGCAATCGGCTCGGTGCCATGCTCGAAGCGGACGTACACCCGGCCGCCGCGACCGGCGGGCGGCGCGGCCAGCAGTTCGATCTCGAACTCGAAGTGCGTGCGCAGCGCCTTCATGTCGCGCGCCGCCTGGGGGTCGAGCGCCACGACGCCGCCACCCGCCTGCGACAGCGCGGGGTTGGGCAGCCGGTCGCTCGCCGCCGGCACCTCGCGCAGCACGCGCGCGGCGACCACGTCCTGCAGGTTCTCGGCGAGCTTGGCACGCACCTGTTGCGTGCGGCTGCGAACGAGGTCGATCGAATCCTGCGGCACCAGCACGCGCGCGGTCGAGCGCGCCTCGGCAATGACGTAGCCGATCGGCTCGCCGTGGCGCACGAAGCGATCGGGAAGGTCCTGTGCCGTGGGGACGATGAATACGCCGTCTTCCGGGCTGCGCACGACCAATTCGGCGGCGCGCTCGCGCATGCGCGCGAGGCTCGCCGCGACGCTCTCGATCTGGTCGAGCGTCTGCTGCGCCTGCGTCTGATTGTCCTGGCGCTCGGCCTGGTAGCGGGCCTCGAGCTCCGTTTTCTGCGCCTCGAGCATCTGCACCTGCGGAGGGATCACTGGATCGGCAATTTCCACCAGCGCGTCACCGCGGCGCACCGGGGTGCCGGGCCGCGCGATCACGCGCACGAGATGCCCGTCCGCCCCCGCGCGCACCGCGGATTGCTCGGGCATCCACGTCACGCCCTGCGCGTTGGTCCAGACGGGCACCGGCACCAGGAAGACCACGCCTAGGATCGTGGCGGCGACCACCGCCGTGGTCAGCGCCGCGCGCGTGCGGTGACGGCGCAGGCGCGGGTGCCACGCCAGATACGCGATCAGGCGCAGGATCGGCAGCACGAGCGCGGCCACCACCGCCCAGAAGGCGAGCACCACGCCGACCAGGAAATACTGCGCGGCGATGAACAGCGCGATCGACAGGCTGATGAACAGGCGATAGCAGAACGAGCCGATCAGATAGAAGATCAGCCAGCCCCGCTCGCGGGGCGTGGTCTCCGGCAGCGGCGTGTCCATGCGGAACAGGCGCCGCTCGGCGAGCGCGCCCACGAACTGTCCGGCGCGCTGGTACAGGTTGGGAATCTCGAGCCAGTCGGACAGGATGTAGTAGCCGTCGAAGCGAAGCAGCGGGTTGGCGTTGAACAGCAGCGTCGAGACGCCGGAAATCCAGATAGCGTTGAACAGCGCCGCACGCGTCAATCCCGGCTCGACGTTGAGCCAGAAGAACATGGCGATCGAGGCCAGGAACGTTTCCACCAGCATGCCCGCAGCGCCGACCACCATGCGGCGGTGCCGCTCGGGGAAGGCGCTCGCCGCCGAAGCGTCGACGTAGGGAATGGGAAACAGCACCAGCAGCATGATGCCCATTTCGTGCACCTCGCCACCCCAGGCCTTCACCGCGCAGGCGTGCCCGAATTCGTGCAATGCCTTCAGCACCGCGAACACCAGCGTCGCGAGCAGCAGGTTCTCCGGCGCCAGGATGCGGTCGGTGACATCCTGGGTCAGTTCTCCCCAGTGCTGGAATACCATAATCCCGCCCCAACCCGCGACGCACAGCCACAACAGCGCACCGAGCGGGCCGAACAATGGCCGGAACAGCGGCAGCCAGCGCTCGAGCAGGGCATCGGGGTCGAACAGGGGAAAGCGGATCGCCAACGGCGAAAGCGCTTTTGCGAGCCGGGTGCGGCCCCGGATGCGCTGCGAGCGGCGCAGCAGCTCGTTCACGTCCGGCGTCACCTCGGATTGAAGCACGTCGGCGATGTGCAGCTGTCCGAGAAGGCGGATCACCTCGTCCTGCGTCGGCGCCTCGTCGCCGAAGCGCTGCGCCGCGGCGTCCCAGATCGCCTGCAGGCTGCGCTCGCCGTTCATCAGGCCGACCACGAAATAGGCCATCGGATCGAGCCGGTGCGTGCGGCGCGAGATGCGGTCCTCGATCACGTGCCAGCGCTGGCCGCGATACTCGTGGCGGCGGACGCGCACGTGCAGCCGCAGCCGCGGCCGCAGGTTGGCGACGCGGTACCAGGCGGGAGACAGAAGCTGTTGCGCCACCGCTCTAAGCTCCGGCCGCGCTCAGGGCAGCCAGGTCCAGATCTTGAGGCGCGCCCAGTCGATCAGGCCGCGCGTCCAGATCCAGATCAGGCGCCGCTCGTCCACGACCACCTTGGCCACGCCTTCCATTCCGGGGCGCAGTTGCGCGCCGGCAGCGGCGTCGAATTGCGCTTCGACGCGGAAGAAGTTGCGCCCGTCCCTGGAGGTATTGACCGGGGTCATTTTCTTCACCGCGAACGGATAGCGGCTGCCCGGCATGGACGAGAGCACCATTTCGCCGCGCTGGCCGGGCTTGACGTAGGCGACATCGTGCTCGTCCACCTGGAGCACCACACGATAGGCGTCCAGCGGCGCGATTTCGAACAGCACCTGGCCGCGCTCCAGCGGCGCGCCGTGGGCCTGGGACAGATCGCCGCTCACCACCACGCCGTCGAACGGCGCCACGAGCGCGACGCGCCCCAGCTGTTCCTCCACCAGCGCGAGCTGTGCCCGCGCCTGATCGATCTGGGCCTTGACCACGAGCACCTTGGCGCGGTCGCGCCCCGCCATCGCTTCGCGGTACTGCTTGGCGAGCTGCTCGTTGAGAGAAACCAGTCGCTGGCGCTCGAGCTGCAGGTCGCGATCGTCGAGCTGCGCGAGGACCGTGCCCTGCTTGACGACGTCCCCGGCGCGGTGGGCTGCGGCGCGCACGTAGCCCTGGAAGGGCGCGGTCAGCGCGCGCTGGGTCTCGCCTTCGATGCGCGCATCGGCGGAGACGCGGTAGTTTCCGGTGCCGAACGCCATGAAACCGGCGAACAGCAGCAGCGCGAGAAAGCCGAACTTGAATCCGCCGTGCCGCGGACCTGCAAGCCTGCCCCAGTATTCGCGTACCGAATCGGCCGCATGCCTCGGGAGGCTGCGCCGCTGGGTTCGCTGCAAATCGAGCAGCGGTCCCAGCATCGAGCCGAGCCCTTCCAGCAGTTCCACCGATGGGGCGTCAAAGGGAAACCCGGGCGCGCGCTGCAGCGTGAGAGCGCCAATCGGCCGCCCGTCGCGCAGCAGTGGCACCGTGGCGACACCGCCCGCGCCGGATACGCGCGCCAGTTCAGCGTGCGCCAGGGTGACCGCGAGCCGGCCGTCGCGCGCGGGCGGGACGACGATGGGCTCGCCCTGGTCGAGCGCTTCCAGCATCGCGGCCTCGGTATCGCGCAGCAGATTGGTGCGGGGATCGAACTGCACTGTGTGCGACACCGCCGCGATCTTCATGCCCGAGCCCTCGCGCAGCCCGAGCACGACCAGGTCGCAACCCAACTGGGTGGCCGTCTCGGTGACCAGCGCGGTCACGGCGTCCTTGAAATGCGGCCGCTCCAGGAACGTGGCGACGAGCTGCAGAATGAGCTTCAGCCGCAGGCGCGCAGCCTCCGTGGGATCGGTGTGACGCCGAAGCAGCACTTCGAGCCAGCCGGCGCCCCATTGCAGCTGGCGCATCACCACCTGCAGCTGGGCTTCCTCGCGCCACGCGATCTCCATTCCCACCGCGCCGCGCGGCCTGCCGTCGAGGCGCACCGGGTAGGCCAGCTGATAGTCGGGCCGCACGGGCAGTGCCGCGCCCGCGGCGACCGCGCGCGGCTGGATGACGCCGCGGCCTTCCCGCAGCGCCTGCTCGGTCACGGCCGCGAGCTGGGCGCGGTCGGCGCTGCGCTCGGGCCAATAGGCCAGCGGCGCGAACGTGTCGGTCGCGGGTTTCTGCAGCACGACCACGGCCGCGTTCACCTTGCCGATGATGTGGCACTGCAACGCGAGCCAGCTTCTGCAGAACTCCTCGGGGCTGGCCGCCGCTCCGAACTGCCGCCACGCCTGCTCCAGCTCGCTGCGCTGGAGTTCGGCAATGTCGTGCTGCGCTTCGGACTCCGGCGGCTGCAGTACTGCGCTCATGCGATCGCGCCCGAGCGGCTCAGATCATGGCCGCGCGCCCGGCTGCCCAGGACTACTGCGGACTGGCTGCAGCCGGAACCTCGACAATGAGCGTGCCAAAACGCTTTTCGTACTCCTTCAGCACGCCATCGAGCAGCGTGCTCAGGCGTTTGGCCGCGTAGGGGCTGACGATGATGCGGTCGGTGAGCTGGATCGTCACCTCCTTCTGGCCACGGTTCCAGGCCTGGTTGATGCCGAACAGCATCACCACTTCCTCGCGCGTGCTGGTGACATTGCATACGTTTGCGTACGCGCTCTTCATGTGCGAGTCGTCCCACCGGATCTTCGTCCCCCCGGTTTCCTTCGCGCCCGTTTCCGGTGCGGATTGCTTGTTCGCGGCCATGTCGCTCTCCTGTTGATGTTGTGAGCGCCCGTTGCGCCGGGCGCGTGAAATTATAGGCACGGCCTGCTCGCACCCCCAGGAAAACCCCCTTCACCCCGTGTGCCTACTGCTGGGCCGCAGGTACCTCCACATTGAGCGCCCCGAACCGCTTTTCGTATTCCCTGACCACGCCGTCGAGCAGCATCGTCAGGCGCTTGGCCGCGTAGGGACTGATGATGATGCGGTCGGTCAGCTGGATGGTCACTTCCTTCTGTCCCCGGTTCCAGGCCTGGTTCATGCCGAACAGCAGGACGACTTCCTCGCGCGTGCTGGTGACGTTGCACACGTTCGCGTAGCCGCTGCGCATGTTGGAGTCGTCCCACTTCAGCGTCGGCATCTGCGAGTCTTTCCCGGTGCCTTCGGTGACCGGCTTTACGGCAGCAATCATTTCCGTTCCTTTCAAAGTTGTAGTTGTAGAAACAACCCTTGCGACACCGCGTGCGTCACAGCGTCCCTACGCCCGCGGCCCCGCCCCTGCTTCCTTACCCGTGAACCGGAAGAGGAAGTCCGACACGTTTCCGGACCCGCCCTTGCCGGGCTTCGCGCCAGTGAACGGCGAAAGCGGGTTCCAGCCGCTGCCACCTTCCCAGTCGATGCTGCGCAGCGCAGATGCTTCGCCGTCCGAGGCATTCCAGCCGGTCGTCCAGCCTGCCGCGCCCGGCCCCTGCAACCCGTCGTCCCACATCCAGTCGCCGAAATCGAGCCGCGGACGACCGCCCGCCGGCGGCAGCGGCGGCGTCTCGGGCTGCACCGGGCCGGAGGCATCGGTCGGCGCGCACCGCATGCCGGCTGCAAGCTCGTCACCCATCACCGCATAGGTCGTCGCGTCGCCGTGATCGAAGCCGAGCACGTGGCCGAGCTCGTGCATCACGACCGTGAGCAGGTCCATCTGCCCGAACGCGTCGCTGTTCGGCGTCGCGGCCAGCATGCCCTCGCCTTCGCGGATGCGGAATTCGCTGTCATCAGCAAGCGACAGATCGATGAACCAGCCGTAGCCGGCCGCATCGGCATCGAGCGTGATGGTGTTGCCGTCGACCTCTGCCAGCGCGAGCCCCGGCAGATCCTCCACGGTGAACGTCAAGCCCGCCAGCAGCGCCGGATCGGCGCCCCAGCGCACCACCGCTTCCTGCGCGAACGCATCCAGTGCCGCGGCGTCGAGCGTCAGGACATTGCCGCCCGTCCCTTCGCTGGAGGCCATCAGCGCCGCCGCACCGCCCGCATCTGCAAAGGCCGGGTCGTCGGTACGCACCGTGAACGAGTCGAAGGAAGCACTGCCATTGCGGGCCAGCAGACCGAAGCTGCCGTCGGTGACAACCGAATTGAACACATGGCTGAGCGCGGCCTGGCCGTTGACGAGCACGCTGACGGTGGAGCCCTTGAGCGTCGCCGTCAGCGTGAGATCGCCCCCGCCGAGGACGCGGGACACGGACGCGTCCACCACCCAACCCTTGCTCGGCGTGTAGTGGCCGATCAGCACCTTGCCGCCCGTCTTGTCGATTGCAGCCCACTTGAAGTCGTCCGCCGAATACTGGTCGAAGATCACGCCGCCGGTCGCGCCCGTGGAGAGCTTGGCCTCGAGCTGCAGCAGGTACGCAGCGCCGACCGTCAGATCTCCGGTCGCCAGTGCGATCGTCTGCCCAGCGGCCGGTTGCCCCACGAAGCGTCCGCCGGAGAGCGACCACGTGCCCGCTTCCGCCGCCACCAGGGTGGCATCCGCGGAGAACGAATCGGTCGCCGTCAGCGTGATCGCGGGCGGAATGACCTGCACGCGGACGTTGTCGATCGTGGCCTTGGCGTTCTGCGCACCCAGGCCGACCATGCCGTCGTTGAAGTTGTGCGCGATGCCGTAGACGTCGGTGCGCGGCGCGAACGCGTAGGTGAGCGACTGGCCGTTGAGCACCAGCGTCGTGGTGGTGCCGTTGATCGCCAGCAGCACGTCGTAGCTGACGCCCGCCTTCAGACTGCCGTTGACCGGCGCCTGCACGTCCACCACCCAGCCGCTCGCGTCGCGGTGTCCCATCACCAGCTTGTTCAACGCGATGTCGAGCCCCGCAAATTTGAAGTCGCTGTCGCTGAAGTAGTCGAACAGGATGTAGGCATTCGCCTTGTAACCCGCGACCGGCTTCACGCCGCTGATGGTCGCGGTCAGCTCGAAGTAGCTCGGCAGGTACTGGTCGTGGTTCCAGACCGCCAGCGCGTCGCCGCCGAGGGTCGTGGGCGCCACCTGATAGCGTCCGGAACTCACCGTCCAGCTACCACTGTCGATCGCGAAGCCCTGCGTATTGCCGCCGCTGAAGTCGGCGCTGCGCAGCACGTCGCGCGGCCCGCCCGGAATGTTCCCCGGCTGCGGGTCGGACGGCGCGCCGGTCTGGTCCTGCCACGCAAAATCCATCTGCAGCACGAGACCCATTTCGCCGGCCGGTTCGCCGTTGCGCAGCGGATCTTCGCCCGTGTCCGCGACGCGCGTCGGATCCGCGCCGTCGGACGCGGACAGCGCATACAGGTACTGGGGCAGGAAAGGCTGCAAGGTACGGGTCACCGTAGCCTCGCCGAACGGCGCGAACGGCACCAGGTAGCTGTTGTATTCGCCGACCCAGTCGATCAGCCGGTCGCCGCCGGTGTTGGCAATCAGCACGTCGCGCCCGGCACCACCGTAGGCACGGTCTTCGTACTTCGGATGGGTGTCCGGTATGTCGTTGAGATCGCCGTTGGTGTCGTGATCGTCATCGACATTCAGCAGATCGTTGCCCCAGCCGCCGAACACGTCGTCGCGCCCGGTGCCGCCGACGAGCCAGTCGTTGGCCAGATCGCCGAAGATGACATCCCTGCCGTCGTCGTTGACCGCAGGATAGTCAATGCCGTGCGGGCCGCCGGTCGTTCCACCGTCGTGCCATACACCCTCGGACTCGTCGAAGTTGAGGAGGAATTCGTAAGGCGTTCCCGGGAAGGCCGATTCCCACAACAGCTCGCCGTCGCTTCCCAGCAGGATCTTGCGCCGCGCGTTGTACTCGTCGTAGAGGTCGAACTCGCCGGCGCGGTCGCGATTCTGCGGATGCTGGCCGTCCTCGTCCTCGGGGTTGAAGGCGAGCACGTCGCCCGGATTCAGCTCCAGCGCCGCCACATCGCCCGGGTTGATGGGGCTCAGCAGCACGAACGCGTCGTAGCCGAGATCGAGGATGCCGTCCGGGTCGCCGTTCACGTCGTAGGTCGGCACGTAGGCGTGCTCGAGCGCTTCCGCCCCCGAGATCGCATCGTCGCCCGAGCCGCCGTGCAGGAAGTCGCCGTCGAGGCCGCCGAAGATGATGTCGTCGGCGAAGGGCGATGCGCCCGCCGTATCCGGGAACTCGTCGTCCTGCCAGGCCCAGTCGGGGTCGAAACTGAATGGCGTCACGTCGATCGTCTTCTTCAGCTCGCCGCTCACGTTGATCATCGCGATATGGATGTCGCCCGGCGTCGAAATCACCTCGTCGAGCACATCGCCGTCGATGTTCTTGGTGTCGTTCTGGTTGTTGTTCACCAGCAACCCGGCGATGCCGTACAGCGGCTCGCCTTCGGTCGAATTGCGGCTGGTGTAGATCACGCCATCGTCGCCCAGCACGCCGTCCTGTCCCGTGCCGCCCGAGATCCAGTCGTGGCCGTAGCCGCCGATGATGTCGTCGTCGTCACTGTTGCCGAAGATGAGGTCGCTGCCGGTCATGCCGAAGACATGGTCGTCGCCGGATTCACCGTAAACCAGGTCGGCCAGACCGTTGTCATCCGGCTCGTCCGTCAGCATGGCCTGGCCATCGGCGTTGTAGCCGTCGCCGGTGAAGTCGCCACCGCCCAGCCTGTAATCGAGCTGCTGCATGGCCCGAACGACGATCCGTTCGTCGCCGCGGTCCTCGAATGAGGAGCTCTGGTCGTAGTTGAATTCGAGGAACAGATCGCTCGCATCGCCCGGATCGGTTCCGTCGGCCCCTCCTGCCACGAGGCGGAAGACGTTCGCGTTGTCGCCGATGATGAAGTCGGCGTCGCGCGAATGACGGTCCTGCAGCGCGATGCTCGGGTCGTCGTCCGTGGGCCAGGCGCCGGTGTCCTCGTCAATCCCGGTATCCGTGTCCGTAGCGCCGACAAAATCGTTGCGCGCAAGACGCGCCGGGTTGCCGGCGCCGCCGAAGATGATGTCGGAACCGTCGGGGCGCTCGTCCCAGGTGGTGAGGCCGAACAGCGCCGAGCTGCCGCCGATGATGTCGTCCTGGCCCAGCCCGCCGTACATCAGGTCGTTGCCGCCGTTGCCTTCCATGTAGTCGTCGGCGTCGGTCACGGCTTCGGGGATGTTGAAGAAGAGAGTGTCGTCCGTAGTGCCGGGGCCGTCGGCGACCGCGATCGTGTGCGTGACCGTGAACGGGTCTGCATCGTTGGCGCCGATGTAGCCGTCGCCCTGCATCAGGTCGTCGCCGAGCTGGCCGTACATCACGTCGCTGTCGGCTCCGCCCGCCATGACGTCGGCGCCGAAGCGCCCGAGCGGCGTCGCCTGGATCGTGAACGTGTGGTCGAGCAGCTCGATGTCGCGGCCGACCGCGTCGTCGGGATCGCTCTGCGAATCCGCATCGAGGTTGGTGTCGATCGTGGTCGCCGTGGTCTCGTAGATCGCCGTCTCGCCTTCCGCGAGCGCCCTGAACCGCGGGCTGAGATCGTCCGCGCGCCGCCACATGATCGTGTTGTCGCCCGCCATCGCGTCGTCGCCGCTGCCGCCGTCCATGATGTCGTTCATCGCCAGACTGTCGGGCGGGTTGAGCGTCGCCACGATCGCGGGGGCCGTAAGCTCGTCGTAGCCGCCGGCGACGTTGTGGCCGCCGATCATGTCGTCGTCCTGCGTGCCGCCCCACATGCGGTCGTCGCCCTGCTGGCCGAGCATGATGTCGTCGCCTTCCTCGCCCCACATCAGGTCGCCCTGGCCGCCCTGCAAATTGCCGACGTGGATGGCGAAGAAGTTGCGCGAGTTCAGCGCCTCCTGCCAGTGCTCGAGCGGATCCTTGAGCGTGCTGAACTGCGGGTAGAGCCGGCCGTGGTCGCCGAACAGCAGGTCGCGGTTCAGCGATGCGAAGACTTCGGCCGCCTCGTCGCCGTCGTCGCCGTGCATCGTGTCGACGTCGGTACCGCCGAATGCGACATCGTCGCCCTCGTCGCCGTAGATGGTGTCGCGGCCGCCGCTATTGGGCTGCTCGGTGGTGACGAGGTCGAGCGTCGTGAGATCGGTGTCCGCGACGCCGGGGTTGTACTTGGCGTACAGCGCCGGGTTGTTCGCCGCGACATCGATGCCGCTGATTTCGCCCAGCCGCCCGGTGGACAGCCACTCGAACGCGCCGTTGTCGCCGAGGATGACGTCGTCGCCATCGTCGGCGCTGGTCGTCGCATTGGGCGCAGCGCGGTCGCCGTAGAGGAAATCGCCGAACACGCCGCCGGCCATGAGGTCGCCCTTGGCGTTGCCGGAAATCGTGTCCGAACCGCCGTACTCGGGATGCTCCTCGTCGGTCGTCCGGATCAGGAACACGGCGGCGTCCAGCACCTTCTTCAGGTCGCCGCCGCTCGCCCCGCCCGCGGCCACCAGGAAGACGTCCGCGTTGTCGCCGAGCAGCAGGTCGCCGAGATCGCCGGCGCCGGCGCTGGCTGACGCGTCGTCACCGTAGATCGTGTCCCCCGCGGTGCCGCCGATGGCCACGTCGAGGCCTTTGTTGCCGGAGATGACATCGGTGCCGCCCAGACCGTCTTCGAAGGAGCGGATCAGGTCCAGCGTGTTGCGGTCCGGATCCGCGCCAAAGGTGAAGTCGAGCAGGCCGTTGTCGCCGAGCATGATGTCGTCGGCGTCGTTCAGGATGGTCGTGGCGTTGGGAACCGAGCGATCGCCGTAGAGCGTGTCCTGCCCGCCGTCGTTCACCCCGCCGAGCATGATGTCTGCCCTGGCGTTGCCGGACAGGGTGTCGGCGCCGCCCGTGTTCTCGGCGCTGTCCGTGGTGGTGATCAGATCCACCGCCGTCGGCGTCTCGCGTCCCGCCACCTGCACCAGCAGCCGGCCCGTGGTGCCGAGCAGGATGATGTCGCCGTTGTCGCCGAGCATGATGTCTTCGCCGTCGCTCGCGGCGGCCGAAGCGCCGGCGTCATCGCCGTACATCGTGTCGCCGCCGGTGCTGCCGATCAGCACGTCGTCGCCGGCGTTGCCGGCGAGGGTGTCCGCACCCCCGTGATTCAGTTTCTCCGAGCTGATCAGATCCAGCGTATCGAGGTCGGCATCGACGTCGAACCGCAGGATGCCGTTGTCGCCGAGGATGATGTCCTGGCCGTCGGCCGCGATGCTGCCCGCAGTCGGCGCCGCGCGGTCCCCATAGAGCAGGTCCGGGCCGCCGTTGTTGACGCCGCCGAGAATGACGTCGTCGTCGTCCTGCCCTTCGATCGTGTCCGGGCCGCCCGAGGCCTCGGAGACGTCGGTCGTCATGATCCGCGCGATCATGGTGCTTACACCGTCGTCATCGAGCCCGAAGAGGATCGCGCCGTTGTCCCCCAGGATGACGTCGTCGCCGTCCAGGCCGTCGTCGCCCTTCAGGAAATCGCCCGCAATGCCGCCGAAGATGATGTCGTCGTGCTTGTTGCCGTAGGCATGGTCGACGCCACCCACCGCGATCGCCGCTGCACCGAAATAGGTGAAGATGGTCTGGATGATGCCGGTGCCGGCCTCGTAATCGATCTCGCCGTCGTCGGCGACGATGATGTCGTCGTCGCGCACGTTCGAGTCTTCCTGCAGCGTGGCATCGCCGTTGAACGACGCATGCATGCGCCCGTAGAGGTAATCGTCGTCGCCGTTGCCGAACAGCACGTCGTTGCCGCCATTGCCGGAAATCGTGTCCTCGCCGACCTCGGCCGGCGCCGTGCCGACGATGGAACGGATGTTGTTGCGCTCGCGTGAATGGAACTCGATGCGCCCGCCGTCGCCGATGAGGATGTCTTCGTCGGCCGGGATCGGGCCGTTGAACGGCGGTGGGGCGGGGTCGAAATCGCCGAACAGCGTGTCGTTGCCCGCGCCGCCGAGCACGATGTCGTCGCCCTCGCCGCCGACCACGTAGTCGTTGCCGTCGGTCGCGCCGTCGACCTCGGTCTGGATGACGTCGAGCGTCCTGAAATCGCCGTCGTCCACGGCGATGTAGGCATCCGCCGGATTGAACGCGCCATCGCCGATGAGGCGATGGTTGCCGACGATCTCGTGGCCGAACCGGCCCACGAACGAGCCCGCGAACGGCAGCAAATTGAAGTCGATGAAGACCACCACGCCGTCGTCGCCGAACACGATGTCGTTGCCCGTGCCGCCCTCGATCGAGGTGTCGGAACCGGCGCCGCCGAAGATGTAGTCGTTGTCGGCCTCGCCCCAGATGGTATCGGCGTCGAAATCGCCGAAGATGATGTCGGTGCCGCGCCCGCCGAAGATGGTGTCGTTGCCGTTGTTGCCGCGGATGAAGTCGTTGCCGGTGTCGCCGTAGATCGTGTCGCCGCCGTCCGCGCTCGCGCTGTTGCCCGGATCCAGCGGGTTGAAGGACTCGCGGAAGCCGAAGATCACGTCGTCCTCGGTGCCGCCGCGGATCAGGTCCGCGTCGCCCGCCCCCGAGAGGTAATCGAAGCCGGATTCGCCGTACAGCTTGTCGTTGCCTGCACCGCCGTCGATGCTGTCGTCGCCCGCGCCGCCGTACACCGTGTCCAGGCCGCCGTGGGCGTTGATGACGTCGGACTCGCCGCCGATGCCGTCGGTCGAGCGGATCTCGGGAGGCGACAGCGTGTCGAGGTCGCCGTCGCCGTCGGTGTCGCGCAGGAACACGATCCGTCCGGCGTCGCCGAAGATCAGGTCGTTGCCGCTGCCGTCATCGAGCGCCGTCGGAACGCCGTCGCCGCCGATCACGTCCCTGCCGCCGGCGCCGAAGATGGTGTCGTTGCCACCGCCGCCGGTGATCGTGTCGTCGCCGTCCTTCTCGCGGATGAGCACCGCGATCAGCCGGTCGGAAATCCGGCCGTCGTCGCCGAAGATCAGGTCGTCGCCGCCGGCGCCCTTGAGGGAGTCGTTGCCCTCGTTGCCGAAGATGATCTCGGCGCCGCTGCCGCCGGTGATGGTGTCGTCGCCGACACCGCCGGAGAGTTCGCCGCCACCGCTGCCCTCCGCGGTGATGGTGTCGTCGCCACTGTCGCCCCGCAGGTACACCGGAACGCTGACGCCCGGCTTGATGACGATCGTGTCGCCGAACTCGCCGCCCAGGCCGACGATGCTGTCGCCGCTGTAGGTCTGCGCCGCGCTCTCGGGGACGCCGAACTGGTCGGACCATACCAGCAGGTCGTCGCCGACCTGTTTCACATTGATCGTTTCGGCAATGTCGTCGGTGTTGCCGTGCAGGCGCGCGTCTGCATTGGGGCCGATGTTGAGCAGCAGCGAGCCGTCGCCGCGCTCGGTGGCGAGGATCGGCTCGCGGTCGAATTCGATGCTGAACTCGAACAGCGTGATCGGCGGCGTGATCTCGAAGGTGAACTTCGCGAACAGGATCTTCAGGTAGGCGCGCAGCTGGAATGCGATCTCGCCGCTGATGTCGAAGATCGCCAGCGGCGCCAGGGCCGGCGTACCCTCGCGCAGTTCGTAGAGGAAGTTGCCGACCAGCTCGTCGATACGGACCCGGCCGTCGCTGTCGGGATCGTTGAGGTCGAAATTGACCGTGAGGATGATCGCCGCCTGGACACCGGCGCTCGCCACGCCTGCGTTCAGCTCGGCGCCCACCGAGATCTCGCCTTTCAGCTGCAGCTCCGGCACGTCGGTGCCGCTGCCGTCCGGATGGTCGGTGTCGCTGATGAACAGCCCGCTGAGGAGCAGCAGCGGGTTCTCGAAACCGCCTTCCGCAAAGCGCTGGATGCCGAGCGAGTCGTAGCCGAATGCCAGGTCGATCTTCACGCCCAGGCCGGCACCGATCACGCCCCAAAGCGGTCCGTAGATCGGGAAGCTCTGCTCCCAGGTGAACTCGACGACCAATGGCGGCAGATCGTAGGTCACCAGCACGATCGGGTTGCCGAGCA
>SCUF01000184.1 GCA_004298325.1 Betaproteobacteria bacterium | reverse complement strand
CACGCACACGCAGTGCAGGTTGCGTCGCCAGCCGGGCACGGCGACCACGCAATGCAGCAGGCCGCGGCGCTCGTAGCGGTGGTCCGACACGTCCTCGTTTTCGATCGAAACGATCGGAAACCGCGACAGGATCGCGTTGCCATGGTGACCGTGATCGTAGACCGCGTTGCGCCCGTAGGCGTGCTGCCATTCGCTGCCGGCCAGGTACTCGTGCTGCGGCGCAAGCGGCCAGGTGGCGAAGCGGCGCTCGTGGCGCTGGTTGAGGCCCTGCACTTCCTGCAGGAAGACGAGATCCGGATCGAGCGCGCGCAGGCCCTCGCGCAGCTCGTGAACCACCATGCGGCGATTGAACTGCGACAGGCCCTTGTGCATGTTGAGCGTCGCGACGCGCAGTTGCTCGGTCACGGGACAGACTCTAGCGCAGCGGCGGCCGCATTGACGCGCGCGGGGTTTGCGCGCGCCGCGCGGCGCGACACTGCTCCGGCAGCATGCAAATCGCATCGCGGTTGGACCAGGAGAAGCACCGCGCCGCAGCCTCGCGCCAGGGCAGCCACTGGCTTGCCGTGTGCTCTTCGGCAGCGAGCGTCACCGGCACCCTGCCCGGCAGCTCGAGGCTGAAGACGTGTTCGACGTTGTGCGTGGCGCCCGGCGCAAACCGGTGCCGCCACTGCGGGTAGATTTCGAAGGTGTAGGTGAGGTTCCAGCGCAGCAACCCACCTGGCGGCGACTCGAGCCCGGTCTCCTCACGCAGCTCGCGCCGCGCCGCGGCGTCGAGCGGCTCGTCCGGCCGCTCCAGCGACCCGGTCACCGACTGCCAGTAGCCGGGGCGCGCGGCGCGCTCGATCAACAGCACTTCCAGTTCCCGTGTATGCACCACGACCAGCACCGAAACCGGGATCTTGAGCGTCATGCCGGCAATGCGCCGCCCAGCTCCGGCAGCGACTCCGGGCCTGCCTCGAACACGGCATAGAACGGTTTGCCGCGCGCCGACCAGAACTGCGCGGACGCTTCCAGCACGTCGCGCAGCACCGCGAATTCGTCGTGCGCCAGGGCGCCCGAGCCCTCGATCAGAATCAGATAGCCCGGCGCCGGCACCCAGCTCAGATCGGTCAGGCAGTCTTCGAGCGCGTCCCAGTTGCCGCCGAACCAGGCGGGGAACTGCAGCGCCGCGGCGAGCGCATGCAGCAGCGCCGACTTGCCGCCGTGGCCGGTGCGCGCAATGCGCGCGATACGCAGGCCACGCGCACGCCCGGCGGCCAGGATCTCCCTGGCTCGCGCTGCGCGGTAGGTGCCGGAATGCGCGGCATCGAGCAACAACTGCATCATTCGAGGATGCGCCGGAAGCGGCGGTAATGATCGTCCGTATAGTAGAGTTCGCCGTCGCGCCCGGCCACGATGCGGCGCGCGCCCCGGTCGCGCACACCCGGCGTGCGCACCGTGTACTCGCGATAGTAGCCGTGCTCGCGTCGCGGCAGGCTCGCCTCGCGGTTGCCGAACACGCGGCCATCCTTCTGGTCAGGGAAAGGCCCGCCCTTGCGGATCAGCGCAAGGGTCGCGCGCGCCTCCGGCGGCAGCACCGCCGCCTCGATCGGACTGATCGCCGTGAAGGCCGCGGCGCCGGCGACGAAGCCGAGCGCCAGCACCCACGCCAGCAGCCGCATCACGCCCTGGGTGTATCGCGCAGGCGCAGCCCGAGTTCGCGCAGCTGTCTGTCGTCGACCGGGCTCGGTGCCTGGGTGAGCAGACACTGTGCGCGCTGCGTCTTCGGAAACGCGATCACGTCGCGGATCGAGTCGGCGCCGGCCATCAGCGCGACGAGGCGATCGAGCCCGAAGGCGATGCCGCCGTGCGGCGGGGCGCCGTACTGCAGGTTGTCGAGCAGGAAGCCGAACTTGGCGCGCGCCTCCGCGTCGGAAATGCCCAGCGCGCGAAACACCTTGGCCTGTACCTCGGCGCGGTGGATCCGCACCGAGCCGCCGCCGATCTCCCAGCCGTTGAACACCATGTCATAGCCCTTGGCGAGCGCGTGCCGCGGGTCGCTCTCCAGCAGATCCTCGTGCCCGTCCTTGGGACTGGTGAACGGATGGTGCATCGCGGACCAGCGCTTGTTCTCGGCATCCCACTCGAACATGGGAAAGTCGACCACCCACAGCGGACGCCAGCCCGACTCGGCATAGCCTTTGGCGTGGCCGATCCGGATGCGCAGCGCGCCCAGCGCGTCGTTGACCACGCTGCGCCGGTCGGCGCCGAAGAAGATGATGTCGCCGTTGCGCGCGGCAGTGCGCTCGAGCACCTTCGCCAGCACGTCGTGCGGCAGAAACTTCACGATCGGGGACTGCAGACCTTCGGGGATCCGGGCGACGTCGTTGACCTTGACGTAGGCGAGCCCCTTGGCGCCGTAGATCGTCACGAACTGGGCGTAGTCGTCGATTTCCTTGCGCGTCAGCTCGGTGCGACCGGGCGCGCCGTCGCCTTGCGGAACGCGCAGCGCGGCAACGCGTCCGTCCGGCAGGTCGGCCGCCGCGCGAAACACCTTGAAATCAACCTGCTTCATCAAATCCGTCAGTTCGGTCAGCTCGAGCGTCACGCGCAGGTCGGGTTTATCCGAGCCGTAACGTGCGAGCGCTTCGGCGTGGGTGAGGCGCGCGAACGGCTGCGGCAGGACCGTGCCGAGCACGCCTTTGAACACGGCGCAGATCAGGTCCTCCATGATGTCCTGGATCTGCCGCTCGGTGAGGAACGAGGTTTCAATATCGACCTGGGTGAACTCGGGCTGGCGGTCGGCGCGCAGGTCCTCGTCGCGGAAGCAGCGCGCGATCTGGTAATAGCGGTCGAAGCCGGCGACCATCAGGAGCTGCTTGAAGAGCTGCGGCGACTGCGGCAGGGCGTAGAACGCGCCGGGATGCACGCGGCTCGGCACCAGATAATCGCGCGCGCCCTCGGGCGTCGAACGCGTCAGCATCGGCGTCTCG
>SCUF01000183.1 GCA_004298325.1 Betaproteobacteria bacterium | reverse complement strand
GCGCGCAGCGGCGCATCGTCGGGCAGCTGCATGCCGAGCACGGCGTGACGTTTCTCGCGCCCGCCGACAAGCGCATCGCGCAGGACGTGCTGGTGCCGCCGGGAGAAGCCGGGCGCGCGCACCCCGGACAGGTCGTCACGGTCGAACTCATCGCGCAGCCGACGCGCCATGCGCAGCCGATCGGACGCGTCGTCGAGGTGCTGGGCCATCACGCCGACGCCGGCATCGAGGTCGAGATTGCGCTGCGCAAATTCGACCTGCCGCACGAGTTCCCGCGCCGCGCGCAGGCGCTGGCGGCGAAGCTGCCGGAAGCGGTCGGGCCGCAGGACGGCCGCGAGCGCCGCGATCTGCGCGCGCTGCCCTTCGTCACCATCGACGGCGAGTCGGCCAAGGACTTCGATGACGCGGTGTGCGCCAAGCGCGAGGGCAAGAGCTTTCGCCTCTGGGTCGCGATCGCGGACGTGAGCCACTACGTGCGCCACGGCGACGCGCTCGACCTGGCGGCGCGCGAGCGCGGCACCTCGGTGTACTTTCCGCGGCGCGTGATCCCGATGCTGCCGGAGAAGCTCTCCAACGGGCTGTGCTCGCTCAATCCGCAGGTCGAGCGGCTCGCGATCGCCTGTGAAATGACGCTGACGCGCCAGGGTGCCATCGAGCGTTACGAGTTCTACCCGGCGCTGATCCGCTCGCAGGCGCGCCTCACCTACGACGGCGTCTGGCGGCAGCTGCAGCAGGGCGGCGCAGCCGAGCCGCTGCCCATGCTGTACGAGATCTTCCAGCGCCTGGCCGAGCAGCGCGGCGCCCGCGGCGCAATCGATTTCGACACGCTCGCGACGCGCATGGAGTTCGACGCGCACGGCCGCCTGCGACGCATCGTGCCCGAGGCGCGCAACGACGCGCACCGCCTGATCGAGGAGTGCATGCTCGCGGCGAACGTGTGCGCCGGGGCGTTCCTTGCCGGCCGGGAGCATCCCACGCTGTACCGCGTGCACGACGTGCCGGCGGCCGAGAAGGTGCGGTTGCTGCGCGATTTCCTCGCCGAGCTGGGGCTGCAACTCGGCGGCGGCGAGCGGCCGCTGCCCAAGGACTACGCGCAGCTGCTGGAGCGCATCCGCCCCCGCCCGGACTTCACGCTGCTGCAGACCATCCTGCTGCGCTCGCTCAAGCAGGCGGTCTACAGTCCGCGCAACGTCGGCCATTTCGGGCTCGCATTCGATGCCTACGTGCATTTCACGTCGCCGATCCGGCGCTATCCGGACCTGGTGGTGCACCGCGCGATCACGGCCTGCCTCGCCGGGCGCCGCTACGAGGGCGTCGACTGGGAGGCGCTCGGCCGCCATTGCTCGGAAACCGAGCGCCGCGCCGACGACGCCAGCCGCGACGTCGAGAACTGGCTCAAGTGCCAGTACATGCAGGCGCATGTCGGCGGCGTGTTCGCCGGGCGCATCACGGGGGTCACCGCGTTCGGCCTGTTCGTCACGCTGGACGACTACTTCGTCGACGGCCTGGTGCACATCTCCGAGCTGGGGCGCGACTATTTCCGTTTCGACGCGCCGCGCCACATGCTGCTCGGCGAGCGCAGCGGCACGCGCTACCGGCTCGCCGATCGCATGCAGGTGAAACTGGTGCGCGTCGATCTCGAGAGCCGCAAGATGGATTTCGTGTCGGCATGAGACCGACCCGCGAGCCCCGGGTGGTGGTGGGGTTTCACGCCGTGCTCGCCCGCCTGCGCGCGGAGCCCTCGTCGGTGGTCGAGATATTCCTCGACGAGACGCGGCACGATGGCCGTATCAAGGACCTGTCAGCGGTTGCCGAGCGCGCCGGCGTCAAGGTGATGAAAGTACCGGCGAAGCGGCTCGACGGCTTCTACGGCGGCGGCCGGCACCAGGGCGTGGTGGCACGGATCGAGACGAAGAGCCTGAGCCACAGCCTGGACGACATCCTCGAGAATGTGAAAGGGCCGCCGCTGCTGCTGCTGCTCGACGGCGTCACCGATCCGCACAATCTCGGCGCCTGCCTGCGCGTGGCCAACGCCGCGGGCGCGCACGCGGTGGTCGCCCCCAAGGACCGGGCCGCCGGCATCAACTCCACCGTGTCGAAGGTGGCGAGCGGGGCCGCCGAAAGCACACCTTACCTGATGGTGACCAACCTCGCGCGCACGCTCGGCGAGATCAAGGAGCGCAACATCTGGGTGGTGGGCGCCGACGAGCGCGCCGGCGAGGACCTGTACCAGGCCAACCTGCCGGATGCGATCGCCTGGGTGCTCGGCGCCGAGGGCGAGGGCATGCGCCGCCTGACGCGCGATTCCTGCGACCTGCGGGTGCGCATCCCGATGCTCGGACAGGTGGAGAGCCTGAACGTCTCGGTCGCGGCGGGAGTCTGCCTGTTCGAGTCGGTGCGCCGCCGAAGCTTGCGCAAGTCCTAGGATCCGCATAGAATTTCGGCCCTTTCGCGCTCCTACGGAGCGCCCCTTCCTTGCCGCACCGTCCCTCGCATGGCGGGCGGCTCAACCACAAGGAGACCGCATGCGACATTACGAGATCGTTTTCATCGTCCATCCCGACCAGAGCGAGCAGGTGCCCGCCATGGTCGAGCGCTACCGGGGCGTCATCGCCCAGCGCAACGGCCAGGTGCA
>SCUF01000182.1 GCA_004298325.1 Betaproteobacteria bacterium | reverse complement strand
GCCGCCGCCGCGCACGTGCGCCACCGCCCAGATGCCGCCCTGGTCGTACCAGGCGCGCAGGCGCGGCACGAAGAACGGATCGTCCGGAATGCCGTAGGCGCCGTAGCCGTAGAGGATCGCGGGATTGCTGCCGTCGAGCTTCATGCCCCGGCGATGGATGATCGACAGCGGCACTTCGACGCCGTCGTGGCTGCGCACCAGCGCCTCGGTCGCGACCAGGTCCTGCGGCGCGTCGAACTTGCCGAGCGGCTGCAGGTCGGTGAGCTGCAGCTGGCGCCGGGCGGCATCGTAGAGGTAGTACTGGAAATTGCGCGTCCAGCCCATCAGCTGCACCAGTGCCCCGGGCTGGCGCGGATCGGCCGCGCTGACTTCCACCGTTCCCGGGTAGGGCAGCGGGACTTCCTCCGGCGCGGCGCCCCGCGGCACGCGCAGCAGGCGCTGGCTGGCGCCGTCGCGCACCTGCACATAGAGCGCGTCGCGTGCCGCGCCCATGCCGACGACGACCTGCCTGCCGGCGGGAATTACCGTCGCAGCCGAGGCGAGGTCGGGCCGATCGAGCCGCGTGCGCACGATCCGGTAGCGCGGCGCGTCCTTGTAGGTGAGCAGGTAGATGTCGTTGCCGCGCACCGCGAGGCTCGTCACCTGGTCCTCGACGTCCGCGATCTTGACCCAGGGCGCATCGCGCCGCAGCACGCTCTTCAGCGGTGCGGCATAGATCGTCAACTCGCGGTCGACGCCGTGCACCACCAGCGCGATGGCGTACCGGCTGCCGGGTTGCGGCACGATATACGGAAAATCCTCCGGGGCAACGCGGACGCGCGGATGCGATCCCGGGCCGAGCAGCATCGGGTCGGTGCGGGCCGCCGCGCCGAGGCGGCGGAAATATACGCGCCCGTTGCGGTATTTCTCCGTCTTGTCCATGCCCGGCTTCATTTCCTGCTGGCGCATGTAGAAGAAACCGCGGCCGTCCTCGAGCCAGGCAACCTGCGGGTACTGCGCGCGATCGATCGGCGCCGTCACCGGCTTGAGGGTGCGCGTGTCGATGACGTGGATCGTGGCGTCCTCCGAGCCCGCCGCCGAGATGCCGTAAGCGACGTGACGCCCGTCGTCCGAGGGCGCGTAGTAATTGATGGCGTGCGGCACGCCCTTGGCCTTGCCGATGCGCTCGGGGTCGACCAGCAGGCGTTCTTTCCCGGCGAGACCCCGGCGCATGTACAGCTTGAACTGGCTGTCCTGCGGGCCGCGCTTCTCGTAGAACCAGAGGCCGTTCTTCAGGCGCTGCACGCCGACGACACGGCCCGCGACTGCGTCCTCGACCTCCTTGACGCGGGCCAGCATCGGCGCGCGACCGGGAATGCCATCCAGCAGCGCGCGCGTGTGGCTGTTCTGCGCGCGCATCCAGGCCTCGACCTCGGGGTTCTTGACGTCCTCCATGTAGCGGTACGGATCGGTCACCGTCACGCCCCAGTAGGTGTCGGTGACCGGGCGCACCGGCGCAACCGCGGGCGCCTGCAGCGTCTGCGCCATGGCGGCGGCGCCGGCCGCCAGCAGCCCGGCCGCGGCCAGCGACCGTGTCGTTGCACGCCAGTTCACGGCGTCTTGCCGGGAACCGCCGCTGCAGGCCGTCCGGTGATTTGCATGATGATCTCCTTGAATGGGCACGGCCTCGCTGCGGCCGCGGGCGCACGAAGTATAGCGGCGCCGCAGGGCGCCCCGATCCGGGTTCTTGGCACCCGGGCACGCGGCGCGCTAGAGTGGCTCATGAATCGATTTCCGGCGTGGCTTTGCCTGCTCCTGCTCGCGGCGTGCACGCCCCAGCCGGAGACCGCCGCACCTGCCGCGGCGAATCCGCCCCCCGCGAAGGGCGTGCAGTGGGTGAACGTGAAGGACACGGCCGACGTCGAGGCGGCATTCGCCGCCGCGCGCGCGAGCGGCCGCCCGGTGTTCCTCTACTGGGGCGCGGTGTGGTGCCCGCCGTGCAACCAGGTGAAGAGCACGATTTTCACGCGCGGCGATTTCATCGCGCAGTCGCGCCATTTCGTTCCCGTCTACCTCGACGGCGACGCTCCGAGCGCGCAGAAGCTCGGCCAGCGCTTCCGCGTCAGCGGTTACCCCACCATGATCCTGCTGCGCGCCGACGGCGCCGAGGTGACGCGCCTCGCGGGCGCCGTGGAGCCGTCGAAATACCTGCAGTTGCTGGCGCACGGTCTGTCGGGCGGACAGACGGCCCGCCAGGCGCTCGAGAGCGCGCTGCGCGGCGAGCGACTGCCCGCGGAGGACTGGCGGCTGCTGGCGTATTACGCCTGGGAGACCGACGAACAGCAGCTCGTTCCGCGCCGGGACGCGGCGGCAACGCTCGAACGCCTGGCGCGCGCCTGCCCGGCCGAGAATCGCGAAGCTTCGGCGCGCCTCGCGCTGCAGGCGATCGCCGCCGCGGCCGCGAATGCAGGCATGGGCCGGAACCCGGGAGGGATCCAGCGCGCCGCAGCCCTGGCGCGCGCGCGCAGCGTGATCGCGGCGCCCGAACTGGTGCGCGCGCATTTCGACCTCGTCACCGGGCAGGCAGACGATATCGTCGGCTACGCCACGGCGCCGAAGTCCGGCGAACGGTCGCAGCTCGTGGCCGCGTGGAACGAGGCGCTCGACCGGCTCGCGGCCGATGCATCGCTGCCCCGGGCCGGCCGCGTCTGGACGGTATCGGCCAGGGTGGCCCTGTTCCGGCTCGGCGCGAAGGACACGCCGCTGCCCGCGACCCTGCTGCAGCAGGTGCGCGAGGCGGTGGCGCGTGCCGAGCGCGCGACGACCGACGTGAACGAGCGCCAGTCGGTGATCAACAGCGCGGGCTATGCGCTGGCGCAGGCCGGACTGCTGGAGGAGTCGGACGCGCTCCTGCGGGCGGAGTTGAAGCGCTCGCATTCGCCCTACTACCACATGCTCGGCCTGGCCTCGAACGCGAAAAAGCGCGGCGACGCCGCAGCCGCGATCGATTGGGCGCGCCAGGCCTTCGAGACCGCGCAGGGGCAGGCGACGCGCGTGCAATGGGGCGGCAGCTATGTCGCCTACCTGATCGAGTTGGCGCCCGCGGACGCGGCGCGCATCGAGTCCGCGGCGCAACGCGTCATCGCGGAACTCGACCAGGCGCCGGATGCGTTTTTCGCGCGCAACCGCAGCGTGCTGGAGCGCATGCACGGCCGGCTCGCAAAGTGGAACCGGGACGGGCGCAACGATGCCGTGCTCGCGCGCCTGCGGCAGCGGCTCGGTGCGACCTGCGGCAAGCTGCCGGCCGGCGATGCCGATCGCACGGCCTGCGAAACCCTGTTCGCGCGTGCCCAGACCTAAGTCTTACGCGCCGGCGCCTAAGTCGTAATACCCCGCAGCGGTGCGGAGCGCCGCTTTTGTTTTGCGCCTGCGCAGGGTAGATTGCCGCGGGTCTGCCCCCCACGAACCCGAGTTCCCGCGCAGGACCGACCGGATGACCGCGGTGCGAGCAATCGCCATCCTGTGCGTGCTGGGACTGGGCACGCTGGCGCCGACCCCGGCGCGCGCCGCTGACGCCGTCGCGCTCATCCTGGGCGAGCGCGGCGGCGCCTACGCCGAAGCCGCCGAGGCCGTGCGCCGCGAATTGGGCGCCGCCGCCGAGGTGACACAGCGCCAGGCCGAGGAAATCAACGGCCTCGCGCGCATGCCGCTGCGCGCGGCCGTTGCCATCGGTACCGATGCCTGCCGCGCACTGTCGCAGAACGCCGTGTCGGCGCCGCTCAAGCTGTGCCTGCTGCTGCCCAAGGCGGCGTACGACCGCATCGCGCAAGGCGCGCGCGCGCGCGGCAAGGCGCCATCGGTGCTGCTGCTCGACCAGCCCCTCGCGCGGCAGATGGCGCTGATCCGCCTCGCCCTGCCGGAGCGGCGGCGCATCGGCGTGCTGCTCGGACCGGAAGCGGCTGCCCTGGGCGGCGCGCTCGCGGCGAGCGCCGGTGCGCAGGGCCTGCGCGTGCACGTCGGCCGCATTCAAGTGCCCGACGACCTTGCGGGCGCGCTGCACGACGTGCTGGCGGAAGCCGACGTGCTGCTGGCGATACCGGACAGCGTCGTTTACAACAGCCGCACGATCCAGAATGTGCTGCGCTCGACTTTCATGGGCCGGGTGCCGCTGGTCGCGTTCTCGCCGGCCTACGTCAGGGCGGGAGCGCTGCTCGCCCTGTATTCGACGCCGGCGCAGATCGGGCGCCAGGCCGGGCGGGCGCTGCGCGCCGCACTGGCGGGTCACGAGCTGCCGCCGCAGCAATCTCCGCAGGACTTCGAGGTGGCGGTCAATCCGCACGTCGCGCGCTCGCTCGGCATCGAGCTGGACGACGGGGCGGTGCTCGCCGCGCGCCTGCGCCGGCTGGAGTCCGCGCGATGAAATCGCCCGGGATCCGCACCCAGCTGCTGGTCGTGGCGCTGGCCCCGGCCATCGTGGTCGCCGCAATGCTCACGGCCGTGTTCCTGCACGCGCGCATCAGCGACCTTTCGGGCGCTCACCAGCAGCGGGCCCAGGCGCTCGCGCGCCAGCTCGCGGCGAATGCCGAAATCGGCCTGTTCGCGGGCAACCGCCCTGCGCTGCAGATGCTCGCCAATGCCGCCATGCGCGAACCGGACGTCGCCGCGGTCGCGATCATCGA
Source organism: Betaproteobacteria bacterium (assembly GCA_004298325.1). Lineage (GTDB taxonomy): Bacteria > Pseudomonadota > Gammaproteobacteria > Burkholderiales > SG8-39 > 2-02-FULL-66-14. The sequence goes on along the minus strand of SCUF01000182.1, from coordinate 658 downwards.
CCGCGATGGCACGGTGCTGGCGCAGGCGGGGCAATCCGACATCGCGCTGCCCCGGGATGCGGCCGGCCCGGCCGTGACGCAGGAAATCGAACAGGGCCTGCGGCATCTCGTGATGCAGCCGGTCGCCGCGAGCGAGCTGTCGGTCGACTCCCTGTTCGAGGGCAGCGGGGCCTCGAAGGCGCGCGCCCCCGAGCTGCTGGGCCACGTTGCGCTCGAGCTTTCGCGCGCCAATCTCGCCAAGCGCGAGCGCGCGCTGATCATCGCCGGCCTGCTGGTGACGCTCGGCGGCGTGCTGTTCGGCAGCGTGCTGGCGGTGCGGCTGAGCCGCGGCGTGAGCCGGCCGCTGGTCGCGCTGGCGCAGACCGTGGAGCAGGTCGGCCGCGGCGATCTGGCGGCGCGCGTGCCGGTCGATCAGGCCAGTCCGCTGCAGGGGCTGGAGGAGGGCGTCAATCGCATGGCCTGGCGCATCGAGCAGGCGCGCGACGACCTCGAGCGGCGCATCGCCGAGGCCACCACCGAACTGCGCCGGAAGAAGGAGGAAGCCGAGCAGGCCAACGTCGCCAAGTCGCGCTTCGTCGCCACGGCGAGCCACGACCTGCGCCAGCCGATGCACGCGCTCGGCCTGTTCGTCGACAGCCTGCGCGACGAGGTCGGCGGC
>SCUF01000181.1 GCA_004298325.1 Betaproteobacteria bacterium | reverse complement strand
TGAGCCCCGCGTAGTCGGTGGTCATCGCTTCCTTGAGCGTCTCGGCCACCGCCCCGACGCGGTAGTTGTCCACGGTGCGCAGCCACTGCACGCCCAGCCCGCGCAGCGCGTTCTCGATCGTGCGGTCGGCGTGCACCGCGTTCTCGGCGCGCGCCGCCTGCTTCGCCGCGCCAGCAGGGGAGGACAGCAGATCCTGGGTGCCCGTCGCCGAGGCGTAGCCGTTCTTCATCACCACCAGGATGCCGTCGCCCTGGTTCAGGAGGTTGGAGGCCACGCCCGAGAGCAGGCCGTTGTGCCAGAAACCGCCGTCGCCCATGATCGCCAGCGGACGACGTGCCATCATCGGCGCCACCGCGGCGCTCGATGCCAGACTCATGCCATAGCCGAGGATCGAATTTCCCAGCGAGAACGGCTCGAAGGTGGCAAAGGCGTGGCAGCCGATGTCGGCCGAAATATGCGGCTGGCCAACCTCGCGTGCCACCAGCTTGATGGCGGCGAACACCGGGCGCTCCGGACAGCCGATGCAGAAGCCCGGTGGCCGCGGCGGTACCGGTGCCCCGAGCGCCGCCGCGGCGTCTTTGCGCGCCCGCTCGGCGATCGCGAGCCAGTGTGCGCCGGCGCGCGTGTCGACCGAAGGAGCGTGCTGCGCGAGAAAGCGCGTCAGTCCGCGCAGCATCACTTCCACGGTGTATTCGCCGGTCATCTGCAGCAGGTCCTTGCCGTGCAGTTGCGCCGCCACCTCGCCGCGGCGCAGGATCGTACCGACGTCCTGCTCGATGAACTCGGGCCGGCCTTCCTCGATGACGAGCACGGCGCGCTTGCCGTCGCAGAACCCGGCGATCTCATCGGGCACCAGGGGATAGACCACGTTGAGCACGAGCATCGGCAGCCGGGAGGTGCCAAAGATGTCGGCGAGCCCTGCGGCCTCGAGCGCACGCAGCAGATTGTTGTACAGCCCGCCTTGGACAATCAGCCCGACCTCACGCAGGTCGCCGTCGAAGATCTCGTTGAGGCGCTCCTTGGCCACGAAGCCGCGCGCGGCCGGCAGGCGCACCTCGGCCTTGACCTTCTCCTGGCGGAAGGTGGCGGGCGGGTGCGACAGCTTGTCGTAATCGAATGCGGCGGGCTCGGCGAGCAATCGGCGCGTGGAAATGTCCGGCGCCCGGTTGTCGCGTGCGACGAAGGAACCCTGCAAATGGCAGGCGCGGATGCGCAAGTCGAGGATCACGGGCGAGCTGGAAGCCTCGGAGAGCTCGAATCCCTTCTCCACCAGGCGCACGATGGTGGCGAGGTTGGGGCGCGGATCGAGCAGCCAGAGCGACGACTTGAGCGCGATCGCATGCGTGCGCTCGAGCGCCACGCTCGCGCCCTCGCCGTAATCCTCGCCGGCGACGATCAGCGCGCCGCCGGTCACGCCCGCGCTCGACAGATAGGACAGGGCGTCGGAGGCGACATTGGTGCCGACGATCGATTTCCAGGTCACCGCGCCGCGCATCGGATAGGCGATGGAGGCGCCCAGCATCGCTGCCGCCGAGGCTTCGTTGGTGCAGGCCTCGACGTGCACCCCCAGCTCGTCCATGTACTCGCGCGCCTGCACCATCACGTCGAGCAGGTGCGAGACCGGCGCGCCCTGGTAGCCGCCGACATACGCGACGCCCGACTGCAGCAGCGCCTTGGTCACGGCGAGGATCCCTTCGCCGTGAAAGGTCTGGCCCTCGCCGAGGTGGAGCAAGCGGATCTCTTCAGTGAACTGCCGTTCCATGGATCAGTCCTCGCAGTCGCGCAATCCAGGTGTCCCAGCGGCTGGGGTTCTGCACCACTTCGGCGCGGTAGAACGACGGGCAGAGCACGGCGGCATGCGCGTTCTCGCCGCACAGGCCGCAGCCCACGCAGCCCTCGATCACGGTGGCCACCGGGTCCTGGCGC
>SCUF01000180.1 GCA_004298325.1 Betaproteobacteria bacterium | reverse complement strand
GTCGCCGCCGAAGCCGTCGAGGGCGCGGACAAGCTGGTCAAGCTGACGCTCGATCTGGGCGGCGAGACGCGCACGGTGTTCGCCGGGATCAAGACCGCCTACGCGCCCGAGGCCCTCACGGGCCGGCTCACCGTGATGGTGGCGAATCTCGCGCCGCGCAAGATGCGCTTCGGCGTCTCGGAAGGCATGATCCTCGCCGCCTCGGGAGACGGCCCCGGAATCCATCTGATCGCGCCGGACGAGGGTGCGCAGCCCGGCATGCGGGTGAAATAGGCGTTTCTGCAGTATTAGAAGTGCATTATAATGAGATTGTCATGGCTGGCCGTCGCCGCAGCAAGCTTGCCCTCGAGAGCAAGACCTCGCGCTTCACGGTACTGATCGACCCGCGCAAGAAGAAGATGTTTCTCGAGATCTGCGCCGGCCGCGACCTGACGCCGTCGCAGGTCGTGCGCCAGCTGATGCGCGAGTACATCATCAGCCACGCCGCCGGCCGTGCCTTGCCGGAGTGGCTGACCAAGGCCGCCGCCGGAAAGACCCCGCGCGAGTGAGCGGCTCGCCGCTGACCGGGTCGCTCGTCGCGCTGCTCGCCTGGCTGGCGATTGCGGCCCTGTCCCTGCTTCCGGGCCGCGATGCCTGGTTCGCCCGGCGCCTCGCCTTTCCGCTCGGCGCGCTGGCGGGGCTTGCCCTGGCGGCGTTCGGCCTGCAGGCCGCCTGGGCCCCGGTGGCGCAGATGACGCTCCCGCTCGGGCTGCCCGACCTCCCGTTTCACCTGCGCCTCGACGGTTTGGCCGGATTCTTCCTCACGCTGCTCGGCGCCGTGTCGGCGGGCGTCACGCTCTATGCGAACGGATATTTCCGCGACGAGACGTCCGCCCGCCTGACGCTGATCTCGCTGCAATACCACGTCTTCCTTGCCAGCATGGCGCTGGTGGTCCTCGCCGACGACGCCTACCTCTTCATGGTGGCGTGGGAGACGATGGCGCTGTCGTCCTATTTCCTCGTCACGACCGACCACCGGCTGCCCGCGGTCCGCAGCGCCGGCTTCCTCTACCTCCTGATCGCGCATCTCGGGGCGATCGCGATCCTGCTCTCTTTCGGCGTCATGCACGGCGGCCAGGGCGACTACACGTTCAACGCGCTGCGCGCCGCGGAACTGACGCCGTTCTGGGCCACGGCCGCATTCCTGCTCGCGTTCTTCGGCTTCGGCGCCAAGGCGGGGATGATCCCGCTGCACGCCTGGCTGCCCGAAGCGCATCCGGCGGCGCCGACGCCGGTGTCGGCGCTGATGAGCGGCATCATGCTCAAGACCGCCATCTACGGCATGGTGCGGGTGATCTACGACCTGATCGGGGGCGTGCGCTGGGAATGGGGCCTGCTGGTGCTCGCGGTCGGCGCCGGCACCACGCTCTTCGGCGTGCTCTACGCCCTGATGCAGCACGATCTCAAGCGGCTGCTCGCCTACCACTCCGTGGAGAACATCGGCATCATCCTGCTCGGCCTCGGCATGTCGATGGTGTTCGTCGGATTCGGCCAGACCGCGGCCGGCGCGCTCGGCCTGATCGCCGCGCTCTATCACACGCTCAACCATGCCGTTTTCAAGGCACTGCTGTTCCTCGGTGCCGGCTCGATCCTGCGTCTGCGCGGACTGCGCGACCTGAACGACATGGGCGGGCTGATCCGGACGATGCCGAACACCGCCTTCTATTTCCTCGTCGGCGCGCTCGCGATCTCGGCGCTGCCCCCGCTCAACGGCTTCGTCTCGGAATGGCTCACCTTCCAGACCGCGCTGCAGGCGCCGCTGCTGGAACACGGCGTCGTGCGCAGCCTGCTGCCGCTGTTCGCCGCGACCCTGGCGCTCGCGGGCGCGCTCACGGCGATGTGTTTCGTCAAGGTCTACGGCATCGCCTTTCTCGGGCAGGTGCGCGCGCCGCGCCATCCCGTGCACGCGCCGGCAGCCGGCGCCGGACGCGACTGCGGCGGCGCCGAGCGCATGGGCATGGCCTGGCTCGCCGCCGGCTGCGCCGTGCTGGGGCTGTTTCCCGCCTCGTTCCTGCTGACGCTCAACCGGATCTGCGTCGCGCTGCTCGGCGGCGGCGTTCCCGAGAGCGCGCTCGAATCGAGCTGGCTGTGGCTGGTGCCGACCTCCGCCGCGCAGGCGAGCTACAGCCCGGTGATCTTCCTCGCGGTGATCGTCGCCGTGACCTGGCTCACGTTCCTCCTGGTGCGCCGCTTCTACCATGGGCGCGTGCGCTACTCGCACCCCTGGGACTGCGGCTATCCGGAGCAGACGGCGCGCATGCAGGAGACCGCCGACGCATTCGGCCAGCCGATCCGCCACGTGTTCGGGCCGCTGTACCTCATGAAACGCCACCTGCCCGCGCCCGACGACCCCGCGCCGCGCTACTCGCTCAGGATCGAAGACCGCCACTGGTACCTGCTCTACCTCCCGGTGGCCCGGCTGGCCGAGTTCGTCTCGGCAAAGATCGGCCTGCTGCAGCGCGGCCGGATCAGTATCTATCTGCTCTACAGTTTCCTGACCCTGATCGGGCTGCTGGTGTTCGTGCGATGAGGCCGGCGCCATGACGACGGCCACGGGAATCGCTTTCCAGCTGCTGCAGTCGGTGTTCGTGGTGCTGGCCGCGCCGCTGCTGCTCGGCTGGGTGAACCAGTGCCGGGCGTGGCTGCAGAACCGCTCGGCGCCCTCGCTCCTGCTGCCGTATTACACGCTGGCGAAGCTGTTTCACAAGGACGCGGTCATCGCGCACGACGCCTCGCCGCTGTTCCGCCTCACGCCGTACGTGCTGTTCGGCTGCATGTGGCTGGCGGCGGGGATCGTGCCGGTGCTCGCCACGGATCTGCCGTTCGCCCCGGCGGCCGACATCATCGCCCTGGTGGGCGTGTTCGCCCTGGCGCGCGTGTTCGCGGCGCTCGCCGCCATGGACATCGGCACGTCGTTCGGCGGCCTGGGGGCGCGCCGCGAGATGCTGATCGGCTTTCTCGCCGAGCCGGCGATGCTGATGACGCTGTTCACCGCGGCGTTCATTTCCGGCTCCACGCAGCTGACCACCATCGTCGAGACGCTCGCGCACCGGGAATTCGCCATCTATCCGAGCCTCGCGTTCGCCGCGGTGGCGTTCGGCATGGTGCTGCTCGCCGAGAACGCGCGCATCCCGATCGACAACCCGGCCACGCACCTCGAGCTCACCATGCTGCACGAGGCGCTGATCCTCGAGTACTCGGCGCGCCACTTGGCGCTGATCGAATGGGCGGTCGCGATCAAGCTGTTTGCCTACCTGACCATCGGCTTCGCGCTGTTCGCGCCCTGGGGCATCGCCGCCGCGGGCGACTGGGGCACGCTGCCGCTGGCGGTCGCGGCGCTCGCCCTGAAGCTCGCGCTCGCCGGCGCCGCGCTCGCGCTGGTGGAGGCGGTGCTCGCGAAGATGCGGCTGTTTCTCGCGCCCGAATTCCTCTCGACCGCGTTTCTGCTCGCGGTGCTGGGCATGCTGATCCATTTCCTGGTGCAGGGCTGAGATGGCGACGCCGTTCTCGAGCCAGCTCGTCAACCTGCTCGCGGCCTTCCTGCTGCTGCTCGCGTTCGCGATGCTCTCGCAGCGCCGCGTGCTGACCCTGATCAAGATGTTCGCCTGGCAGGGGGCAGCGCTGGCCGCCTCGACGCTGATCGTCGCGTATTCGACGGACCAGAAGCACCTCTATTTCTCGGCCGCGCTCACGCTGGTGCTGAAGGTGGCGCTGATCCCGTGGGCGCTGCACCGGCTGATCGACCGCCTGAACGTGCGCTGGGACGTCGAAACGCTGATCAACATTCCGATCACCATGCTGATCGGAATCGGCCTGGCGATATTCGCCTTTGCGCTCGCCACCCCGATCGCCCAGATGGCGGGCACGCTGACACGCTCCACGCTCGGCATCGCGCTGGCGAGCGTGCTGCTCGCCTTCCTCATGATGATCGTGCGCCGCAAGGCGGTGCCGCAGGTGATCGGCTTCCTGGCGATGGAGAACGGCCTGTTCTTCGCCGCCACCAGCGCGACCTACGGCATGCCGCTGGTGGTCGAGCTCGGGGTCGCGCTGGACGTGCTGGTGGGCACGTTCATCTTCGGCATCTTCTTCTTTCATATCCGGGAGCAGTTCGACAGCCTCGATATCCGGCATATGGAAAAGCTCAAGGAAGACTGACGTGGAGATCGCCCTGGTGCTCGGTGTGCCGCTGCTGGGCGGCCTGCTGCTCGCGCTGGTCGGCCACCGGCGCTGGGCGCCCGAGCTGAATGCGTTCATGAGCTTCGCGACCTTTGGCGCCGCCGCGCTGCTCACCGCCAGGGTCATCGCCGACGGCCCGATCGTCGCCCTGGACGAGCAGTTCTTCGTCGATCCATTCAACGTCTTCCTGGTCGCGCTCACGGCACTGGTGGCGTTCACCACGGCGCTTTTTTCGCGGCCGTACATGCGCATCGAGGAGCATCACGGCCGGGTCAACTCGGCGCGCCTGCGCCTGTATCACAGCATGTACCAGCTGTTCTCCTTCACCATGGTGCTGTGCCTGCTGTCGAACAACGTCGGCATCCTGTGGGTCGCGCTCGAGGGAGCGACGCTCTCGACCGTGCTGCTGGTGAGCCTCTATCGCACCCCGGCCAGCCTGGAAGCGGCCTGGAAGTATTTCATCCTGTGCTCGGTCGGCATTGCGCAGGCACTGTTCGGCGTCATCCTGCTCTACTTCGCCGCGGAGAAAGTGCTGGGCGGCGGGGGCACGTCCTTGCTGTGGACGCACCTGTACGAGGTGCGCCACCAGCTCGAGCCGACGGTGCTGTCGCTCGCCTTCGTCTTCCTGCTGGTGGGCTTCGGCACCAAGGTGGGATTGGTGCCGCTGCACAATTGGCTGCCCGACGCGCACGCGGAGGGCCCGACGCCGATCTCGGCAGTGCTCTCGGGCCTGCTGTTGAACGTGGCGCTGTATGCCGTGGTCCGGAGCAAAGTGCTGGTGGACGGAGCGCTGGAGCGCAACTTCTCCGGCGGCCTGATGATGGGTTTCGGACTGCTCTCGGTCGTGGTGGCCGCGTTCTTCCTGTCGCGGCAGAAGGACATCAAGCGCATGTTCGCCTACTCCTCGATTGAGCACATGGGCATCATGACCTTCGCTTTCGGCATGGGCGGCTCGGTAGCGGCGTTCGCGGGGCTGCTGCACATGACCGTGCATTCGCTCACCAAGAGCGCAATCTTCTTCACCGTAGGGCATGCCTCGCAGAAGACCGGCACGCAGAACATGGCCGACATCCGCGGACTCATCGAGCAGAGCCCCACCATCGGCTGGGGCCTGGCGCTCGGCAGCATTGCGATCCTCGGCATGCCGCCGTTTGGCGTCTTCACGAGCGAGTTCATGATTCTCACCATGGCCATGCACGAGCAGCCCTGGGCGACGCCGTTCCTGCTGGTGGCGCTCGGCGTGGCATTTGCCGCGATTTTCGGCAAGGTGCAGCCGATGGTATTCGGCGAGAGCACGGCGCGCCGGCTGCCGCATCCGCCGGCGCTGGTCCCGGTGTTCGTCCACCTGGCGCTGGTGCTGCTCCTCGGCCTGTACATTCCGCCGTACCTGGTCGATTGGTACCGGCAGGCGGCCGCG
>SCUF01000179.1 GCA_004298325.1 Betaproteobacteria bacterium | reverse complement strand
GGGTATCCGGTAAACCGGCGCCCGCCCGGCGCGTTACAGCCTGAGGCGTTTACCGGCGCCGATTTTCCAACAACCAGCTGAGGAAGGAGTCTCAAATGAGCAAGTTGCTGTCGATCGTGGTTGCCGCGATGTTCGCGGCCGTGAGCGTGAATGCCCTCGCCGCCAAGCACATGGCAGCGGAGAAAGGCGCCGCCGCCGAGAAAAAGGAAATGAAGACCGAGAAGAAGGCCGCTGCGGCCGCGAAGAAGGAAATGAAGACCGAGAAGAAGGCCGCTGCGGCCGCGAAGAAGGAAATGAAGACCGAGAAGAAAGACGACAAGAAGGCCGCGAAGAAATAAGCGGTTCTCCTTTGCCGGATAGGCAGGGCCCGAAAGCCCTGCCTTTTTCATTTGTGAACCCGAGAATTGCGGCCGCCGCTCTCGCGCTGTGCCTGGCCGGTGCGGCGCAGGCCCAGCTGCCGGTCATCGAGCTGGGCGCGGGCATGCACCGCATCCGCGCCGAACTGGCGGACACGTTCGCCACTCGCGTGCAGGGACTCATGCGCCGGCAATCGCTGGCGCCGAACGCCGGCATGCTGTTCGTGTTCGACGAGGCGGCGATTCACTGCATGTGGATGAAGAACACCCTGATCCCGCTCTCGGTCGCGTTCATCGACGAGGCCGGCGCGATCGTCAACATCGCCGACATGCAGCCGCACGACGAGCGCTCGCACTGCGCGGCGCAACCGGTACGCTACGCGCTCGAGATGGAGCGCGGCTGGTTCGCCCGGCGCGGCATCAAGCCCGGCGCGAAATTGCGCGGGATTGCGCCGCGGCCGGCGAACTGATCAGAACCCGCCGTTCTGCTGCGCCACCATGCAGTAAAGCATCGGGATCGAGAGCAGGGTGTTCAAGCGCGACGTGAGCATCGCTTTGCGCGCCGCGGCGGCCTTCTCCTCGGCACCGACCTGCACCATCCCCAGGGCCTTCTTCTGGTTCGGCCAGATGATCATCCAGACGTTGTACGCCATCACAAGGGCAAGCCACATGCCGATGCCGATCGCATGCACGCCTTTTTGCAGTGAGAGCGCCTGGAGGATGTAGCCGTTCATCGTCGCCAGCAGAAGCCCCGTGACGACCGTGGCAAGCGCCGACCAGCGGAACCAGAACAGCGCCGCCGGCGCGATCACCTTGCCGATCGCCGGCTTCTGCTCGTCGGGGATCTTCGGCATCGACGGGATCTGCACGAAGTTGAAGTACCACAGCAGGCCGATCCACATCACGCCCGAGAGCACGTGCAGCCAGCGCATGAAGAACGTGGACCACCTCATGTCGAGGCTGATCATCTGTCCGGTGCCGGCGCCGGCGACGAGAATGATGATCACGAGCAGCACGATGCCGGCGATGACCGTGCGGCCGAGCGACTGGAAGACTGCAGCCATGGGGTTCCTCCTCAAGTTGTTATGCGGCTGAAGCCAAAAAAGTCTAGCACAGGCGCGGTCGCGCTCAGACACTCCGTGGATCGCGGGTTTGCAGCGGCCGCAGAGGGAAATGCGCCGGGTCGAATCCGGGGTCGGCGATCCGGCCGGCCAGCGCGGCCAGCGCCTGGTCCTCGTGGAGGAACAGGTTGTCCTCGCCTATGGCCTGCAGCGTGGCAGTGGTGCGCAGCACGTCCAGCACCTGCTTCTTGAGTCCGCTGAAGGCGAGCACCACCCCGTTTTCCGCGAGCCGCTGCGCCAGCAGGCGGAGGGTCTGCTCGCCCGAGGCGTCGATCTGATTGATACCGTCCGCCACCACCAGGACGTAGCGCGCCTTGGGAAAACGCGCCGAGATGTCGAGCAGTGAATCCTCGAAATACGGCACGTTGCCGAAGTAGAGCTGCCCGTCGAAGCGCACCGCGATGATGTACTCGCTCAAGGGCAGCCGGTGTAGGGCCGCGTCCCGCAGCGTGCCGTCCGGATGCCGCCCCAGGAGCGCGATGCGCGGTCGCATCGTGCGGTAAAGGAACATCAGGACCGACAGACCGGCGCCGACCAGAATGCCGAGATCGAGGTGCGGCGCGAGCACGAGCACCGCCGCGAACGTCATCGCTCCGGCGACGCCATCATGGCGCTGCACGCGCCAGGCGTGACCGATGGCGTCGAAGTGGACCAGGGAGATCACGGCCAGCATGATCACCGCCGCCAGCACGGCCTGCGGCAGGTGATGCAGCAGCGACGTCAGGAAAAGCAGCGTCAGCATCAGGATCAGTGCCGTCACCGCCGACGCGAAGCCAGTGCGTGCGCCGGCCTGGTAATTCACCGCCGAGCGCGAGAATGATCCGCTCGCGGGAAAGCACTGCGTGAAGCTGCCCGCCAGGTTGGCAAGTCCCTGTCCCATCAGTTCCTGGTTCGGATCGAGCCGCTGCCGCGTGCGCGCCGCGAGCGCCTTGGCGATCGAGATGGCCTCCATGAAGCCGATCAGCGAAATCACGAGCGCGGTCGACAGCAGGCTCGCAAGCGTGGCGAGGTCGAGGCGCGGCGCCCGGATCTCCGGCAGTCCGGCGGGGATCTGCCCGACGACCTCGCCGCCGCCGGCGAAGCGGATGCCGTTGTGGTCGAGCCCCTGGATGCGCCAGCGCACGCCGTCCGGCTGCGCCGCGCTGCCGTGCGGCAGGAAGCGGATTGTCCCGGCGGCGTCGCGAACCTGTTCGAAGACCAGCTTGCGCAGCAGGCGCAGCCGGCGCCGGTTTTCCATGGCGCGATCCTCGATGCGCAGGCCCAGCAGCTCGATTTCGTAGTTGAGCGCCGCCACGTGCTGCCAGCTGCCCGGCGCGTCGCGGTTGGTGCGTGCGAGCTCCGCGCGCTTTGCGGCGCGCTCCGAATCCAAGGTCTCGATGCGCCGCCGGGCCTCGAGGTATTCCCCCGCGAGCGCGCGTGCCTCGGAGTCCGCCAGTTGCTCGAGACTGCCGCCCGCGTTGCGCTCGAAGCCTGTGACGGCGCTGATCGCCGTGGCGATCGCCACGGTGATGAGGATGCCGGGCCACTTCGGCAGGTAACGCCGGAACGCAAACATGCTGGCGAATGCGCCGGCACCGTAGGCCAGCGTCGGCCAGTGCGTGTCCGTCGATTGCTGCAGCACGCCCCAGACGTCGAGCAGGAAGTAATCGCTGCGCGGCATCGGCACGCCGAGCAGCTTGTTGAGCTGCGAGAGGGCGATGATGATGGCGGCCGCGCTGGTGAAGCCGGCGATCACGGGGTGCGACAGGAAATTCACCGCAAAGCCCATGCGAAAGGCGCCCAGTGCAAGCTGGATGCAGCCGACCAGGAACGTGAGGCTGACCGCGAGCAGCACGTATTGCGCCGAGCCCTGCGCCGCGATCGGCGTCAGCGCCGCCGCCGTGAGCAGCGAGACGACGGCGACGGGCCCGGTCGCGAGTTGCCCCGAGGAGCCCCAGAGGCCGGCGACCAGCACGGGCAGGAACGCGGTGTAGAGGCCGTAGTGCGCGGGCATGCCG
>SCUF01000178.1 GCA_004298325.1 Betaproteobacteria bacterium | reverse complement strand
CTTGGGGATCGCTGATCACGATGCCCGGACGAAGATTGACCGGATATGCCGTGGGCGCGATGAAGCGACTCTGCGCTGCCTTCTTGGGGTCCGCCGCATCGGCCACCTTGTTCACCGGAAAGCCGGCGAATCCCCAGTCGTCCACGGAATCCGACAAGACGGAGACTCTTTTCTGTCCCAGTTTTTCCAGCAGAAGGAAGGCCAGCGCCGAGTCGGCGTTCAATCCCCCTTCCGAAACGATCACGGCTTCGTCAGCGGCATCGACACCCGCGGCACCGATGACTTCGGCCAGTTTCGCGGGCGCCGCGAGATGGCGCCTGAATACTTCCGCGGGGACGTTGATGGCGTATGGCACGTGGGCCTGCTTGAACGACGCCGCCGGGCGCACGTCGATGACGCTGAGCCGGGCCACACCGAAGCGGCGCATCATCGAATTGCCCCATCCGTTCAACCAGTTCTTTTCGCGCGTCAGATTGGGCGCGTCGTAAGTCCAGAAGGGCAGCCCTCTGTCGTCGCGCAGCCATTCCAGCTGCGATTCCTTGTAGAGCTTGACCCTGGGGTAGTCCAGCATGAACTTCGCAGCGAAGAACGGCACGCTCGCGGCGATGCCGCCGCCGCAATGCGTGTAGACCTGCTGCTCGGGCCTGACACCGAGGTAGACCAGCATCCGCCGGATCTCCTCGGCGGACTTGAAGGTCTTGTCGGCGTTGTAGAAATCGGCAGCGGGCATCATGATCGCATTGGGGATATGGCCGGCGCGGTCGAAGAACTTGGCACCGCCGAAGTGCTGCGCGGGCTCCAGCGCCTCGACGAGCGCATGGTTCGCCGGGTCGCCGGAAGCGACGAGAAACTCCGGCAGCCGCACGCGTACGTCCTCGTTGAGCTTCGCGACGCGGAACGTTCCCGGCTTCGGCGCCGGGGTCGGCTCCTTCGTGACCGCACCGCCCGCCGCCTGCCACTTGGCGAACCCGCCGTCGAGCACGGCGAGATTTTCGACCGGGAATCCGTAATAGTGGAGATCGAAGAAGAGGCTGGTCGCGAGGTACGTGCCGCCCTGGTCGTAGAGGACGATCTTCTTCCCGTCGGCTACGCCCCAGGACTGGAAGCGCCGCTGCATTTCGGCGGCGGGAACCTCGCGGCCGCCGAAGCTGAACAGATCGACGTTCACCGCGCCGGGAATGTGGCCGGCCGAGTGCAGCTTCGCGGGCGAGGCGTCGATCAGCAGCAGGTCGTCGCGCTTCAGGTTCTTCTCGAGCCATTGAACGCTGACCAGCTGGCCGCGGTTGCCTTCCGCCGCCAGTGCGGGCTGCACCATGGACAGGCTCGCGATGAGCGCCAAGAACCAGTGACTCATTTCCCTCGACATGTCGTCCTCCGCCTGGGTTACCCGCGCGCCGCGGCGAAACCGGGCCGCGCAAGCCGGTAAGGTAGCGTTGCGGCCGCGCGAGAAACCAGCCGATTGCGACGAACGACGTTCTGTGATGGCCCAGCCGCAGTGTGGGCAGACGGACGCCGATTGGCCGCGCCATCCGCAGCCCGTCGCGCCCCAGCGTGGCCTGGAACCCCGGCAGCGTGGCTCGTCCCGTGGCCACTGTCCATACGCGATGAACTCGCTACTATCGGAGGCGATGGAGGCTCCTCCCCCTTCTGCAAAGCCGCGCGGCCTCGCCCTGACCCTGGGCTGGCGGCGGCTGCTCGTCGCCCTCGTCGCGTCGACCCTGCTGGGCCTGCTTCTCAGCCCCGCCTTTCCCGCGTTGTCGACTGCGCGAGTGATCGGCCGCGAGTGGGTGGTCGGGTTGGCCGCGTTGCTCGCCTTCGGACTCTTCGAGCAGTGGCCCGCACGCCTGCCCCAGTGGCTTGCGCGCTGGGCGCTCCAGGTCCTGTGCGTGGCTCTCGCGGTACCGCTTGCGGTGCTTGCGCAGTACCTGCTCCCGCATGACGATCCCAGGCCGTTCTGGCAGGTCGGAGCGCGCCTGAACGGCTTCTTCATGATGACCATGACCGGCCTTCTGTTCGCGCCGTGGATCGCCGTGGCGGCCCTGTTCCGCCAGCGCGACTACGCCGCGCGCAGCCAGGCGCTCGCCTTCGAGCTCGAGCGCAGCGAACTGGAGCGCAAGGCGCTCGACTCGCGCCTGCGCCTGCTGCAGGCGCAGGTGGAGCCGCATTTCCTGTTCAATACGCTCGCCAACGTGCGCGAGCTGGTCGATGCCGGTTCGCCGCAGGCTTCCGCGGTGCTCGACAACCTGATCGCGTACTTGCGCGCAGCCGTCCCGCGTCTGCACGATCCGGCGACCACGATGCGACAGGAACTGGAGCTGGTGCGTGCCTACCTGGAGCTCATGCACATGCGCATGCCCGACCGCCTGCAGTTCGATCTGCAAGCCGAT